>JBJOHR010000298.1:0-6520 GCA_046047575.1 Bacteroidota bacterium | reverse complement strand
CTGAATGCTTCTTACAAGGTCTGGAAAGTAAAACTCACAGCTGGGGTAGAGAATCTAACCGATAACCGATACTTCACAAGGAGGGCAACGGGGTATCCTGGACCAGGGATCATTCCATCGTCTGGTAGGACTTTTTTTCTGACAGTCACATTTAAGGTCTGATTCTGTACAGAAAATTGTAACCAAGAGTTGCTATTATCAGTATGAAGGCATCAAACGGAATGAGGAACCGCACGGAATTATACATGTCGTTTACCGATAATCCTTTATGTATCAAGGATTTCAGAGGTATTGCCAGCATTGATGTTTCGTGCTAATTTTCGTTACTTGCGAACAACATTAATCATTATCAGGTCATGACAAAAACGAAAACATTTAACAAGTTGCTGAACTACGGAAGCGCAGCTGCCTTTGCAACCATTTTCATGGTCGGGTGCGTTTCTGATGTGAAGAAAGATGACAGTGGGGCTGAAACTGCTGCGGGGAACGTGGATTCCTCTGCAACCAAGTTAATGTCCATTGGCGGAAGCATGTTCAGTATTCCATCTCCGATACAGACAGCGATGCTGATCGAGAAATCGGGTTCTGATTACAATAAGAAGTTTCTTAATGACGCTAAGAGAGTAACCACGTATGCCACTAACTACCAAAAAGCAGTTAATCTGGGAGTTTATGGTGCCGATGTGGGTTATGTTACTATTTACGATCAAAGCCAAGATGCGCTTAAGTACTTGGGCGTTATTAATAAACTTTCAGATGAATTGGGAATCACTGGTGCGTTTGATGAAAACACCATCAAGCGTTTCGAGAATAACTTTGGAAAGAGAGATTCTATGCTCAATCTTGTGGCGGTTGCATACAGGAATTCAGATGCGTTCCTAAAGGACAACGACAGAATGAACGTTGGGGCGTTGGTACTTGCCGGTGGCTGGATTGAAACGCTTTATTTCACCACACAGATCGCTGTGAAGGATGGAAATCAGGACGTGATCAATAGGATAGGCGAGCAGAAGTACACCCTCAATAATATAGTGAAGATGCTTACGCCATATTATAATCAACCTGAATACGATGTATTGGTTGATGACCTGATTGAATTGGCGTACGATTTCGATGCCATCGATATTCAATACACCTACGAGAAACCTCAGGTTGATATTGCCAACAAGAAAACCAAGATCAACAGTAAGACCAAGGTGGTTATCACGCCAGAACACTTGAAAGGTATTGCGGATAAAGTAGAAATGATCAGAAACAAAATAGTAGGCCAACAATGAGAACAAAGACCCTAAGAATACTGATGGCAGCCCTTGTTGTGGGATTGGCCTATGTTGGAAATGCTTCGGCACAGTGCGACTCAATTGCCAAAATATGTTCGGAAAATGTGACAGCCAACTACATTTCAGACGGACAATCTTATCGCGCACTTCTGAACGGAGATCAAGTGGCAGAATTCCGAGCAACATTCTACGGTGGAAGCACCTACAGGATTGCTGGTTGTAGCGGTTTCACAGATGGAAATCTCATATTTGAGATTTACGATGAAGACCATAATCAACTCTTTGCCAGTAGTGAATATAAGAACGCACCTTACTGGGATTTTGAATTCGGCTCAACGGTGGATTGTACCATCGAAGCCAAACTTAACAATGTTAACGTAAGTTCAGGATGCGCCACTTTGGTCATTGGATTTAAGCAATAGATAAATACGCGAATCGCGTAACCCGAGGCCTCATTACTCCGTTGTAATGAGGCCTTTGTTTTTATAGCGGATGAGTGAACGTATACTGAGAGCCTTAATGCAACTTTTCGCCTTGGTTGCCAAGGATGAAACGGGAGGCGAAAGCGGTAGAAAAGTAGTTAGGGTCTTTCTCGAGCAGCAGCTCAATAAAGAGCTGGTTCTTCATTATCTGGAAGTTTACGGAGAGTTCTTCCGTGAATACCACGGTGGTCAGGATGAACTTGATGAGAAACGGAAAAAACGGATCTCGCGTTCTTCCGTCAAGATCCTTAAGATATGCATGGCCATCAATGCCGAGCTCACACAGAAGCAGAAGGTCATTGTTTTGTTCCGACTGCTGGAGTTCGTGAATTCTGATGGTTCAATTGATGGACAGGAGTTGGATTTCGTCAACACAGTTTCCGATTCGTTCAATATTGATGAGCAGGAATTCCTTCGTTGCCTGCACTTTGTAAAAGCATTGGAAGAAGACCAACAGGATTCTGACAATATTCTGGTCATCAGTCATCAGAAGGACCCTAAGTTCGAAAGGGCTCATCACATTTTTGCCGAAGCACTACAAGGACAGATACGTGTTTTAAGCATACCGAGCGTTGGTCTGTATGTCTTCAGGTATTTCGGTACCGAGACCTTGTTCATCAACGGTCAGCCCGTCCGGTCCGGTAGAGTGAATATCCTTTCACAAGGAGCTTCTATTCGTACCTCTGGTCTATCGCCCATTTACTACAGCGACATCGTTGGCAGATTTATGCGCGCAACCGTGGATCATGATCTGGTTTTTGAAGCTAACAACATCGAATTCTACTTTCCAGGTGGAAAACAAGGTTTGCATAAGCTCAACATGCGTGAGCGTTCGGGTCAGCTATTGGGAATTATGGGCGCCAGTGGAGCAGGTAAATCCACGCTTCTGAATATTCTTAACGGAACTACCGAACCGACCAAGGGCGCTGTCAACATAAATGGGATCAACATTTACAAGGAACCCGATAAAGTTGAAGGTTTAATAGGTTACATATCTCAGGATGACCTGTTGATTGAAGACTTGACCGTTTTTGAGAACCTCTATTACAATGCTAAACTATGTTTTGATGGCGTAAGCACTTTCCGTTTGAGAAAAATGGTAATGACAACGCTTAAGAACCTAGGCCTGAGCGAGATAAAGGATCTGAAGGTTGGAAGTCCTTTGAACAAGAAGATCAGCGGAGGTCAACGAAAGCGACTCAATATTGCCTTAGAGCTTATTCGAGAGCCATCCATTCTTTTTGTTGATGAGCCGACCTCTGGACTCTCATCTCGCGATAGCGAAAACATCATGGACCTTTTGAAGGAACTGGCCTTGAAAGGCAAATTGGTCTATGTAGTCATACATCAGCCTTCATCAGACATTTACAAGATGTTCGATAAGTTGATGATCTTGGATACTGGCGGATATCCGGTCTATTATGGAAACCCGATAGACGCCATCGGCTACTTCAAAGCACAGATCAATGACGTGACCAGTCAGGATGTTGAATGCTTCAATTGCGGAAATGTCAATCCAGAGCAGGTATTCAACATTATTGAAGGCAAGGTTTTGGACGAGTACGGACAGTCAACCCAATCCAGACGCGTTAAGCCATTGGAATGGAACGAGAAGTTTCTCGGTTCTGGAAAAATGGAAAGTGAATTGGCAGACAATAATGGGGCAGGAGGTCGATTGCCCAAAGCTGCCAGCATTCCCTCTCGCATTGCTCAGTTTGTTGTTTTCTTAACCCGCGACATTCGATCTAAGTTGGCCGATTCGCAATACATGCTCATCAACTTTTTAGAAACTCCGTTGCTGGCTGTAATTCTTGCATCATTGGTCAGGTTTTATGCTAACGATGAAGCGGGTTATGTTTTCAGAGAAAATGACAACATACCGGCCTACATGTTCATGTGTGTAGTGGTAGCACTCTTTTTCGGGCTTACCGTCAGTGCTGAGGAAATCATCAAAGATCGGAAGATCCTGAAGCGAGAGAAGTTCCTGAATCTGAGCCGTTCAAGTTATTTGGTATCCAAGATCATGATCATGTTCTTCATATCCTTTGTGCAGACATTGTCATTTGTTCTCATTGGAAACGCCATACTGGAAGTTCAGGGTATGAACCTTTCTTATTTTCTGGTACTGTTCTCCACTTCTTGCTTCGCCAACATGTTAGGCCTGAACATCTCGGCAAGTTTCCGCAATGCGGTAACGATCTATATTCTCATTCCATTTCTGATCATACCTCAACTCTTGCTCAGCGGTGTGATCGTTGAATTTGACAAGTTGAACCCTGGTTTTTCTTCTAATGAATACGTGCCTGTAACGGGCGAAATAATGGCTAGCAAATGGGCATATGAAGCCCTTGCGGTTCATCATTTTAAGAACAATCAATACCAGAAGGATCTATTTGAACTGGATAAACGGATCAGCGAGGCAACCTTCCGCAAAGACTATTGGATCCCAGAATTGAAGAAGAAGGTCATTGGAATGAATTCCATCATTGACCTAAAATCTGATGAAGGGCAGCGGGCATCCGAAGAGCTCAAACTCATAAAGCATGAAATTGAGCGTGAGAATGCGTTCAATCCTGATATGAAATTCAACGAAACGGATAAGTTGACCGCTCAAACAATCAATGCTGACGTGTTGATCGGATTGAGAGAACATCTGGAGAAGTTGGCTAAACATTATGTCAAACAACGTAATCTGATCGATGCAGAAAAAGACCGAGTGATCGCGTCCAAGGTCAAGACACCCGAAGAGAGGGACGCTTTTAACAAATTGCGCGATGATCATTACAACGAAAGTTTAGGTGATCTTGTAACGAACAGCACGGACTTCTACAGAATCATTGAACGGGATGGGAAACTTATCCAGCGCTTGCATCCGATCTACCAGGATCCAGTTGGAAGTTCAATGCTTCGTTCTCATTTCTTTGCTCCGAGAAAAGTGTTATTCGGGCAATTTATAGATACGTATTGGGCCAATTTGCTCGTCATTTGGAGCATGTCCATATTCCTGATGTTTACCCTGTATTTCGATGCACTTTCTAAGTTATTGGAGTTTCTAGGAAGTCTTGGCGAACGATTTCCAAGGTTTCAGAGAAGTTGAACGTCCCTGACAGATTCGAACAGGGCCTTGCATTTTGCAAGTTCTGATTCAGGGACAAGGATCGTCCAATTGCAATCCATTCCGAAATGCTGTTCGGATATCTCGTAGTCATTTTGCCTGATTGTTCGCTCAACATCTCTAATTGATGAATGCGGGAATCGCAACCGAATGGAAGCTTTCATGACCGTTATTATCACAGTACTTGAATCCAACGCCAGTTTGGCGGCTTCCTTATATGCGTTGATCAATCCGGAAACACCCAATTTGGTTCCACCGAAATAGCGAACAACGGCAACTAATACATTGGTTACTTCTTTGCTGCGTATCTGATTGAGAATCGGTAATCCTGCCGTTCCATTCGGTTCGCCATCATCGTTGGCGCGATACGTTTCTGTGCTTGAACCAAGAATGTAAGCGTAGCACACGTGTCGCGCGGATGGATGCAACTGTCGGATCGCTTCCAATTCCTGTCTGATCTCATCAACATTCTTTATCGGAATAGCGTACCCCAAAAATCGAGAGCCACGGTCTTTGAAGATGCTTTCCGTTCTTGTTAGAATGGTTTGAAATCGGTCAGGCATTCATCAAATTTCTGACAGTGAATACAGATGATCGTTACCGATTGTCGATGGCCACCTTGAGATTAGAACAAGCCGAAACTCGTAATATCTTGGGCTATCAATGCGCACCATTTCTGGAACTTTTCCATTCTTCCCAAGGAGTTTGCTTGTAAGCTTCCGTAGCCAGATATTCGAGTATAGGTTGCATTTCCTTTGCATCGCGGTAGCCGGGAAGTGGCTGGATCATGTTCATGTTCTCATCCAGAAAGACAATGGTCGGGTAGCTCATTTGCCCTTGAAGTAATTCCTTAGCTATTGTATGAACGCCTTTGCGTCCAATATTTGGGTCGTAGTCGTAGGTTTTTCCACCAATGGTGATAGGCTCTTTCTGTTCGGCATCAAGCTTCACCGCATAGTAATTGGCATTCACATATTCAACCAGCTTCGGATCTGAGAAGGTTGTTGCGTCCATCCGTTTGCACCAGCCACACCAGTCAGTATAGACATCAATGATAATCTTCCTTGGTGCGTTTTGACGGAGTTTGTCCGCCTCTTCCAACGTCACCCAGTTGATCTTTTCATTTGCTGAATCCGTTACAATATTTTTCCAGGAGGAAAGCGTAGCAGATGCAAGAAGGAGCGCTAGAACAAATAGTGGTTTGAAATTCATTTTGCAAAGTTAAGATCATGTTTGTAAGGGGTGGTCAAACTTCGTTCCAGCTTATCTTCATTCCTTATTTTCGGCAGTCTAAGCAATTCAGATGAAGATCAGAAAAGTACTTGTTGCCAACCGTGGCGAGATCGCCATTCGTATCCTGCGAGCCTGTGTGGAGTTGAAGCTACGCACGGTGGCTGTTTACACGTTTGAGGATCGCTATTCGTTGCACCGCTACAAGGCGGATGAGAGCTACCAACTGGGCAATGACAACGAGCCGCTGAAGCCTTATCTCGACATTGACGAGATCATCAACCTGGCGTTGGAGAAGAACGTGGATGCAATACATCCGGGTTATGGGTTTCTATCTGAGAACGAGGAGTTTGCACGCAAGTGTCGCGAGAACGGTATCGTTTTTATCGGTCCAGAGCCTGAGGTGATGGCTC
>JBJOHR010000297.1:0-10439 GCA_046047575.1 Bacteroidota bacterium | reverse complement strand
CTTCGGCATGGCTGAACAGAATGCTTATGATAACAAGTATTCCAGCAATCGGATTTCTGAAATAGAAATGGCAAATGGCCCACGTAAGAAACTTACTCAGAACAAACCAGGCCGAGGTTAGCACAAGTATGGATTTGAGCGAAAGGTATATGGCTGGACCGATTATAAAGAACACCCGCCACGGAATGGCGCCCCATCTGAAGTAAACAGGAGTGGGGCCGTTGCCATTCAATATCCAAGTAAGTTCCCATGCATAATCCTGGTGTACAATGCACTCTTTGTATAGTACAATGGACAGAATGAGGAAGAATCCGAAGAAAACGAATCCGAGCAGCCCATAAAAGTCGGTTCTCCCATAGGTGCGCAGTCGGTCAATAACTTCCATTGGCGAATTATAGTGAATCTGGGATCAATAGTCGGAAAGGAACTTCTGCTTAATGGGCCAGGTTAACCGATCAATGGTGTTTCTGTTATCCTGATCTCCAGCTCCGAGGTTAAGGATATCGGCTCTTTTTCAAGCCAATGTTGTTTGATCTTTCTGATCATCAGAGACATACCAACAAGATCCGTGTTCCATCTGTTGAGCGAGGCCTCCAAGTTCCTTTTGTTGCTGACAGAAAGCGCAAAGTGGTAGTTGATGGTTTGTCCGTTGCGATACTTTCCGAAATCTTTTACCATATCATCGGACATCCATCTATGAACATCATAAGTAAAACCGGCTGTTGAGCCGCTCAGAATTTCCTCTCTGGTTTTGCCATGGGCACTAGAATGGTACTGATACGTCTTCAGGTCGTTCCAAAAAACATCGAATCCTTCGTTTTCCGACAATCCGTGGTCTTGATCGTGGATGAGGTGGTAAGCTGCACGATAGGCAAAATCGCAGATGTCTTTCCAGTTATGATAGTTTGAAATGACGCGATACTTGTGAATGACGTTATCGCCAATTTCTCCGCGCTCTAACTTGGCGTAGTTTTCTGGTTCACTGTAAAAGGCCGTTAGCTCTTCAACACTATCGAAAAGCTCATTTTCCGTATCCTGAGCAAACTGATCGAAGACATCCTTTACAAACGGATCTTCCTCTATCATTTCATACATCTTCTGTATCCAACTCCATCTAGGAATCTTCTGCGAATCAAACAGATGCAACAGTTTTTCAAACCGTAGTTCGTTCAAGAACAGATTGATGATAAGGTGGTACTTTCTGGCAATGATGTATTCTTCAAAAGAGAATGTATCGCTTGATATGATGATCTCCTCGGTTTCAAAAACCTTTTCTCCATGATGAATGCTGAAGTTCTTCTGGATCAGTCGGTGCTTGGCTTTAAAACCAAATTCTTTTCTGGATTTTACGGTTTCCATTTCTGAACCTTTCAGAAGCATGGCCTGGAAATTATTGAATCGTAGAACTCCTGAATTTGTAAGGCCTTCCAGCGCTTTTTTGTGTGATTCCAATGATTCTCCTGGAAGACAAAGTATCAGGTCTGCCTGAGAGCGAAGCCCTCTTCCTTTCAGGTAAACATTGATGTCGTTATACGTGCTCAGCTTGATATTCTTGCGCTTCACATTGGTTAGAACGGTGTCGTCTAACGACTGTACCGATTGCCACATGATCATGGCGCCACTTACCTGTTCCATGGCTTCAATAATGCGTTCGGGTTTGTTCTTTCCCGTGGTGGCATCAATGAACATCGGGTAGTCATAAAGTTTCTGCGTTTCGCCCATGTAACGCGAAATGTCAATGTCACGCTCATACATGCCGAAATTGGGGTCAGCAATACGAAGGATCTTAACGTTCGGACTGTGGTTTTTGATCCTATCGGCAATGTAAAATAGTTCCTCCCGCACACGATTCAGCCCAAAATGACTCACCTTAGTGTAGTAGCGTGTTCCCTGAACGCAGAAAGTACAAGTGAACGGGCAGCCACGGTTTGTCTCGTAAAGCGGAGAGAGTTTATTGTCGAAAAACTTATCCATGATGCCATTGAGCCAAGGCGATGGAATCTCATCCAACTCCTTGCTGCGAGGATTCTCATCTCCCAATTTCACGCCATCCGAACTTCTGTAAACACAATGTGTGAGAGAACCGGAATCTTTCAATTTATCCGCATTGCAATCATTCTCAATGAACAGCTTTACAATGTCCCGAGCCAAAAAATCCCCTTCACCAATAGCGTAAATATCAATTTGAGGGTTGTTGGAAACGAATTCTATCTGCCGCTCCACCTCAATAGCAATATTGGGTCCGCCCATAACAGTTAGTGCTTGGGGGTTTCGCTCTTTCACCAATTTCAAGTACCAAAGGCTCAAGGCTTCATTCCACATGTAGTTGGTGACCATAACCACATCTGGACTCTCGTTGATGACCGCTTCCCGGAATACATCTGGATAAGCGAATATCTGACACTCAACTTGATCGGAAAGATCGCGGTCAATAACCGCTTTCATGTAACCAATGCCCAAAGGCATGGTGTCTGCAAACAGAACACCGTCACGCACATGCCGAAGGTCGGCCAAGAACACTTTCACCTGTTTCATAGTCAGTAAAGATCGTACTTTTTCAGACCTCACAAGTGTTTGCGTCCTTTACCTCACGTTTCAGCCAATCGTTATGTATCCTTCTTATGAACATGGAAAAGGATCTTGGGTCGAATGACCAGATTTTGAATGTATCCTCCAGATTGCTCCGATTGGATAACGACAATTGGAATGAAACTGTCCTCGGATGCGGCAGTTTGTAATGCGCAACACTGGAAACTGAGTAATTGTCTCTTATCCAATGTTCCATGTCAAAGTCAAACCTTTCCAGATGATCTTTCAGTATCTGTTCGGGAGATTTGCCTGAAACGTAGACAAACCGAACGTACTTTCTGTATTGGTTGAGCAGCCCTGAAAGTTGTGGGTCAACCTCATTGTTTTTTAGCAGATTTAAGGTTGACTCAAACGCAGTTTCAACCACTTCATTCCAGTAGTAGAACAGAGCCAGTGTTCTGTATTTATAGATGAGATTGTCACCAAGTTCGCCCCTATTCAGTTTTTCGAAATTGGTTTTGTCGCTGTAGAATTCCTGTAACTCCTCTTCCGACCCGAACAATTCCGATCGGGTTTCGGAAAGAAAGCCATCGTAAACCTCAGATAGCAGGTTTGAATCGTTCACCGTCTTCACAATGCTTTCGAGCCATTGCCAAGGCGTATATCCATAGCTTTCAGCCACCTTGATAAAACCTTCGAAACGAGTGAAATTCCAGAATATGTTGATGACCAAATGATGCTTGCGGGCGGTCAAGTAGTCGTCAAAACTCATATCCTTGTTTGCCACAACGATCTCTTCTGTATCGAAGACCATTCTTCCAGCATAGTTGCCGTAGCTTTTCGGCAGCAGGCGGAACATGGTCTTGAAGTCGTACTTGCTTCGGGTTGCAACGGTTTCCAAGTTGGAACCCTTGAGCAGCATTGCCTGAAAATTGTTCAGCTTGTCAGTTTTTGCGTTGATCAATTTTTCCAACGAACTGAGATGCTTTTTCAGCGATTCGCCAGGAAGTCCGAGAATGAGATCCGAACTGGATTTCATGCCACGACCTTTGATATAAACCTGCAACTCTTCGTAGGCTTCCAACTTGATGTTTGAGCGCTGAATGTTTTCCAAAACCTCTTCATCCAACGACTGAACGGCTTGGTAAAGCACCAAAGCTCCGTTCACTTTCTCCATGGTTTTAATGATGTTGTCCGCTCGGTTTTTACCCGTTGTGGCATCTATCAGCAATGGGTAGTTGTATTTGACCTGCGTTTCGCCCAAGTAGCCTGCAATGTCCACATCACGGTTGAACATGCCGAAATTCGGGTCGGCAATGCGCAGCACTTTCTGTTGCGGAAAATCAGTAGAGATCTTTCTGGCGATGTAATGGATCTCCTTTTCAAGCCGCTCCAAACAGAATTCGTTCACTTTCTGATACCATTTTGTTCCTTGAACACAAAATGCACAGGAGAAAGGGCAACCGCGGTTGGTTTCCAAAAGCGGAACAAGTTTTCCATCAAAGAATTCATCCAAAATGCCTGTAAGCCACGGTGATGGAATGTCATCCAGATTCTTGCTACGCGGCTTTATCTCGGTACAAGAATATTCTCCATTTCGTCTGTAGGCAGAAGAATGGATCTCCTGCGAGAAAAGCTCTTGGCGGTCTAAACCACATTCGATGTATCTGGAAACCAGTTCGGTGGCAAAGAAATCGCCTTCGCCAAGTGCGTACAGATCAACATATGGGTGCGATTGAAGAAAGGCTATTCTGCGCTCGTTTTCAATGGGAATATTCGGCCCGCCTACAACGACAAGGCAATCAGGGTTTTTCTGTCTCGCATACTCTGCAAAACTCATGGAAAGCGCTTCGTTCCATGTGTAATTGGTCAGCATGAGAACGTCTGGAGCAACATCATCGATAGCTGCTTCCAGTTTATCTGGATAAGCGAATAAGCGACTGGTGTGGTACGGCAGTCTATGATCCATTACAGCTTTCATGTAGCCGATGCCGAGCGGCATGGCATCGGATGAGAAATACCCGAGGTAATTATGCCTTAGGTCGGCCAAGTATATGTTCAACTTTCTGCTCAAAGCTTAGCTTCAAATCGGCTTAACTGCTGGTGGCACAGATTCAGCGCATCAGATTGTTTCCACAAAGAACCGAAGTACCAATCCGCAGTCAACTCCATGCTTTCTTCTATTGAAAGTACCGGACGCCAGTTCAGCGGAGATAATGCCTTTTCGCAGTTCAGTTTCAGAATTCCCGCTTCACGCTGGTCGTTGGCATCTTCCACTTTTACAATTGCTTTCACTCCGTTCTTTCTCATGGAACCAGCCAATAGTTCCACCAGTTCCAACACTGTTTTAAAATGCATCGGGTCGGGTCCGAAATTGAAGGCTTCGCCATTCAGGTTTTCATCCTGATGAAGCTTTTTCGCCAAAAGCATGTAGCCGTATATCGGTTCAATTACGTGCTGCCACGGTCTAATGGCCTTTGGGCTTCTGATAACCACAGGTTCATTTGTCTGCCAAGCACGGATACAGTCTGGAACAATGCGATTAGTGGCCCAATCGCCACCGCCAATGATATTGCCCGCCCTTACGGCCGCCACTCTTTTGCCGTTATCGTTTTTGAAGAAGGTATGGTAGTAGGAACGGATTACCATTTCAGCCCCGGCTTTCGAACCGCTGTAAGGATCCTTGCCTCCCAATTCGTCCGTTTCGCGATAACCCCAGACCCATTCCTTGTTCAAGTAGCTTTTGTCGCTGGTAATGCAGACCACCGTGCACGCATGATCCAATTTTCTCACCGCATCTAGAACTGAAGCGGTGCCGATAACATTCGTTTCAAAGGTCTGTAGCGGTTGTTCGAATGCCAACGTTGTAATCGGTTGCGCTGCCGTATGGAAAATGATGTCCGGTTTGACCGCTTCAATCGCTTTCCAAAGGCGATCGTGATCCAGAATGTCTCCCTCGTTGGAATGAATGAATCTGGTAAGTCCGGTCAACTTATACACCGATGGTTCGGTAGGGATATTCTTGGCAAAACCATGAACTTCAGCTCCCAACTTCAAGAGCCACGCACTCAGCCAAGAACCTTTGAAACCGGTATGTCCGGTAATGAATACCTTCTTATCCTTGTAGAACGATTCCAATTGGCTCATGCACTAACTCTGAGTTTCTAAAGGTATCAACACAATTGATGGTCGCACTCAATATTATTGAATCTGGAAGAACACTTAAATGAAACTATTGAAAAAATGTACATGTGTTCTTCTCTGCGGAGGGCAGAGTCTTAGAATGAGGTTTGACCTCCCCGCAACGAACAAAATTCTTGCGGAGGTTGCCAGTAGACCGCTGCTTCATCACATTCTGGATCATTATGATTCGCTGAAAAAGTTTGATAAAGTAGTCCTGTGTCTGGGAAATGATATCGAAATGATATCTGAATCTGTGAACAAGGCCGAATCGTATCAGAATCAAAAATGGGGTGATACGGAGGTTGTGATGCTTGATACCGGAACCACTTCTACCGCTACATATCGTATCGCGCAAGCGCTCAAACACGTACAAGGAGAACGGTTTTTTGTGGCCTATGCTGATGTGCTCTCTAACGTGGACATTGATAGGATGGTAAATGATCACGAAGCGAATGACCGTGATGTGACCATGACATTGGTAAAAGCACGTATGCCTTATGGTAGAGTGCTGCTGGATAATGAGAACCGTGTTTACGACTTTATCGAAAAACCGATTCTGGAGGATTGGATCAATGCTGGTTCATTCATCATAAACCGCAGATGTATGGAAGGAGTGGATACCAATCTAGAGTTTGAAAGTGAGTTGCTGCCGAGGATGATAAGAGAAGGACGAAAACTTTTTGGCCACAAGCACAACGGGTTTTGGAAAGGTGTTGATACCTACAAAGATCTGGTGACACTTCGAACAGAATGGGAGGGGATCAAGTCATCAAATCACTACTAGTTCAGGAAGGATGATGATGAATTTTCCGCCCTTGCGGTGGAAAAATTCCAATTCCTGTATGATCTCATCTTTCAATGTCCAAGCAAGAATGATCAGGTAATCTGGTCGCTGATTCTGATCTTTCAGAATTTCGGGAGACTGAATAAGATGACCGAATGCAGGGAAGTACTTTCCTTGTTTTACCGCATTCTTATCCAGCATTCCTGAGATCCTAGAGTTGTCCAGTTCGAAATACTCGATTAGCATGGTCGCCTTGCCGGCTGCACCATATCCCATTATTGTTTTTCCTTCTGAAATAAGATTGTCAATGAGTTGCAGGGTGTCTTTTTTCGTACTGTCAATTCGTTTTACAAACGATTGCAACGTGCTCAAATCACTTATATCTGTTTCTTCTGTGCGAAGTTTTTCAAGACGAGAAGAACCGCCTTCCTTCTTGCTGAAATAAACGCGCAGATTTCCTCCATGAACGTTCAGAAGCTCTGCGTCATTCAAATGGAAACCGTGAGAGGAAACAAGCGACTCGAAAGACTTTAAAGTGAAATAGGAAACATGCTGATGAAAGATGATGTCGAATGCGGTCTTCTCAATGATCGACTTCAGGTATGGGAATTCGGCAACGACATTCGTGTTCTCATCGCACACATTTGCCAAACCACGTATGTAGTCGTTTGGATCAGCAACATGAGAAATGACATTGTTTGAAAGGATCACATCAATCGGTTTTCCCAGCTCCGATCTTACTATTTCAGAGGTTCTGTAATTCCAGAATTCCCGTAATGTGGGAATTCCATCGTTCAATGCCCGAAGTGCTGGCCAAGTTGTGGGGTCAATACCAAGAACTGAAATCCGATTCTCTTTGAATCTTTTCAGCGCGGTGCCATCGTTGCTGCCAATATCAAGCACAAAAGAGTGTTGGCTTAGCCCGAATTGTTCGATAAGCGAATCGGCAAGTCCACGGAAATGCACGGTCAACGCACTTGAAACACCAGTAAAGTAAGGGTAGTCTGGAGGAAACAGGGTAGAAGGTTCCACAAGTTCCCGAACATGCACCAGTTCGCATTCGGTGCATCTGACCAGCGTTAACGGAACAGATTCCGAAACTTCATCCGCATCTCTTTTCAGTCGGTCAGCCAGAGGAAGAGCGTCCATCTTGAAAATTTCTTCCAATTGGGCTGAGCCACAAGACAAGCAGTGGTTAGAAACTTTGAACAGAACAGACATGTTACAAATCTAACGTCCAGGTAGCGATTAAAGAATTCGTAAACGTAAGGAGAGTTCCACCGATGATATGAATCACCCGATCGCCAGATCAAGTGTTTGAGTTAAACGATAACTTTGAAGGGTAATCATCCAACCATGTTACAACAACTGAAATCACTTTTCAAGAAGGATGCCCAGGATTTTCCTTCGTTCGATGGTTCAAATTGGAAGCCAGTGGAACACTCGGTGATAATAAGCTCCGAAATAAAAGCCGCCATTGCCGATAATGGCTTTTATAAAGTTGATGCCAGTAGTTTGGCTGATCTTGATGCTCTCCAACGCATTTATGGTTCAACTCATGGTAAGAATAAGGATAGTGGAGGAATGTTTTACAGCGTGTATTCGCAGGACCGTGAATATCGCAGAAAAGTGGACAATGAGCTGGGAGCAGCTCTGAAACCACTTTTGGACGCGCTGTTCCAAAATTATAAGACGGTGATCAACTCATTCATCGTAAAGCATTCCGGACCAAAGAGCGAGTTCTATCTTCATCAGGATTCAACGGGATTGAATGAGTGGAAACACTCCCCGCTGAGTCTTTGGATGCCCCTGCAAGACACTAGGATAGAGAACGGTTGCATGTGGGTTGTGCCCAAAAGTCAGAAGTGGTTTTCTCCTTATCGCGGAATCTCTTTTGCTTCGATGTTCGATGAGCATCGGGAGTTGCTGAAACCGTATCTGGTTCCAGTTGAGGTGAAAAAGGGGGAGGCTTTGATCTTTGACAATCGCATTGTTCACTTGTCGGGAGCCAACTTGGGAAAGGATTCGCGTGTGGTGGTCATGTCTGGCATCTTCCCAAAAGAAGCTGAACTGATAAGTGTTTACAGAGATGAGCAGGCGAATAGTCCCGTAGAGATCTATGCTCAGGAGGAAGATTACCTGACCGAGAACCTGAACTTTTACATTGACTGCACCGTGCGTCCAAGAACAGGTCATAAGATCGGTGAAAGCAAGAACGTTAAGCTGAAAATGACAGCCGATGAGTTACGGGAACTTCTTGGTAAGGAAGCAACGACCTCAGCTGTGCAATACGAGGCTAGCTTAACTCAGGTAGCCTGTGATATTATTCAAGAACCGGTCTGACATGATGGTAACCAACGACATAGTAATTGAAAAGAAATTCAGCGATGATCTGGTAAAGTATGGCGTTGTAAGGATTCCGTTCCTGACGCCCGATGAATTGCAACAGGTAAAGGATTTTTACGCTGAGATGCATCAAGGAATGGACCCTCCTACCATGTACAGTCGCATCCATATGACCATATGGCATTCAGATCTTGAATACAAATTGAAGGTCTACGAAGGATTGAAAGCAATTTTGCAGCCTGCTTGTGACAGGGCTTTTCAGAACTATCGGGCCATTTCGCACCAGTTCATTGTAAAAATGCCTGGAGCAGAAACTGATTTTCCTGTTCATCAGGATTGGAGTATTGTGGATGAATACAAATACCCATCCTTCAACCTTTGGCTCGCATTGCATGATGTGGATGAGTCGAACGGAGCCATGTGGGTAGTACACGGAACCCACAATCTTAATAGAAAGGTAAGAGGGCCTGGCTATCTTTTCCCCGATTACACGGGCATTCTGGATGAATTGAGACCAAGTATGTCTCAGTATCCTTTAAAGGCTGGCCAGGCGGCACTTTTCTATCATAGTACAGTACATGGTTCCCCGCGCAATCTTTCCAACGAACCACGCATCGCGGTGCAGGTGTCCATCATTCCTAAAGAAGCACCGTTACAAGTGTATTTCCAACGAACCCCGAACGACAAATTGGAGGTGCATCGACCAGAAGATAATTTTGCATTCGGGTACGAAAAAGTGCGTGAAGAATCGTTTACACGGCCACCAACAGACGCACCAGTCGAGGTAAGACCTCCGTTTCAGGTAGAACCCGTTGTTATCACGGAAGTAGAGAAGGCTTTAGTTATCTGATTCTTTCAATTTGTATCCATACCGAAAGCGTATCGTTCGGTTTGGCAAGAATCACTGTTTTACCAAAATGATCTTTGTAATGCAGACCGCGTTTCCCGTAGCCATCCTCTGGTAGGATTTTCACCGTTTTCGATTCCCCGATTTTCATTCCCACTACGGCTTTGTCAATTCCTAAGATAACCTCCTGGTGCCCAACCACAAAACATAAGGGTTGTGCGGTTCCGGGCTGGTTAGACCCGTCTATTCGGAATCCATCTCCGTTTTGTAGCTCATATAGAATGCAGACAGTTTTGTCTTCCATCACCAATCTATGCTCGCAACCCCAAAACGTTAGCACAATCAAATTGAGGAGAAAAACATGCGTCTTCATGCTCTGCTGGTCTTGAATACGACTCTGAATCCATCTGAAACATTGCACATGTCCAAAGGAGGACGAACACTGGGGCCGTATGAACTATGATAGTATACTTGAACATGAGCAGAGGAATGATAATTGAATCCACCACCTTTGCCTTTGTGGTAAGGAGTTTCTGAATTCCATGGCTGTCTGGTCCATTCCCATGCGTTTCCAGCCATATCATAACAACCGTAATAGCTTTCAGCTTTGGAGGTTTGAAATGTGTCTTGTATCGAGCCATCAAAGAATCCAACCGGTGTGCTGCCAGGTTCAAACGGATCTCCGCTTTTAAAGTAGTTGGCGTAACTTCCATTGATTTCGTTGCCCCAAGGAAATCTGAAGTTGTTTGG
>JBJOHR010000296.1:0-4619 GCA_046047575.1 Bacteroidota bacterium | reverse complement strand
ACGAAGGATTCCTCCCTCACAAAAAAGGCCGTCAGACCCGAATTGCCGAATTAGTAGGAAAGGACGTGACAAGCGTTTTGTATGAAAGTCCGCATCGACTATTGAAGACCTTGCAGCAACTGCTTGAAGCCGCTGGTGAAGAGCGGTTGGTTTCTGTTTCGAGGGAGATAAGCAAGTTGCACGAAGAGACGGTTCGCGGTACCATTCCAGAGGTTATCGAGCATTTCGAGAACAATCCGATCAAGGGGGAGTTTGTGTTGGTGCTTCAGGGCCGCTCCTGAACCGTACCTTTGCGCACTTGGAACTCAACGGCAGCATCAAAGACGGGCTCAATTTTATGCGGAAGGTCACCCTTCGCAGAGCATGGAACGCGCTGAAAGTGCTGTTCAGTTTCTACTACACCAAATGGACGGGAAAGCCAACGCAGTGGGGCACTCCCATCAGCATTTCGTTCGAGCCAACAACTAGTTGCAATCTGCGTTGCCCTGAATGTCCGAGCGGTCTGCGACAATTTACGCGCCCAACAGGGATGTTGGACAACGGTTTCTTCCGTAATACGGTCGAGCAATTGAAGGATGACCTGCTTTACCTCATCTTCTACTTTCAGGGCGAACCGTACCTGAATCCTGATTTCTTGGACATGGTGAAGTATGCTTCGGATAGAGGCATTTACACCGCCACGAGCACGAATGCTCATTACCTGAAAGACGAGAACGCCCGAAGAACAGTAGAAAGCGGCCTTGACCGACTGATCGTTTCCATTGATGGCACCACGCAGGAAACATATCAGAATTATCGCGTGGGTGGCAATTTGGATAAGGTGATCGAGGGTACGAAGAACGTCATCAAGTGGAAAAAGGAACTAGGCTCAAAGACGCCCCATGTCATCTTCCAATTCTTGGTGGTGAAACCAAATGAGCACCAGATAGAAGATGTGAAGAAACTGGGTGCAGAGGTTGGTGTGGATGAAGTGCGTTTCAAGACCGCGCAGATCTACGATTACGAGAACGACCCGAACCAACTCATTCCCGAAAATGAGAAATACAGTCGCTACAAGAAGACCAAAGACGGGCACACTACCATCAAAAACCCGCTTTTGAATCATTGCTGGAAATTGTGGCATTCGTGTGTGCTCACGTGGGATGGACTGGTAGTGCCGTGCTGCTTCGATAAGGATGCAACACACCAATTGGGCGACCTGAAAAAGAACTCCTTTAACGAGATCTGGCAAGGAGAAAAGTATCAGGAATTCCGAAAATCTATTCTCCGAAGCAGAAGTGAGATCGACATCTGTGCCAATTGCACGGAGGGAACAAAGGTTTGGGCTTGATCTGAAACCCAAAGCCGCTTTGTCCGTTGAGCTAGGCTCAATCGACCATTATGCGGATCATAGACCTCATCAAGAGTAAAAACGGCCCGACCATTTCCTTTGAAATGACGCGCCCGAAGACCGAACAGGCCGAAGCCAGCATAGGCGGAGTGCTCGACAAAGTGGTTACGCTTAGACCAGACTTTTTCACCATGACCTTTGGGGCTGGTGGCGGAACGCGAGATGGCTCCTTGCAGATGCTCCAACGAATCCACACCGAGCGGAATTATCTGGTAATGGCCCACTTGGCCGGTTACGGAATGAGCCCCGAACATTTGGATGAAACGGTAGAGAAATTCAAAGCCATCGGCATTGAAAATCTGTTGGTGATACGAGGAGATGAACCGCACGAAGAAGGTTTCAGGCCGCAGCCGGGCAGTTTTTCGCATTCCTCACAAATGATCGAATACCTGCGTTTGCGCCACGATATGTGTTTCTGTTCTTCCGCCTATCCAGAAGGGCACCAGGAAGCCGTTGATCTGAATGCAGACATCGAGTTTTTGAAGCAGAAGGTCGATCTTGGAGTGGACTTCCTCATCACACAATACTTCTACGATAATCGCATGTATCATGGGTTTGTGGATAAGTGCCGAAAAGCGGGGATTTCCGTTCCGATCATTGCGGGTGTCATGCCGATCTACTCCGTTAAAATGATGAACATCCTTGCCGGTCTGTGCGGAGCGACCATTACGGACGAAGTGAAAGCTGGACTTGCAACGATCAATACGGAGGAAGCCTCGGAAGTGAATGCCTGGGGAATTGAGTTTGCCATCAAGCAATGTTCTGACCTGATCGATAACCGGGTGGAGGGGCTACACTTTTACACGCTCAACCGTTCGAGTTCCGTAGTGGGAATTATGGAGGGTTTGCGGGCTTCGGGAAAGTTGGACTAATTCTTCAGTAGGTGCGCCTGCACCATCCTGATCTGACTGTAGCTGTACTGGCCGTTGAGTTTCGCGTAGATCTCGCCCGAATTGGCGCCTTTGTTCTCTCGTACTATCTGCTCAATTGTTTCTCGGTCGTCCGGCTCAAGGTACTTGTCAATGTTCAATACACCAGCTTCTATACCGCGTGCAATATGACCTTCGATGGTGGTGTTGGCTAGGCCGCGCTTCTCAGCTATCTCGGTAATCGTTAGGCCGTCTTTGGCCAACTCGTAAGTGACATTGTAGGTCGCACCTTTCTCGGGTTTTCCAGCACCTTTTTCCTTCTTGGCTTTTCTGGATTTTCCCGATCTCCGCTTGCTGTTCTTCGGATGTTCCTCTACAAAGGCGCTGATCTCGCTCACCATTTTCGAGCGTTTCGTCTTCCGTTCCGCATCCAGTTTCGGTTGTGGGACAATATCCTTCCCTTCTATGATGCAACGGACGATGTATTGCGCCATGTCCATCTGTTCCCACTTTTTCATAAAAAGCAGATCCACCTCGTCCAAAGCGGTCTGGTAGGTCTTGGTGCGGCTGAACTGCTTCACTTCTTCCAAGTGTTTTACCAGAACGAAGAGGTTCTTCTGAACCAGATCGATGTAATATGCGCTTGCTTTTCCAATGCGTTCTATGAGTTTGTCGTATTCGCGATGGTGGAGACAATAGCTGATCTGCTGCTGGAATTTTTCGGTATTGGGCTTTTCGACATTCAGATTTCGGGTGATGATGGAAAGGGCGGAACGCATCTCTTCGTCCTCAAATTCGCCCGAAGTGTCGTGGTCCTTCTGCAATTTTTCAAGTAGCGAAACCAACTCATCGAACTGAAACGTGATTTGCATGAGCGTTGACAGGTAATTGGCCTGTTCCTGTTGCAGAATGGTGCTGAGCGGCAGTTGCGCGTCCTTCACTTTTCCGAATTCCACCACCTGACCGTCTGTTGAGACCACGCTCGGGTCGATCCTCGTTCGGAGTATCAGTCCATCCAAGGATGTCAATCGCGAAAGCGCCACATACACCTGTCCGGGCGCAAAGGCGCGTCCCACATCGATCACGGCCCGGTCGAAGGTCAATCCTTGGCTTTTGTGCACGGTGATGGCCCAGGCCAATTTGATCGGAAACTGGCTGAATTTACCTACCACCTCTTCCTCCAGGTCCTTGGTGCCTTCGTTCACCGAATATTTCTTGTTCTCCCATGTTTCGCGTTTCAGCACGTAGCTTTCGTTGGAGCCCGCCATCAGCACCTCAATGCTTTCGTCACGGATGGATCTTACCTTGGCCAACTTTCCGTTAAAGTAGGCGCCATCAACCGTGTCGTTCTTCACAAACATCACCTGCGCACCCTCCTTCAGTTCCAAACTCTGCAGCACCGGATAGATGTTCTCTGGAAAGTCGCCCTCAATTTCCGCTTCGAAGTAATGCGGCCTTGCTTCCAATCTGTCCAAGGCCTTTCGGTTCAGTTCGTCTGCCTGATAGTTGTGCGTAGCAATGGTAATGGTGCCTTCGGGGATCTGCGCATTCTCAACATAATGTTCGTTCAATACCTCTATGTCGCGTTGCGTGATGACATTGTTCCGTAGATTGTTCAGAATAGAAATGAAGCTGTCGTCCTGCTGACGGAAGATCTTGTCCAATTCAATGTAGACGAATCCCGCCTGCCGCAAACCCACCGACTCGAAGAAATGCGGGCTTCGATAATACTGGCTCATCTTGCTCCATTCGTGGTCTTTCACCACGGGCGGAAGCTGATACATGTCGCCTATCATCAGAAGTTGAACTCCTCCGAACGGCTGCGAATAATTGCGTTTCACGCTGCGCATGCGCGAGTCGATGGCGTCCAGCAGGTCGGCACGGAGCATGCTCACTTCATCAATGATCAATAGGTCGATGTTGCGCAGTACATCCCGTCTTTTGGCGTTGAGCGGATGTCGCCTTACTAAACTGCGCTGCGTGTAGAAACTGGCGCCATCGGGCAGTTCGTCAGGCAGGTTTCTGTCGGGCAGAAACGTGCCCAGAGGCAGCAAAAACTGCGAATGGATGGTGACCCCGTTGGCGTTCAGCGCAGCAATGCCCGTTGGCGCCAGTATCACGTGGCGTTTGTGTGTAGATGCCGAAAGGTGTCTTAGAAAAGTGGTCTTGCCCGTTCCGGCCTTTCCAGTAAGGAACACGTGGCGATTGGTGCTGTTCACAAACCGCGCGGCCAAGGCGGCCATTTCTGTTGTTTCGAGTTGGCTCATGGTTTACGAAAGTGTAAAAAATAGCCCATTTCATTTGCGATTCTGCTTTGCTATATTGAAATTCAAGCTGTCTAATCTTAAACCAATGCCATG
>JBJOHR010000295.1:0-4403 GCA_046047575.1 Bacteroidota bacterium | reverse complement strand
TCGGTCAGTTTTTAGAACAGCCTTCACAATTCATAAGTGCTCTACTGGTAGGGAATAATATTGCGTTAGTGGTTTACGGTATCCTCATGGCCAACGTGTTGGAACCTTGGATAAAGACCTTCACTGACAGCGAATCGGGTATTCTCGTTGTTCAAACTATACTCTCTACCTTGCTCATTCTCATTACGGCCGAATTCCTTCCTAAGGCATTTTTCAGGATCAATCCGAACAGAATGCTCGACCTTTTTGCAGTTCCTGCCAAAGTTTTCTATGTGCTGTTGTATCCACTTGTTTGGCTCATCGACCGTTTTTCAAAACAGGTGCTGGCCGCTCTATTCAAAGTGAAGTTCAACGAAGAACAGATGACCTTTGGCCGGTCTGACCTGGATGACTATGTCAATGAATTCAGCTCTTCTGACGAGGAGGACGAAGTCGATAGCGAAATCCAGATCTTTAGAAACGCGCTCAATTTCAGCGACATTAAAGTGCGCGAGTGCATGATCCCACGTATAGAGATCGAAGCCATGGACATTAATGCCGACATTGAGGAATTGAAAACCAGATTGGTGGAAACCGGGCTTTCTAAGATCCTCATCTACCACAACAACATCGACAACATTATTGGTTATGTGCACTCCTTTGAGCTATTTCAGAAACCCAAGTCCATCCGAAACATCATACGCCCCATTAGTCTGGTGCCCGAAAGCACCAAGGTGAAAGACCTTCTCAAACAATTCGGCCAGCAGCGCAGAAGCGTAGCAGTTGTGCTGAACGAATACGGTGGAACAGCCGGAATGATAACGGTTGAGGATATTGTGGAAGAGATTTTCGGGGAAATAGACGATGAGCACGATGTGGAAGAATTGGTAGAAGAAAAAATTGCCGACAACAAATACAGATTGGCCGGTAGGCTCGAAATAGATTACATCAATCAGACCTTCAATCTCAATCTACCAGAATCGGAGAACTACGAGACACTGGCCGGATTCATCATTGAGCACCATCAGAGCATTCCGGAAGAGAACGAAAAGATCAGTGTCGGAGACTTTCAATTCACGATCACCAAAGTGGAAAGCACACGGATAGAAGAAGTAATTCTGACCATTGAACACTGACTTTATTTGTTGAATTAATGTTAATGGTATATTAACACTCGCCTATTTCAAGATGTCCACTTTTGATGTGAACTTGAAACGAAGATGAAGGAGAACTCAACCATACTCATTGTTGATGACGAAGAAGACATTCTCGAGTTTTTGGAGTACAATCTGAAAAAGGAGGATTTTGAAGTTCACACGGCCTCATCTGGCCGAAAAGCCATTGACATTGCCCAGAAAGTAAGTCCAGACCTCATCATCCTTGATGTAATGATGCCTGAATTGGACGGCATTGAAACGTGCAGAGAACTGCGCGAACTACCAGGATTGAAGAACACGCTGATCGCGTTTCTAACTGCCCGCAACGAAGATTATTCGCAGATAGCAGGATTTGACGCTGGCGCGGACGACTACATCAACAAGCCAATAAAACCACGTGTGTTGGTAAGCAGGATCAAAGCCTTGCTGAGGCGCAACAATCCGCTTAATCAGAACCAGGTTTTTGAGACCGAATCAGGGCTGAAGATCGATCGGAACAAATACGTGATCGAACACCAAGGCCGCGAACTCACGTTACCAAAGAAAGAGTTTGAACTGTTGGCGCTGCTTGCTTCCAAACCCGGTCATGTTTTCACTCGCGATACGATTCTGAGTTCAGTTTGGGGCGATGAAGTAGTTGTGGGCGACAGAACCATTGATGTGCACATTAGAAAGCTCCGCGAAAAGATCGGTGACGCAGCTATAAAAACCGTTAAGGGCGTAGGATACAAGTTCGAACAGTAACTTCGTTCCCGTGAAAGGGCCCAATCAGCAGAATCTTGTCATCATTACCTCTTTGGCTGTAGCCGCAACGCTTACCGTTGTGCTATCGCTTGCCGATGTTTTCGTATTCCGCTCGTTCCATGTGGGTCGTGCGCTGCTGACCTTCGGTTTAGCGCTTGCAGGCGTTTATTTTATGGTCAAATATGTGGTACAGGAATTCGTGTACGAGAAGATCCGCCTCATATACAAGACCATTCACAATCTAAAAACCCCCAAAGGCGAACTCCGCAAACGCCTTAAAGAGGACGCTGACATTCTAGAATCCGTTAACTCAGACGTAGTGTCGTGGGCCGAGAATCAGAAACAAGAGATTCAAAGCCTACGCGACCAAGAAGAATATCGGAGAGATTTTTTGGGCAACGTATCGCACGAACTGAAAACACCCATTTTCAACATTCAAGGATATGTGCATACCCTTTTGGATGGCGGTTTGGAAGATGAAGAGATCAACCGAAAGTTCTTGAAGCGGGCCGATAAAAGTGTTGAACGCCTCATTTCAGTTGTTGAGGATCTGGATGTCATTTCGAGGTTAGAATCTGGGCGCTTGGAACTCAATATTCAGAAAGTCAACATAGTTGAATTGGCCAAGGATGTGATGGACCTGGAAGAAATGAAGGCCGAGAGCCGCAACATCCGTATTCGTTTCAACGAAAAATATGAGAAACCGATCTATGTGATGGCCGATGGTGACCAGATCAAGCAGGTGTACATCAATCTACTGGACAACAGTATCAAATACGGCAACAAGGACGGGAGCATTAAACTTCGCTTTTATGACATGGATGAGAACATCTTGTGCGAAGTGGCTGACGATGGTCCAGGAATTGACCCTAAACATCTTCCTCGTTTGTTCGAACGCTTTTACAGAGTGGACAAGTCTCGTGATCGCCATGCTGGCGGAACCGGACTCGGTCTCTCCATTGTAAAACACATCATTGAAGCGCACAAGCAGTCGATCAATGTAAGGTCAGAAACGGGTGCTAATGCTGGTACCACCTTCTCCTTTACACTCAAGAAAGCAAGGTAAGCAGGTCATCTACTGCGAATTTGAATTCCACATTTTCTCTCGGTTCAAAACCGGAGAATCTGTCCCGTTCATCCCAAGCCTGTTGTAGATTGAATCTACTTTGGGTCATCATCATGTGGGTGCCCTCTGCATGATACCTCTGCGCCAAATATTCCTGTTCGGTCTGCCCTGGTGTAGGCACAAAAACAGCCTGTTTTCCCATTGCTGCCAGATCCATAATGGTGGAATAACCAGAGCGCGACACCACCAAGCGCGCTTTTGCTATTTCCTTCTGAAGATGTTCAGCATCCAAATGCGAAACCATTCTCAGTTGTCCTTCTGTTCGGTCAAAATCGTCATCTGGCCTTCCCACTACAGCCACTACAGAACCAGGGAATTTCTGCATTTGGTCAAGTACCAACTTCTCAAAGCGTGTGCGTTGCGGCTCTGGGCCAGATATCAGAATTACCACATCCGTTGTTTGCTCTGGTTGCAGACTATGGAATCGGGATAATGGCCCAATGAATCTGCCGTTCCTTGGCAAAGGAAGCCGATGCGAGAGGTCGCCCGAGAGGCCGTCCGCTTCCCTATCGGGAACCCAAACATGAGTGAACTTGCGCATATAGTTCATGTGCATGCGATAAAGCGTGGTTTCCAACACAGGGGCTTTTATCATTACCTGATGAGTCATATACACACACGGGACCAAATCGGTGTGCAAGCCAAAACGGTTGTCCGATATCACCGCATCGAACTTCAAATTCTTCACCAGTTCTTTCAGTTCAAGCTCTTCATCTCTTATTCGTTTAAGAATATGCGGAGTCGATCGGAACATCTTCCACGCCATGCCCGCTCCTTCTGGATACGTGATGTTGTAGCCCTCGAATTCATATGTTTCAACATGCGGAAATTCGGCTTTCAACAGTGTAAGCGGACGACCAGATGCCGCTATTATCGGTTGATTCCCCGTTTCTAGTATGTAGCGGATTATGGGTATGCACCGCGTTGCATGGCCCAAACCCCAATCGAGGGGTGCTATCAGTATCCGCTTACTCATGAAATATGTCGCAAATTGCCAAAAAATCGACCGATAACGAGAGTCTTGACTTTAATCAAGGCTAACTCAGAACTATATTTGCGTCCCCCTAATTTTAATCTTGATGCGCAAACTCATTCTGGCCCTCCTGGCGATGGCCATCGGCACCGTTGGCTATTCTTATGTAGGCAATGAAGCTGACTCTACCGATACCCAAAAAGAAGCCCCGATCTATGAGCGGGAAATGGAATACAAGGGTCATCGGAAAACATCGTACTACGTTGCAATGGACGATGGAATTAAACTTGCCGTGAATGTGTATCTGCCTAGAGGATTGAAGAAAGGGGAAAAAATTCCAGCCGTTCTGTTTCAAACTCGCTATTGGCGTGGCGTTGGCCTCAAATGGCCTTTCTCTGGCTTGGTAGATATAGTTCCGCACACA
>JBJOHR010000294.1:0-10037 GCA_046047575.1 Bacteroidota bacterium | reverse complement strand
TGGTAGATATAGTTCCGCACACAGCCAATTTCCCAGTCTTGGAACTTCCTAAATATGGCTATGCGTTGGTTACGGTTGATGTGCGCGGCAGCGGAGCATCTAAAGGCACCAAAACGCTGACCCTTTGTGATATGCGCGAAGTATTGGACAGCAAGAACATGATCGATTGGGTTGTAGAGCAAGAATGGTGTAACGGAAATGTGGGCGCTACAGGCGTTTCTTACATCGGCAACACCGCTCTGTATGCGTTATACAATCAACATCCCAACCTGAAAGCCATTGTACCGACATACTCGCTATGGGATCTGTATGACGATGTTTCGGCCCCCGGTGGCATTTATTTCCATCAGTTCATCAGTCAGTATGGCGATTTCTGCGAATCGTTAGATAAGAACGTCATTCCACCAAGCAGAAATGCCCGCGGAGCCAAGCTATCTTATGGCGTAGAGCGCGTAAAGGGCTTCTCTAAGAAAGACATGGAACAAGTGTGGGAGCAGCATACATGCAACCATTACCACCGGAACGAGGGCGGTACAGCCGAGTATATGGATGACGTTTGGACCCTGAACGGAAGCTTCCGCGTTAAGGACGTGCTTTCTCCGCACCTGTTCGAAGACCGGATAAAAGGTTCTGGAGCGGCCATCTACTCTTGGAGCGGCTGGTGGGATGCTGCCTTCTCGCATGCAGCCATCCGGCAGTTCATCAATTTAGATAACGGCCAGAACCGTCTGCGTATTGGCCCATGGAACCATGGTGGTGGAGCCAACGTGAGCCCGACAGTGGCCGCGCCATCGCAACATGATGATGTAAAGGAAGTGGTGCGTTTCTTCGATTATCACCTGAAAGGAATTGACAACGGCTTGGACAAAAGTCCGCGCATTTACTATTACACGATGGGCGAGGACGTATGGAAAACCGCAGACGTCTGGCCAATCGAAGCCAAAAGAACACCGCTTTACCTTTCCGATGGTGGAAATGCAGATTGGAATACCAGTTCCAAGGACGAGAATTTCACGCATTATACTGTAGACACCACCCACGGGTTGGGAGTTGACTGTAGATGGAATTTCGACACGAATCATTCAGGAATAAGCTACACAGATGCGGACACAGAAGATAGTATAACCATCATTTTCACCTTGCAGGAATTGGCCGAAGACCTAGAAGTAACAGGTCATCCACAAGTTAATCTCTACCTGAAAAGTGCCACCGAAGACGGCTCCGTATTCGTTTATCTAGAAGATGTGGATGAGAACGGAAACGTTTGGAAGGTTTCCGATGGTCAGTTTCGATTTGTTCACCGCAAGGTGTTGGACAAGGCTCCGCATTATAAGGATGTGGTTCCTTATCACAGCTTCAACAAGGCCGATGCCTTGCCAATGGATACCACGGCTATTGAGTTGGTGTCATTCGATATGCTGCCTACCTCGTACCTCTTTAAAAAAGGACACAGAATCCAGATTCGGTTAGCGGGCGTAGACACCTACAACTTCAAAAACCTCTACCCAAATGGAGGTGCTTGGGACATCTATCACGATGCCGAGCATCCATCTCATGTAGAACTTCCTTTGGTTGATAGGAATAGCAGCGTAGGGCTGAACTGATCAAACGGTCTTCGAACCTTTGATGAACGTGCTCACCGGCACAGCAAGCACCGCTCCAAGGATAGGGGCTACCACATACAGCCAATAGTTATCCCAATGCCCCGAAACCAATACCGGCCCTAAGGAGCGGGCCGGATTCATACTGGCACCTGTAATGGGCCCTGCAACCAAAGCCAAAACGGCCACAGTTGCTCCAATGGCAATTCCCGCAAGGGTTCCTACTTCCTTGGATCCTGTTGCCACCATGATGATGATGAGCATGAGCAAAAATGTAATGACAACTTCCATTACAAACGCCTGCAGAACGGTATCTGAAACAAGCGTGGCACCAATGTAGGTCGATTCGCTGGGAAACATGAGCTGCAGTAGCGCACAGGCCAACACCGACCCTACGCTCTGCGCAACTATGAAGGGCAGCACTTCTTTGATCGGAAAACGCCCTGAAACCCAGAACGCAATCGTAACGGCCGGGTTGATGTGTGCACCCGACACATCGCCAAAGGCATAAACCACGGCCATAACGATAAGACCGAATACTGTACAAATGGCCAAATGACCCACTTCGCCACCTGTCACATCATTCACAACAATGGCTCCACAGCCTGCAAAAACCAACCCGAAGGTTCCGATAATCTCAGCCAACAGTTTACGCGTCATGGAATAAATGTAGGAACATTTAAGAACAACAAAGGCCCAGCATGTTGCTAGACCTTCCTAAGCTTACGACCAAAAAAATGGAACAACTCCACACTTGCGTTAACGATTGGCATACACAATTCCTGCTATCTCCTGAATAACGGAAGCTTGGACATCCCAATCCTTTCCTCGTGTCATTACACAGATGAGAAATGGCGAACTGCCTAAGTATACAATGCCACATTCGTGGAGTTGCTTCACATCTGAGTCCAACTGGCCTCGCTCGCCAAATTTACTGGCAACCTGAACATTCTGAGGGGTAACTGCTCTTATACCTTTCTGGAATCTAGTTTTGCTCAACTGTTCCAATGCCCACTCGGAATTTTCCTTGGATAGATATGTGGCATTGTATAGGAGGCGAAAGAAACCAGAATAGTCCTTTACGGACAAAAAATCTGGAGCAGTCTGACCATCAGGCTCGGACAAACCTAGGCTATTCCAAAGACCTTTGTTGGTCTGTTCGTTACTGAGTTGTCGTAGTAGCAGGTTCTTCGCATTGTTGTCCGAGAACACGATCATTCGGTGTATCCATTCTCTAATTGCATATGTGTCTCCGACCCTGGTGATCTCATCTCCGATATTCGGAATAAACTCATCAAAGTCATCAACTATCAGTGTCACTTGCTTATCAATAAAACCGGGATTTAACTCTGCTTGCTTAAGTACTGCCATCATGATCGGAACCTTGAGCATACTGGCAGGAGAAAAGGCTTGATGTTCATTAATTCCGATCCATGGACCATTGTTCAGGTCTCTAAAGTAGACTGCGACATCTGTAACCTCACCCACCGCCTTACGACTACTGATACAATTGTTGAGCTGTGTTTTTAGACCCTTTAACTTGGCAAGGTCGGACGGAGCGAAATCATCGCACTCCAACAATGGATTGATGAACTTGTAATTGAAGGATGTACGAATCTCGCTGAGTTGCGCTTTGCTCTGGGCAACCGGCCTGGCCTCGTTCAACACCTGTTGCTGAATAATCAGCATTACCGCACACCCCAATATAAAACCAAGCCCAGATGAAAGCATGGTCAATTTCCAGTTCCTCACGAATATGATAATAATTACTGCGTAAATGTAGTGGGGTTATACGCAGAAACTGAGATGGTCGTAAAAAATACTCAATGGTTGCAGGACAAAAGAAGCCCCGCCACGCGAATCGCGTGGCGGGGCTTTCCTTTCTAACCTAAGCAGATCGGCTTACATCATGCCACCCATGCCGCCCATTCCTCCCGGAGGCATTCCTGCCATCGGGTTGGCGGCTTCTGGCTCATCGGCCAAAACGCATTCGGTGGTAAGCAGCATTCCAGCAATTGAAGCTGCATTCTCCAATGCTACTCGGCTTACCTTGGTCGGGTCGATGATTCCGAATTTGTACATGCTTCCGTACTCATCTGTACGTGCATTATATCCGAAATCGTCTTTTCCTTCCTTTACTTTCTGCACTACAATGCTTCCTTCCAGACCTGCATTAGCCACGATCTGACGCAATGGCTCCTCGATTGAGCGTAGAACGATGTCGATACCTGTCTTCTCATCAGCATTCACCGGCTTGATCTTGCCAATGGCTGCAATGGTACGCAGGTAAGCTACACCACCGCCTGGAACAATTCCTTCTTCGACTGCGGCACGGGTTGCGTGCAAAGCATCATCCACACGGTCTTTCTTCTCTTTCATTTCAACCTCGGTGGCAGCACCAACATACAGAACCGCAACACCTCCGGCCAATTTTGCCAAACGCTCCTGCAATTTCTCACGGTCGTAATCAGATGTTGTTGTTTCGATCTGTGCTTTGATCTGACCAACGCGGGCTTTAATAGCAGCTGCTTCTCCACCACCGTTGACGACAGTAGTGTTGTCCTTGTCAATGGTGATCTTTTCAGCTGTTCCAAGATCGGCCAATGTGGCGTCTTCCAACTTCAGACCTTTCTCCTCGCTGATCACAGTTCCACCGGTAAGGATGGCGATGTCTTCCAACATGGCTTTTCTTCTATCTCCGAATCCTGGAGCCTTAACCGCAGCTACTTTCAGTGATCCTCTGATCTTGTTCACAACTAACGTGGCCAAGGCCTCGCCTTCAACCTCTTCTGAGATGATCAATAGTGGGCGACCACTTTGTGCTGCTTTCTCCAATACCGGAAGCATATCCTTCATGCTACTGATCTTCTTATCATGGATCAGAATGAACGGGTTATCAAGAACAGCTTCCATCTTTTCTGCATCTGTTACGAAGTATGGAGATTGGTAACCACGGTCGAACTGCATTCCTTCCACCACATCAACAGTGGTCTCGGTACCTTTGGCCTCTTCAACGGTGATAACGCCTTCTTTTCCCACTTTGGCCATGGCCTCAGCAATCAATTTTCCGATGGTTGCATCGCTATTAGCTGAGATGGAAGCCACCTGCTCGATCTTTGCTATGTCATCACCAACAGATTTTGACATTTTGTGAAGTTCTGCAACCACTGCCTCAACTGCTTTGTCGATGCCTCTTTTCAAGTCCATTGGATTTGCACCAGCAGCCACGTTCTTCAAGCCTGTTGTTACAATAGCTTGGGCAAGAACTGTTGCGGTAGTGGTACCATCACCGGCCACATCGTTGGTCTTGGAAGCAACTTCCTTCACCATCTGTGCACCCATGTTCTCGATCGCGTCCTTCAACTCGATCTCCTTGGCCACGGTCACACCATCTTTGGTCACTTGCGGAGCACCGAATTTCTTGTCGATGATCACATTTCGACCTTTTGGCCCTAAGGTCACTTTTACTGCATTTGCAAGTGCGTCAACCCCTTTTTTCAATCTGTCTCGTGCGTCCAGATCGAATTCTATTTGCTTTGCCATTTTAGTTAAGATTTTAGTTGTTTGATGAATTAAATAACTGCGAAAATGTCTGATTCACGCATGATGAGAACGTCTGTTCCATCTACGTTGATCTCTGTTCCCGAGTACTTTCCGTAGAGGACGGTGTCGCCCACTTTCACGGTCATCGGTTCGTCTTTCTTACCAGCTCCTACAGCAACCACTTTTCCTTTCTGTGGCTTTTCTTTTGCCGTGTCTGGAATATAGATTCCTGAAGCTGTTTTCTCTTCGGCCGCAGCTGCTTGTACAACTACTCTATCGGCCAATGGTTTGATTTTTATAGCTCCCATTGTTTATGTATTGATTAGTTAATGAATGTTAGTTTGATGCAGCGCCTCTTTCATAATCTGTGCCATTGGAACATATGCGTCATAAGGGCTGAAATGATGGCATGAGGGCAAAAAAAATGTCAGGACGAGGTGACATCCTGACATTTTAAAGTCTGTATCGCTACGGCTTACTCTGCTGCAGCAGGCTCGCCTAGATCGTCTGTTGCAGGCAAAGCCGCATTATCGATCTGCTCCTGAATGGCAGATTCCTCCTGAACCACTTCTCCTCTATCAATGAAGAAGTTAGATCCCAATGTCAGAACGATCAATCCGATGGTGAGATACCACGTGGCTTTTTCTAAGAAATCGCCTGTACGCTGCACCCCGATGATCTGATTGGAAGATGAAAAGTCTGAGGCCAAACCGCCTCCTTTGCTGTTCTGAACCATCACAACTGCCACTAGCAGCATGCAAACGATGATGATCAAAATGATGATGAGTGTGTACATCTTAGTTTTCTGTATTCTGTAAGTCGTCTATTTCTTTTAAACGGGCGGCAAAGTAAACGCTTTTCTCTGGATATTTCAAGGAGAGCGCCTCATACGCTTGCCGCGCCAACTCATACTTCTCCTGTTGGACGTAAATTTTTGCCAATGTTTCGGAAACTACGGTGAAATCATCCTGATTGCTGCGGGTGGCCACTTTCTGCGGATTGAAAAATTCGGCACGCTTCTTAGGTGCGTTAGTGTGCTGCGTCAAGAAGTGCTCAATCAGTTCAATGCCCGATCTGGCCGTTTGATGTTTCGTTTCCTCTGTAGGAACATCCTTCTTATCTGAAACCGTAATTCCCGATTCGGTGAAGGCCAGCCATTCGCTGAAACTCAATGCAGTCGGTTCCTGCGTTACAGACTCTTCAACCGGGAGTTCAGGCATCTCGAGCGGATAGCTGTCGGGGGCCATCGAGATGGCCTTCTCTAACTGATAAACGATAGGCTCGGGTATCAGGTCGTACAAGGGATCTCGGTCCACTGTACCACTTTCCGGCAACACCTCACTTACGACCTCAGACTTCGGTTCAGGCTCTTGTGTTACATCTGGCTCTACCGAAGTGGCGCTTACTACTTCCAACGACCCAATTTCTGCCACAACCGCTTTCCTTTCATCGTGCAGATAGTCATAAAAGACCTTACGGTCAGGAGCCATGATGGCCGCCAACTGCAACTGAACAAGCTGATCGATATGATTCTGCTGTTTCAGATTCTTGGCAAGCATGGCCTGGGCCACCTGAAAATAAGGGTAGCGTTGCACCACTTCGCGTATCTGCGGAATGGAAACGACATCCATTTCGGTGGAATTATTCAACCAGATATGGAACTGATCCCGTGTCATTACCAATTGACCACTGCCTCGTTGAAAATGTCCAATATCAATTGCTCGTTGATCTCTTCTATGAGCGTCTGTTCGACATCGGCCAAGTTCTGCGTGGCATCGAAGTCTGCAAAGCGACTGAAGGATTTCTCAAAGCTCTTATCCTCTTCCTTCGTATTGGTATAGGTTACGCTAACCGTTACGGTCAGTCGGTTCTTGGCAGCCGTTTCATTGCCTTGGATTGCCACTGGTCGGGTCTGATAGTCGGAAATATATCCCTCAAAACGGATGTCCCCGTTTTTAGTCAGAAGGTCAAGATTGGTGCGGCTAACAAAAAGTTCGCGCAGAGCCTCGGTGAATGACTGTGGCATGTTGGCCGGTGCCAGAGCCGCATAGGACGGAAAGAAATCTATGCTTACTGATTTGACCTCTGGCGAAATGCTGGCGCCTGTGAAAGAATAGACTCCGCAACCGCTGATTTGCGGAAGTACGAAAAAGAAAAAAAGGAGACAACGTAAAGGTGAAAGCCGAAAAACAGCCTCAGCTCTACTTACCTTTTTCCGTCTTCCATTTTCCTTCATCGCATCAATCGAGATTGTACTCCTTTATTTTCCTGTAAAGCGTTCGCTCAGAAATTCCTAATTCTTGAGATGCGGCCTTTCGTTTTCCACGATTTTTCTCCAATGCCTTTTTGATCAATTCAATTTCGCGATCGGCCAAAGAAAGTGACTCTTCTACTTCTTCATGCTCTTCAAAGGGCTGTTGTCCTGGTCGGTGAACCTGTACTTCGTGCACATTGGAGCCGAAATCCGCAGCCCCTACCGGATCGACATCGTGGTGCAAGCGCCTAATGGTAGATGCATGATGTTCTGTTATCTCATCATCCGCATGACCAGAAACCACATCCAACACCAATTTCTTGAGGTCGTTAATGTCGCGCTTCATATCGAACAGCACTTTATACATGAGTTCCCGTTCTGAGAAATCGGTTCTCTCATCACCGCTACCCGTAGGCGCATTGGCGGGCCTTACGGCCGGAAGATTGGGCTTTCCGTGATCGGGCAGGTAATTGCGCAACACATCCACATCAATTTCCCGTTGTTGTTCAATAATGGAAATCTGCTCGGTCACGTTTCGCAGTTGTCGGATGTTGCCTGGCCAACGATAGTTCATAAGTAGGGTGCGCGCTTCATCGGTAAGTCGCACAGTTGGCATACGGTACTTTTCGGCAAAATCGCCCGCAAATTTTCGGAACAGAAGCGGAATGTCCTCCTGCCGTTCGCGCAATGGCGGAATGATGATCGGCACCGTATTCAGTCGGTAATAAAGGTCCTCACGGAATCTTCCTTTGCTGATGGCCTCTGGAATGTTGACGTTGGTTGCAGCAACCGTCCGCACATTGGTTTTCAACGGCTTGGAAGAACCCACTTTGATGAATTCGCCTGTTTCCAAAACGCGCAACAGACGAACCTGCGTTGACATCGGCAATTCGGCAACTTCATCCAAGAAAATGGTTCCGCCATCGGCTACTTCGAAGTAACCTTTTCGTGCCTCGTGTGCTCCGGTAAACGAGCCTTTTTCGTGTCCGAATAGTTCCGAATCGATGGTTCCTTCAGGAATCGCACCGCAGTTTACCGCAATGTACTGGCCATGCTTGCGCGAACTCATCTGATGGATGATCTGCGGCAGAGCTTCCTTACCCGTCCCACTTTCTCCGGTTACCAACACAGAAATATCGGTTGGTGCCACTTGCATGGCCGTGTTGATGGCATGGTTCAGCAATGGTGAGTGTCCTATGATGCCGAACCGCTGTTTTATCTGATCTACCGTCATCCTCTACCTCATTTTACGGCTGTTCCCAGTAATGTGGCCGATGTGCAATCGGTCACCAGAACGTTTACATAATCTCCTTTTTTGAAGTCTTCTTTCGGGAAAACCACCACCTTGTTCTGTGGGTTTCTTCCCTGAAGCATCTCGTCCGATTTCTTTGAAGTTCCTTCGACCAACACCTCAAAGGTTTTTCCAAGGTCTTTCAAATTGCTACGGTGCGAGTTTTTCGCTTGGATTTCGATTACTTCAGCCAATCGTCTCTGCTTTATCTCCTCTGGAATATCATCTTCCATCTTCTTGGCTGCCGCAGTTCCTGGTCTCTCCGAATATTTGAACATGTAAGCGAAATCGAACCCGATCTCCTCCATCAAACTCAAGGTATCCTGATGATCTTCTTCCGTTTCGGTGCAGAAACCCGTGATGATGTCTGTTGAAAGTCCGCAATCTGGCACGATCTCCTTGATCTTGGCCATTCGCTCAAAGTACCACTCGCGGGAGTAACCACGGTTCATCAACTCAAGCAACCGCGTACTGCCCGACTGAACCGGCAAATGGATGTAACTGCAAATGTTCTCGTACTCAGCCATGGCGTAAAGCACATCATCGTGCATGTCTTTCGGGTGAGACGTGGAGAAACGTACCCGAAGATCTGGATGAACTTTGGCTACCATGACCAGCAACTCGGCAAAACTTACCGTTCCGCTCAGGTCGCCACGGGCAAGAATATCTTTCTTGAGGCCACCTCCACCCCACAGATAGCTATCCACATTCTGGCCAAGAAGCGTTACTTCCTTATAACCGTTCTCGAACAATTGCTTGCACTCAGCAACGATTGATTCTGGGTCGCGGCTACGCTCACGACCTCGGGTAAATGGCACCACGCAGAAGCTGCACATGTTATCGCAACCACGCGTAATGGAAACGAATGCGCTTACACCATTTCCGCCCAAACGAACGGGGTTGATGTCCGCATACGTTTCTTCCCTTGAAAGCAGTACGTTAACGGCTTTTTGGCCGGATTCGGCCACACGCACCAAATTCGGAAGATCGCGGTAACTGTCTGGACCAACCACAATATCAACCAACTTCTCCTCTTCCAACAACTTGGATTTCAGACGTTCTGCCATGCAGCCCATCACACCGATAACCATTTCAGGCTTGCTCTTTTTGGCTTTACGGAATTGATCCAATCGTCCACGAACGCGTTGCTCCGCATTATCGCGAATGGCACATGTGTTCACAAAGATCACATCGGCCTCTTCCATCACTTTGGTAGTTTCAAAGCCCTCATCGATAAGCACCGATGCCACGATCTCGCTATCCGAGAAATTCATGGCGCAGCCGTACGATTCGATGTACAATTTCTTACTGCCCGCGCCTTTTGTAGTCATTTCCAACGCCTCGCCCT
>JBJOHR010000293.1:0-5790 GCA_046047575.1 Bacteroidota bacterium | reverse complement strand
TCATTTCTCCCGATGGTTTCGATACCGAAGAAGACCTTGATTTCTGGGTAGCAAAGGCAATTGAATTCAACCGCCAACTGTAAATCTCAAAATTGACATACCTTCCCGCGGTCTAATACATCAACTCAATGGAAAAAGAGATAGCAGCACGGAGCCAAGGCAGATGCGAACTATGCGGTTCAGATCAAGACCTACATTTCTATGTGGTTCCACCACGTGATTCAGGTTCGGCAAATGATGCCATTCATGTGTGTGGCACCTGCAATATCCAATTGAACAACTCAGAAGAAATTGACCCCAACCATTGGCGTTGTTTGAACGACAGCATGTGGAGTACCGTACCGGCAGTTCAAGTGGTAGCATACCGCATGCTGAATACCTTGAAGCACGAAGGCTGGCCTCAGGACCTACTGGATATGATGTACATGGATGATGAAACAAGCGCTTGGGCCAAGGAAGGTTTAGCCGATGAATCTGAAGAAAGGATTGTGCACCGCGACAGTAACGGAGTGGTGCTTCAGCAAGGCGATTCGGTGGTCATTATCAAGGACCTGAACGTAAAAGGCACTAGTCTGGTGGCCAAACGTGGTGAAGCCGTTCGTAACATAAACCTAGTTTGGGACAATGCTGAACAGATAGAAGGTCGCGTAGGCGGACAGCAGATCGTTATTCTTACCCAATACGTTAAGAAGACGAGTTAGAACTCGCAGGTGTTCATTGTGAAACGATACCTTGATCTGAATGGCTCTCAGGGAATGCCTATTAAGACAAAGAAAAGTCGAACCGCACCACCAAGTCGTCTTTCTTCAACCTTTCTCAACAACCATTAAACCATACAAGTTGATCCGTGTCTTAAGCCCTCATTCTAAGAAGATAAGATGAAAAATCCGATCAGCATTCTGTACACAATAATTGCTTTGTCATTGGTAGCATGTAACCAGGATGACGGAAAGGAACCAGATGAATTAGAAACCCCAGACCTTACACACTTACCCTTTGGCGGAAACGCCCCAACCAACATTCTTATCCGTAATCAAGGAAATTCACAACCCGATCATTTGTCGTTGTGGTTGTGCGGGCTGCCTAGTAATGGTGCTGGTAACGATGACGCAAGCGATTGGACCAACCCTGATGGCACATGGGATTACACCAGAAAACCTCAAGTTCAAGGAAACGTGACTTGGGCCAGTGAATTTCAGGTTTCGCTCGATGGGAATGGCAATCGCATTATCACTGGCAATGCTTTACCTGACCACCCTACAGGTATTTTTCCTATAACACCAGGTAGCCCGGCCTACCAGTACGATGGTAATCCGAATATTATTTCAGAACATGTGGTGCACTACGTTTTGCCGGCAATGCCGCAAATTGCGGCACAGCCTAGTTGTGTCCCCTTTGGTCCTTCTGGTATTTCATTGAGCGGTAGCGCTATTTACCATGGTTCGTCAACGTTGGGAAACGATGCTGCAGCTCATGAGATGCTCGACAGATTTGGTGGTCACACCGATGGAACGGAACGATATCATTATCACTACCCATCTCAGGATCTTCAGGAACACATTCATGCACATGAATCAGGGCATTCGCCATTAATGGGTTACATGCTTGATGGATTCGGTATTTATGGGCCGTATGGAGAAAATGGAGAACTACTCCATTCCGAAGACCTTGACGAATGCCACGGTCATACTCATTCCGTTCTTTGGGATGGTGAAATGACAGTGCTCTATCACTATCATTGGACCTATGATTTTCCTTACAACATTGGCTGTTTCAAGGGAACACCGCAATAGTTTCTTCCTTATGACCGGAAACAAACATTCCATCGTATCATTTCTAACGATATGCTGCTTTTCCATATTGGTAGGATGTAAAAAGGATTGTCCGGACGAACCAGAAAGTACACATCCGAACATCCTTCTTATCGTAGCAGATGATCTGGGGAAAGACGCCATCAGCGGATTTACCGAAGGAAGCATTAAGCCGAATACTCCGAACATCGATGCGATCAGAACTGCTGGGCTTTCCTTCAGCAATTTCTGGGTTTACCCTACCTGTTCACCAACAAGATCGTCCATCATTACGGGTAAATATGGCTATCGCACCGGGGTAAAATGGGCTGGTGACGAGCTTGCCTCTTCAGAGATCAGTCTTCAGCAATACATACGCAACCACACCAATAACCGCTACGCCTCGGCCATTGTAGGCAAGTGGCATCTCTCAGGCGATTTGACAAACGTTAATCCAGAAGACTTTGGAATCGATTATTACGCAGGCCTGATAAGAGGTGCGGTAAGTGATTATTATCATTGGCAATTCACCGAAGATGGAACTACTTCTCCTGAGAACACTTATACGACTGAATTCTTTACTGACCTTTCCATTGATTGGATAAATGAACAGTCAAAACCTTGGTTTCTGTGGTTGGCTTACAATGCCCCGCACTCGCCATTCCATGTTCCACCAAGCAACTTGCATGGTCAAGGCAACCTGCCCGAATATGAATCAGGAATGGACGGCACACCCTATTATATGGCGGCCGTTGAGGCCATTGACCATGAGATCGGAAGGTTATTGGAGAATATTCCTGAAAATGAGCTGTCAAATACGGTCATCATTTTTATTGGAGATAATGGTTCGCCTGTTCAGGTGGCTCAATTGCCTTATGAGGGAACTAAGGTCAAAGGAACCTTGTATCAAGGTGGTATTAATGTGCCTATGTTCGTCTCTGGTGTCGGAGTAACGCGCATTGATACTGACAACAACCTTGTTTGCAGCACCGACCTTTTTGCCACCATAGCGGAGCTTGCGGGCGCATCGATCACTCAGTACCACGACAGTGAGAGTTTCCGATCGCTGCTTTCGGGCAGCGCCATCATTCGAAACTTTCAGTATTCTGAAATGAACGATGGCACGAACGATGCTTGGGCCATAAGCAACGGAGCCTACAAACTGATGACAAACGCAAATGGCAACCAAGAGCTGTATGATCTGAATGCAGACCCATACGAACAGAATGATCTACTAACTGGCTCGCTTACACAAGAACAATCGAATGCCAAGCTTGCCTTGGAAACAGAATTACTCAACATCAGGAACTGAGATAGCATGGCGGCTGGAGATTGGAAAGAAATGCTGATTGCGGCTCAGAATGGAGACCTTGCACTGGTACGCTACCATATTCGTATGGGAGAAAATCCCAATTATCAGCACCCCGAATTCTTGACCACACCGCTGATAGAAGCTGCCACTTTCGGTCATTTGGAAATAGTCATGTTTCTTTTGGATCATGGTGCCGACCCAAGAATTAAAGCCGGTTTCAGCTCAGATACCGCCCTAACAATGGCCAAACAGAATGGACATAGGAAGATTGAGCAAATCCTGAAAGATCGGTTGTAGCACCATGGAATTACCAAATTGGCAACCTTCATGATCAGGTTTGCGATCTGAACCATATTCCGTTCAAAACTTTCGAATACCACAAACACCAAGAAAAAGGGAACGGATACCTTTGCGCCATCTACATTAGATAGCACATGGATATTTTTGAAAGAATCAAGAACAATCGCGGCCCATTGGGTGCGCATGCTAAAGAAGCTCACGGTTATTTCACTTTTCCTAAACTGGAAGGTGAGATCAGTAACCGAATGATGTTCAACGGTAAGGAACGCCTTGTTTGGAGTTTGAACAATTACCTCGGGCTTGCCAATCACCCCGAAGTGCGCAAGGCAGATGCCGATGCTTCTGCCAAATGGGGAATGGCCTATCCGATGGGCGCGCGGATGATGAGCGGACAGACCAGATACCACGAACAATTGGAGCAGGAATTGGCAGCTTTTGAAATGAAAGAGGCTGCATACCTTCTCAACTTCGGTTATCAGGGAATGGTTTCGGCCATTGATGCGTTGGTAAATCGGCATGATGTGATCGTTTATGATTCTGACTCGCATGCATGCATTCTAGACGGAGTGCGCCTTCACATGGGCAAGCGATTCGTTTATCCGCACAACAACATCGAAAATCTGGAGAAACAACTACAGCGAGCTACAAAACTGGCCAACGAGCAAGGTGGAGGCATTCTGGTTATTACCGAAGGTGTTTTCGGAATGAGCGGAGCTCAGGGCAAACTGAAGGAGATCGTTGCACTGAAAAAGAAATACAGCTTCAGACTTTTTGTAGATGATGCTCACGGTTTTGGAACTCAAGGCAGAACGGGTGCTGGAACGGGCGAAGAACAAGGTTGTCAGGACGGTATTGATATTTACTTCGGGACCTTTGCTAAAAGCATGGCCAGCATTGGTGGTTTTGTAGCTGGAGAAGCAGATGTGATTGATTTTCTACGCTACAACATGCGGTCGCAGATATTCGCTAAGAGCCTTCCAATGCCTATCGTAATCGGAGCGCTTAAGAGATTGGAGCTCTTGCGTACAAAACCAGAACTTAAAGAGCGACTTTGGACCATTGTTCACGCCTTGCAGAATGGCTTGAAGAACGCAGGATTCGACATAGGCGACACACAATCTTGCGTGACACCGGTCTACCTGAACGGCACCATTCCTGAGGCAACGGCCTTGATCGTTGATCTACGCGAGAACTACGATATCTTCTGTTCCATGGTGGTTTACCCAGTTGTTCCAAAAGGCATTATTCTGCTCCGATTGATCCCAACGGCTGTACACACCATGGACGATGTGAATTATACCATTGAGGTATTCACTAAGATACGGCAGAACCTGAGTGCGGGTAAATATCAAGTAGACAAGATCACAACCACCGTTTAAGACCACGTAAATGAAGATCCTCATTCCAACAGACTTCTCCCTTTTGGCTCGCAAGGCGGCAGAATATGCCGTTTCCCTATCTGCTAATCTTGATGCTGAGTACATCCTATTGCATTGCGACAATGTTCCGCGTCCATCCTATGCATTTGTCAATAAGTTAGATGAGATTCTTCGTCAAGAAGCGCTTAAAACAGCCACCGAATTGGCAGATTCTGTCAGACATTCCACTGGGATCAATGCCAAGATCACCTGCGATTTCACCTTTGGCGACCCGATAGAAGTGCTAGAGAATTACAGCAAGGAACATGGTGTGGATCTGATCGTGATGGGCACCAAGGGAGAATCCGTCATTAAGAACAAGATATTTGGTTCGGTGGCTGCAGGAGTATTGGAACATGTGTCCTGCCCAACCATTTTCGTTCCTTCCAACGCAGAAAGCACCAACAGACCGGAACACATTGCTTTTGCCACAGATTTGACCAATGTTGACGAGGAAATTGAAGAACTCATTGCATTTGCTCAGTTTTTCAATGCAACCATCGATGTAGTACACGTCTATCCCGATGTGATAGACCCGAGCACTTTTGATGAGGAAGCCACCAAATTGGAGATGATAGCGAAGACCAGCTATCCTCAGATCACATTCAATGCCGTAATGGATGACGATATCATAGCCGGATTGGATGCTTTCGTCCGATCCGATCATCCGGATCTGATCGCCATGTTCACGTATAAAACTGGTATTCTGGAATATCTCTTCAATACCAGTTATACCGAAGAAATGACCATGCACAGCAAAACTCCTTTGCTGATCATGCGAAAGAAATAGTTAAAAGGGAAACTCCTTCGGAATAGGAGCCTGACCAATTACAAATCGCAGTACCTGTTTTTGATTGGTAAAAGTGGCCGGCCCCATTCCTACCCACTCGCCATCGGCTTCTATGTAGTCAGACCTATCGACCCTGGTGATTTCAATTTTATCCGTTCGGAAAGAAGTGATTTTCGGATT
>JBJOHR010000292.1:0-21801 GCA_046047575.1 Bacteroidota bacterium | reverse complement strand
ACTGGATGAGCCCACCAACCACCTCGACATTGAGATGATTGAATGGCTAGAAGGTTTTCTCTCGAAGCCCGAAAAGACCATTCTGATGGTGACGCACGACCGCGTGTTCTTGGACCAAGTGTGCGATACGATCATTGAACTGGAAAACGGGCAACTGTACAAGCACAAAGGCAATTACAGCACCTACCTGAACAACCGCGCGCTTCGGCAGGAAGTAGAGGCCGCGAACGTGGACAAGGCGCAGAACCTTTACCGCAAAGAACTGGAATGGATGCGCAGGCAGCCGAAGGCGCGCACTACCAAATCGAAATCGCGCGAGGATGCCTTTTACGAGACCGAAAAGGTGGCCAAGACCAACCTGAAGCAGGATGAACTGAAGGTGGATGTGAACATGCAGCGCATGGGCAGCAAGATCCTGGAGCTGCATCGCATCCGCAAAGCGTATGGGAATAATGTGCTGTTGGATGGGTTCGATTACAAATTCAGGCGGGGCGAGCGCATTGGCATTGTAGGTGCCAACGGTAGCGGTAAATCAACTCTGCTGAAGATGATACTGGGCCAAGTGGAACCTGATGGCGGCAAAATTGTAATCGGGGAAACGGTGAAGATCGGCTACTACGGTCAGGACGGGCTGGAACTGAAGGAAGGCAAACGGATGATCGAGGTGATAACCGACATTGCCGACCACATTCCGCTCAAAAAAGGCAAGTCCATTTCGGCTGCGCAACTGCTGGAACGTTTCCTATTCCCGCGCCACATGCACTACCAAGTGGTGGAGAAACTGAGCGGTGGCGAGAAGAAACGCCTTTACCTCCTCACGGTGCTGATGTCGAACCCGAACTTTCTCATATTGGATGAGCCGACCAACGACCTCGACCTACTGACGCTGAACGTTCTTGAGGATTTCCTGATGGACTTCGAGGGCTGCATCCTTATTGTAACCCACGACCGCCATTTCATGAACAAGCTCGTAGATCAGCTTTTCATCTTTGAAGGAAACGGGAATGTACGTGGCTTTGTTGGCAACTACGACCAATACCGCTTTGCCCGCGAGCAAGAGGAACAGGCCGCCAAGCAGAAAGCCGCTTCGGTTAAGAAAGCTGAAAAGCAGACCGAATCGCTGGCCTCCAAAGGCAAAATGGGTTTCAACGAAAAGCGCGAGTTCGGGCTGCTGGAATTGGAAATACCCAAACTGGAGAAGAAGAAAGCCCAGCTGACCGCAGAACTTGAAAGCATTGTCGATGACCACGAAAAACTCATGGAAATCTCAGCCGAATTCCAACGTGTATCTGATGAATTGGAAGAAAAGGAAATGCGGTGGTTGGAGCTTTCTGAATTAGAAAGCTAAATTCAAGGCATGAAAACACTACTTGCTCTTATCCTATTTCCAACAATTCTGTTGGCGCAAACACCCTGCGAAGATTTCCTGGCCGTGATTGGAAGAAGCGATATCAGTCAAACGGTCATCGATTTTCAAACCAACTGCGGACCGTTCGAGGAGACCGTTTCTGATGATGGAAGTACGAAAACTTGGAAATCGAAGAAAAAAGGTATAACCGTCACGTTCACCAAGGATGTCAAATCCGGATCGGATGAGTTTTTACTTTCTGAGGTATTCCTGGAAAGTTCCACCAGTAAGGGCGGCTACACTGGGCAACTTCCATTCGGTTTGAAAAAGGAGATGAATGCACATGATATCTCCAAGCATATTAAGAAGAGAACGGATATGGAATATACCGATCGTGAACTGGGAATTAGTCGGTCTTACTTCAGCTACGTTGGAGAGATAAACGAAGTCACGGAGGGTAGATCGATCAAAATTTACTTGGAGCAGTATCGCGGATCTGGCATAACGTCCATGCGCTTGACACTGAAATGATCGATCGGCACGCTATAAACTAGAAATTCTGAAATGCTGGTCTTGCTGCGATCTCTGATCATCTCTTCCATGCTCTTTGCACAGAATCCATGCGAGGATCTGTTGTTGCTTATCGGTCAGCGAGACATAAGTGAGGAAGTCGTTCGCTTTAAGGAACGCTGCGGCCCATTCCAACAAACCATAGCGCAAGATGGAATGTCTAAAACATGGACAAACAGCGAAACGGGAATGGAGCTCACTTTCGTTAACCGTTCCAAAGACCAATTCGCGCTTGCTCAGTTCGAAGTGATGATGGTTGAATTGACCAGTTTTACGAATGATGGTGGCTTTAAAGCAGATTTCCCGTTCGGATTCAAGCTTGGGATGGACCACAAGATGGTCAAAACACATATTGAACAACTACAGTCGGTTCAGTTCGACAAGAAAGACCTGAGTAAAAGCAGTTCATCGTTCACCTACACGGGGTCGCCCAATGGAGCCTTGCAAAACCGTCAGATACGCGTATCGATCTCGCAGTTCGATGGTAGATCCATCACATCCATGCGATTACGCTTAAAATGATCAGGAAGGGTTCGAGGTCGAGTTCACAGGACCTCCGCCTCCACCACCACTCTTCTTGCGTTTGTTCCAACGCTTTTTCTTGAACGGTTTCTTCTCGCCATCGCGGTTCTCCTTGGGTCGCTGCCCTCCACCGCCTTGAGGCCGTCTATGGCCACCTTTACCTCGTTTTTCTCCAGGATTGTAGGCTGGGCCTTCGCCCAATTGCTCTGGCAAGGGCGGTTTTTCAATTGTCCTCTCGATCAACTTTTCTATATCTGCAAATCCATTCACGTCATAGCCGTTAACGAACGTGATGGCTAATCCTGAAGCACCGGCACGGGCAGTCCGACCTATCCTATGAACATAATCCTCCGCATCTTTCGGGACCTCATAGTTGACCACTATCTCAATATTGTCAATATCAATTCCTCTCGAAAGCACATCGGTAGCAACCAGAAAATTGTATTTCTTATTTCTGAAGCCAGAGAGCACTTCTTCCCTTTCGGCCTGTTCCAGATCGGATGATATGGCCATCGATTTCCAGCCTTTCCTCTGCAAGGTCCGGTTCACCGATTTCACAGCCGATTTCCGCGAACAGAAGATGATGCAACTGTTCACTTCACGTTCTCCCATCAATAGTTCCAGCAGCTTATCCTTCTGTTCATCGTGCACCAGGTAGGCGATCTGCTTAATGTTCTCAGATGGTTTCGAAATGGCGATCTCCACACTTATCGGGTTGTTCAGCAGCTTATCGGCCAACTTGCGAATCTTAGGTGGCATGGTGGCCGAAAAGAGCATGGTTTGCCTTGTCTTGGGCGTCAGTTCCACAATTTTCATGATGTCGTCATGAAAACCCATGTCCAACATCCTATCGGCCTCATCCAAAATCAGGCATTCCAGATTATCGAAGTTCACATAATTGAAGCCCATGTGAGCGATCAAGCGGCCTGGAGTACAGATGATCACATCGGCACCACCTTGCAGCGATGACTTTTCAAAATCCCACGATGTGCCGTCTTTACCGCCATAAATGGCAATGGACGATATTCCTCCAAAATAGCCCAAACCTTGCAATTGCTGGTCGATCTGAATAGCCAATTCGCGGGTTGGAGCAATGACCAATGCCTTTACGCCATCGTTCTTGCTCTTAAGCACATGCTCGATAACTGGGATGAGGAATGCGGCTGTTTTGCCGGTTCCGGTCTGCGCACATCCGATAATGTCGCGACCCTCTATCAACGCAGGAATGGATTGCACTTGGATGGGAGTGGCTTGTTCAAAGCCCATGGCATCCAGTCCTTCCATCAAACTCGGATGCAGATTCAATTCAGAGAATTTCATAGTTCGCAAAGGTGCGTTTAATTCCTAAGTACCTGATAAACAAATTATAAGTCCACAAAAAAAGCACTCCGGAGAGTGCTTTTCAAATTCTTTTGGAAGATTCTATCCTCCCATCATTCCACCCATCGATTTTTGAAACTCTTCAAAGGTCATCTTATCGTAACCTTCAGGTATCTCAAAAAGCTTCTTGTCCAGTTTCTCCTGCTTTACATTGGTTGCTGAAACCAGAATGGTCATTGGTCCCTGCTTAATGGTGTATTCCAAAGGAAACCCTTCCAAACCTTCGAACTGCTTGCTGGCACCAGCAGGCAGATCTTTGGTGTAATATATCTCCATTTCGCCTGCACCCTCCACTGTCACTATCGCCTTTTCGCATTTGTACCCGGCAATTGTCTTTGTGGCACCGGCCACATACTTGAACTCCGGTTTTTTCTCCGCAGTCTTCTTCTTGTCCATCTTCTCCAACTCCTCTTTGGTCATTTCCATGGCCATTTTCTTTCCCATCAGGTCCATTAGCAACACGCCCGATCCTTTTTTGATGTCAACGATGGTTACTTGGCTCATGCCCATTCCCAACGATTGTTCGATCCGTGTTTTGGTACTGGTTACCTGTGTGGTCATTTCATCGGGCAACATGGCCGACATGGCAGCCATTTCTGCCGGAAGATCCTTGTAGTCAAGACTGAATATGATGGTACCTTCAAAGTTCTTCTGCGCCATGGAAGGCAGCGCAATGGCCATGGCCATAAATGCAACAATTAGCTTTTTCATTCTATGATTTCAATTGATTGTTTACGATTAATTACCTCCGAAAACCTGCTGTAGGATCTCGCTCACTCTATGAACAGGGTCTTCGCGGATCTTGCCTTCCTCTTCTGCCACCAAAGTGAACAGGCCATCCAGGGCTTTGTTCGTGGTGTAATCGGCCAGGTCGGTGTTCACGGTCGGCTGACCAAGGAAAGGCGCTACGGTATTGTAGTTGGACGTAACCGTACCCCACGTACTCTGCGCCCCGACCGACTCCAAAGAATTCTCGATGTGAGGTCTGAACAGGCCAGCGATCTGAGTCTGAGTGGCACCACGCAAATACTGAGTTGCAGCATCATTCTCTCCATTCACGATATTGATCGCATCAGTGATCGTGATATTGAGAATGGCATCCACCAGAATATCCTTCGCCTGTGGAGCTGCGTTCTCTGCCGCCCGGTTCAATTTGAGTATGAGTTCGTTGATCAGCGGCTGGCCGACACCTGGAATGGCCGAGATGTTGTCAACGATCACGTCTGCCTCCGGAGGCAAAAGGATCTTGATGGCCTGATTGGCGAAATAACCGTCAACCGCACTTCCGTGGGTCACGGCCGTGTCAGTACCAACCCGTAGTGCTTCCTTCAAAGCTGCACTCGCATCACCCTCGGTGAGCAGCCCGTCTACGATGTCCGAAATAGTATCACAGGAAGAAAGTGTTCCCAATCCGAGCAGGGAGACGATCAATGCAAACGGGACAAATGCTTTTCTCATAGTCTTTTATCTAGCAAGTTGGAAGTATCCTTTTACGGGTTCTTTACCATTTGGCAATTCGCACACGTAGTAATAAGTTCCTGAAGACTGATTTCCACCGTCCCAAGGATTCAGATGATAGTTTTCTGTCTCGTAGCACTTTCTTCCCCAACGGTCAAAGATCAACATATTGTTTCCTGGGTAAAGTTCTAAGCAAGGCAGATTGAAGACGTTGTTCTGCGGAGTGCTTCCGCAGAAATCAGTCGTTCCTTGGAAAGTTGAATTAGGATTGAATATACTCGGAGCGACCACATCGCAACTGATCACATTCACGGGTAGTTCAACCACCAATTCTTCACCACATTGATCCACTACCGTTAGGCTGTACATTTCAAATACACTTGAATCTGCAGGTAATTCGTAGTTCACTCTGATCACGGCTGTGGCATTATTGATCGAGCCTGCCTCAACAAGCGTGCCGCTCCAGTTCAACGCGTAAGGAGAAAGCCCTCCGGAAACTGAGGAGAATACCGTGTCAGACCACAACTCGCAAATGGTTACCGTATCGCTGGTAAGAAGATCGAGACTTGACACGGTAACTGAAAGCTCATCATATGCTGGCACCTCCACTTCAATGGACCCTGTAGCGGTTGTGCCGCAATCATCCGTAACGGTTACAGTCACCGATTCCGTTACATCAGGATTCAATGAGAGCGTTGGCTGACCCGAACCATCAGACCAACTGTAGGTAAGAGGTTCATTTCCTCCACTTATTGTTGGCGTCAATATCATCAGATCGCCTGGACAAAGTACAGAAGTATCGGCAACCGAAACCGAAGGCGGTGTGTAAGGTTCTACGGTTACAGTTATTGTATCCTGCACCGCAAGCAAACAGTTATCTGTTACCGTTACGATATAGTCAGTTGTAGCATTCGGCTGAACAGTAACTGTACTTCCGTTTCCCGCAGCTGGCGACCAAGTGTATGAGAAAGGCTGACTTCCTCCTTGACCGATTGCAGTCAGTGTAGCCATATCTCCAGGACAACTGAGCACCACGTCATTGGATACATTGACTGCCGGTTGCGGAGGTATTTCGCCAGGGTCCACGGTCAAATAAGCAGTATCTGATAAGAATCCGCAAAGATCCTCTACGTATACCGACACTACCGTGCTTTGCGCAAATCCCACTTCAATGGTCGAGGTTACGGCTCCAGTGCTCCAATGGTATTGGAATGCCGGATTTCCGCCATCCAGAATCGCTTCAAGAATGGAGTAGTCGTAAGCCGTGCATGGTCCAGGGGTTTCCGCTATCTCTACATCGATCTCATAATCTTGCGTGATGTAAATGACACCCACATTTTCGACCGAATCTCCGCAGGAATTAATGGTGTAAATGGTCAGAATAATGGTGTCGATCCCCGTTTCCAGAATTCCATCATTCAATGCATCTATACTGAAAGTGAAGACCGAATCGCCAGGTTGAATGATCAATGAATCAGGAATAGCAGTATAGTCCACACCTTCGATTGCATTGCCCGAAACAATAATGTCATAGGCAAGAAGGCTATCTGAAGGAGGTGAATAGATGTTCACTTCAGCTGTTGTACAACCTTCTACAATGGTTGAATCGAGTGAAGGCGTTATGATATCGAACGCGAAAATGTTGGAACTGAAGCTCTCTGCCTCCAAGAAAACACCGGAGTCGAAGCTGGAGTCGCCCGCATCGGCAATGGCAAACTTGAGATGATAAGGTTGACCACATTGAACCAAGGCTCTTGCCTGAATCGCAACCGTATGCCCATCGAACACAATGCCAATGGCCGTTCCGTTGGTATTGTCCACGTAATACTGCGGATTGGAAGGAGTAACGTTATTCACGTTGTCGATGGTAACAGGTTGGTTTGTTCCTGGTATGAGAGCAATATTCTCGCCTCCATTAGCAAATGGACCCGCAAAACCCGGACCCGAGATAATGAATGCAAAAACATCGTTGAATGAAGAGTTGACCCATTCCGGATACTCTTCCGAACCGAAAACGTAAGTGAATATGATTGAATCGCCACTCGGAATAAAGTCAAATTCCAGAACAGCAGCATCGTTTGTGTTGGCGCTTGAAATGGTGTTCAGGTCGGCATCTCCACCAACGCCCATAATGGTTGATGCGAAGTTTGCTGCTGCGCCTGGCAGGTCAAGTACATCTCCGGTGGAAAGTGCAACCCCCGACTGAATGGGGAAGTTTCCGTTGGTAGCATCGAAGTAACCGATCTGAGCTGCTGCTCCAGTAAACGTAATGTTCGACACTTGAACACCCTGACCGACCAACACGTCTTGAACCAACTGCTGCGGTGTAAGGGTATTATCGATGACTATTTGAGCAGAACTGAACTCAGAAACGATAGTCAATAGTCCAACTATCAATAGGTGTTTTAATGTTTTCATTGAATAGATTTCACGGCCGGCTAAAATAGGGTTTAAACCAATGGTTTAAGAACGCTACGTTAGGTAAAACGAATGAGCTGTCTTTCAAAGGTCAAAAACCGATCTGAAAACGGAAAGTGAAGTCCTGAACATCGTTGTTTCTGAACGGGGCTACGAAATCCACTCGTATGATACGGAATATGTTCTCGATACCAACTGTCGCTTCATAGTAGTGTCCGTAAGTTGGTTCATACAGATAATGGAACCCACCAACCACCTGCCATTTCAATTTTTTGATGAGTGGTATCTTATTGAGAATGAATCCATTGAAATGATGTTCCACATGCGCCTGTACATTGAAGCGGTCTGTACTGGCGCCATAGTATGAAAGGGCCATGAACCGTTCGAGACCAGCTGGCATGACGTGCACTTTAGATGTATTGACATGCTGCCAATCCATGAACGGAACAAACTTGTTATTTGCAAACCAATTGCCGCTTACTTGCCATTCAAATCTGCCGACCATGCCGAATGAGTGGTCGTCAGACACGTGCAGTTTCAATAGGTCGAAATCGGCATCCAATTGCCCAAAACCACCAATACCTTTTTCGTAGCCGAAACCGATCAGTGGCCATTTAGACCCAAGATTGATCTTCCCATTGGGCCGCTCCATGTATTTCTGTCCAGGCCTGTACGTAAATCCAACCGAGAGGATGAGCGCATTGTTCGCGTCAAATTCTTTGCTGCCGTAGTTCAGCGATTCGTTGCCCGGTTCGTTGAGCGAGAAATACTTTTCGCTGAAATCGACATGCGTTCCATCCAGATCATTGGCATTGACCAGCGGTTGTCGATGACCAAAATAAAGCGATGTGTTCAATCGGAAACCATTGAACGCTTCCATTCCCCAATACACCTTTCCGTACGAATGCTGCTGGTATTTGGCATAGTTCTCTTCTAATATTAACGTGTAAAGAGAATTGACCACAGAACCGATGGCATCTGTGTTAAACTGTTCGATGTAATGGCCACCTTCTGCCCTTACCGACATTCGATTGGTTCGATTGAACCGGTAATACACGCTCGCTTTAGAATAATACCTGTTGGAATAGAAGCCATAGCGGTTATTCCACGTGGCGGAGAACATGGTTCCTTCATCCCTGTCGGTTTTCTTGAATTCTATACGGTAATCGATCAGGTAACCTTCAACAGTGTTGTACTGAATGGCGGTAAGTGGCGATTGGAATTCGATGGAAAAATGCTTGGTGCTATTCTGATATTCGTAGCCATAAAGCAGATTACGCAAGGCAAACTTGTTGTTCTTCCGGTCAACGGAATCTTTGTAGACCTGCGACTCCTTAACCACTTCAATACTGTCTTTCCGAACGTAATCTTTGCGTTCCAACGCGGTCAGCGGCACTGTTCTGATCTCTTCCCAAAAGTCCTCTTTCTTCTCATTCGCCTCCGACTCCACCTTCAGTAGCGGTCCCTTGTCCCAACTGTCAAAATCGAATTTGGTAGCATCGCCTCCCACGCTGGCCACATCGCCATTCGATGAAATGGGTTCGTCAGCGTCTTCTTCTGTTGGTTCTTCCACCTCAGCATATCGAGCGATCATGGTCGTGTCCTTCAGATATTCACGGATGCTGTAATCGGAGAAAACGGAAGTGAATGTTCCCCAGCCTTTTACTTTGAAGAGTTTGACGTTGAAGACAAGATCGAAACTCAAATTCCCCTTCATCCAAAGATCCTTGGTCAAGGGAATGAAATCGACTTTCATCCGCACCGTGTCCACAAAGTCAATTCCCGATTCTTTGGTCATGTAAATGTCTGCCCCATGTATGCGCCACGTGTTCTCCTGAATGTAAAGGTGACCCTGAAACAATGGTACTCCCTTTACCCTTGGAATGAGTTCGATCTTATTCACTATGATGGAATCTTCCGTGTAAAAGCCTCGATACACATATCGATAATACAAGTTGGCGGATGGCGATAAGGGCGAAACCAGATCGCGTTCACTCAACCCTTCCAAATTGTACGTGCGGTCGTAAAAATTGAAATTCAGACTGGTGGCATTGTTCCAAGTAAAGCCCTGCGAATTGCCGCTGACCTTTGAGGCGATAACTCGCTCTTTGGTCTTATCTGGAGCTTTGAAGTGGAACTCGCTCAAACTTTCAGATAAATAAATTATACCACTTCTCGACTCGTCCAATCCGCTTACATCGAGCGATCGGCCAAGAATCCTTTTAGGAAGGTTTTTTACATAGTTCAAACCTTTTACATAAACCTTGCACGAATAGTCTCGCACCTGCTGCTGGTAGAATTTCCTTCTAGAACGTGCCAAGCGCATAATGCGATAAGCCGGATCTTCGTTGCCGTCCACCTGAGCTTCGCCCAATTGGAAAACGACCTTCGATAGCACTACGTCCAATTGGGCCTGACCTTGAACCGTTACGGGCCTTATCTCTGTCCTGTAGCCCACGTATCTGAACACAATGGTGTGGTAGCCATCTTTCACTTCCAGATGATAATCTCCCTCGGAATTGGTGGTGGTTCCAATAGTAGTCCCTTCTACATAAACCGTTACAAACGGCACTGGATTCCCTTCTTCGTCTTTCACGTTACCATCAATAGATGCTCCCAACGATTGAACGCTAAGTAGCAGCAGTAACACAAATTGAAATATGGCGGGAAGTCGATTCACAGTGTTGGTCAAAGTTAATTCCTATGGGTGATCTGGATGACCGATAGCGTGCAAAAGGCGTGTTTTAAATTCGGAGTTGGTGCTATTGCAGTAAGAGACGATCCTTCCTGCGGCATTATCAAGCACAATGAGATATGGCTTGGTAGGCGTTTTAACGATATGTTTCGAATCATTCTTTAGCACCTGAATGTAGGAAGGAATGGCTGGTGTAATGTCGAATTCCTGAGGGTAGAGCAATGCTCCCACCGTAGAAACATCAAAAGGAATAAAACCTTGTTTGGAGCCAATGAACGTGCGCCACAGCGAATGCCAGCTACGGAGTTTGCGATAAAGCCACTTGTCGGTGGCATTTTCGCTCTTGCGCAGATGAACGAAGTCTTCCTTGCTGACGAACAGATCATCTGAGCAATCGTAACCGGCCAGAAGCATAGGGACACCTGCCTTCAACACCATGGCGGTCGCATACGGGTCGAGGTCGAAATTATAGTCAGAGAACCTCGTTTTTCCAGAACCCGGATTGAACAACTGGCCCGGTCGTCTGCCAGCGCAGTACGAAATGCGGGTTACGTTTGAGGCGAGTTCAGGATGATTTTCCAGAACCGTACCGATGTTGGTCATTGGACCGAGGGCCAGGATCGTCAGCGGTCCTTCTTGCAAAGCCTTGCGCAATGCTTGGGTGGCTTCTGTTTCATCTCCGAACTGGACGCTATCATCTGCGCCTTTAAAGGTTGGAATTTCCAAGCCTCTACCATAGCGTTTCAATAAAATTTCGGTCACCTCGCTGGCGTAATCCACACCATGCACAAAGCTGATTCCCGCTATATGAATATTGGTATCTGAAAGGGCTAAGATCAACGCCAGACCATCGTCCACATCCCTTGGGAATTTACCGATCATGATGTCAGTATCAATCCACACCCGTTGCTTCTGCGACATGCAGAAAAGCGGGGAAAGGAATAGTAACACAACTGCAATGGTCCTCATGCGCTGTTAACTAATTCGTAGGCTTCATCCAGGAGATCCAATCGCTCTTTCAAGGTAAGGTCCAATGGTAGCTGCGCCAGACCGATCAAACGTCTGATGATCTCCATTCCTGCAAATTGCGAAAAAAGGCCCCCATCAAAGCGGCTATCGAAATGATAGTAAACGAACAGGTCTTTGGTGATACTGTCCCGCTGTTGCGCCATTTTCATGTTGGCCACAGCTACGCCCAATTCAAACTCCGCCCGACCGGTAAAGCAGAATTCCGGATCTATCATTCTGAAACCGTTGTTGGTCTTGAGCCAACTACCGGGATAATAATCGCCATGCAACAGGCTGGGCCCTTCTGCTTTCAAATAGACCTGTCCCAAGTCCAGAGCGTGTTGCTTCAGTTTAGCGTCATTTCGTAGTTTTTGAGTGCCCGACATGAGACCCGGCAGAATCGAATCGAGATCAAAACCATTGGAAGCACTCAGCGGCAACTCAAAGATATGCTGATGGTTGAGCATACGCAGTTCACGGTTGACAATAGGCTTCAATTCTTTACCGACCTTAACATTGAAATGGAGTTCAGAGACCACCCGTGCCATATCGGCTACATCCTGTTTTCCAAGATCAACTCCTTTCTGATAAATGTTGGTAAAGTCATTTGCGGGACCAAAATCCTCCAAGCATAGAATGTGATTCAATTTGTCAAAAAAATAGACCTCAGGAGTAAAGTGACATATGACCTTATTCTTCCTAACCGTCTCGTAGAACAGATTCTCGTATTCGATCCGTTCAACGGGCGCAGCAATAGATGGGAACTTATTGACCCAAGGCAATGATTTTTTGAGAATCACGGAGCGAGTATTTGTTTGCACTCGCAAAACAAGGTTCATGTTGCCCTCTCCAGCTTTACCTATGGCTTCCACCTGCTCTCCTTCTTCCAGGAAATTCCGAGAGTGAAGATATCTGTCAACCGCAAATGCACCATTCAATGCCAATCCCATCTTTTCCATCTGTCCGCGAACCACGTCTTCTTAGATTTCGGGAAAGATAGCACCCTCATCGGTTAAGTATGTCGGCCAACGTTCGAAAGAATATATTTGCCGCATGGGCAGGAAGCATTATGTAGTAGGAATTGCGGGTGGCAGTGCTTCTGGCAAAACGTCCTTCCTTCACCAACTCAAGTCGAGCTTACCGGAAGGTTCTGTGAGCATCATATCACAAGACAATTACTACCGACCCAAATCGGAACAAGAGATCGATGAGAACGGTGAGGTTAATTTCGACCTTCCTACATCTATAGACAAGGATGCATTTCTGGCAGACATTCAGAAATTACTGAACAAGGAATCCATCCGATTCCATGAATATACCTTCAACAATTCCGAGCGCGACCCGAAAGAAATTGTCATTCAGCCAGCACCCATATTGGTGGTTGAGGGTCTGTTCGTATTCCATTACCCCGAGATAAGGCATCTGCTCGACCTTCGGATCTATTTGGATGTGTTGGAAGATATTAAACTACAGCGTAGAATTAAACGCGACCGCGATGAAAGAGGCTATCCGGAAGCAGTGGTGAGATACCAGTGGGAACATCATGTGCTACCCTCTTTCAAGAAATTTTTGAAACCCTATCGGGATGATTCTCACATCATCATCACCAACAATATCACCTTCGATAAAGGACTTACGGTTCTATCAGACCACTTGCGTTATCGTTTGGAGAAAGAGTTAATGGCGGATAGTAGCATGGATGGCTTCATAGGCTGAGCACCATTGGCCAGCCATTCTTTGAAAATGTGATACAACGCTTCGTTGTATGGCACCGCCACGTTGGCCTTTCGCGCCATTTCAATAAAGTAGCCGTTAATGTCTTCCAACTCGGTTTGCTTAGAACCAGCAGCTACATCTTGCGCCATGCTGTTGATGGTATTGGCCTGTAACTTCTTTTCAAATATTGGAAGCACGATTCGCTGTGGTAACCATTGTGTCAATCGGATAAGGATCCAAGGAGGCATACCGCTAATACGCACCTCTTTCACTCCAGACCGTTTCAAAACTGTCAGCCCTTCATTCAGAATTTCTGAGGTTATCTTCTGAAGGACATTCAGCTCTCGCTTCCTGTGATCATGAAAAGCTACTATTGTGAGCAAGGCATTGCCCAAATTGATGATCAATTTACAATGGGCCGCATCCAGTGGATCGGCTGCCACCGTAACGCTGATCTTCCTTTTAAGTATGCCATTTACTTGTTCAAGCATCGGATTATCGGAGCGTGCAGCGCTAAGCGCAATGCTTCCTCCTACCGCCACGGAGATTATTGGTGATACGCGGTAAGCATTGAACCCGATGGTTGCAAAAAGTGCATTCGGAAAACGACTGGAAATGATCTTGATATGTTCTACTCCATTCAAAACCGACATGACCGGAACTTCTGTCCCATAAGCTGATTCAATCTTTTGCAATACTCCCATAAGTGCGTGGTTCTTGACACCAACCACGACCAGATCGGGTTGCTCCACATTCTCCAACGAAGAATACGCCTGGCATTTGTAAACCCGTGTGTTCTTTTCTCCCGGCAACCGGCATTGGAAAGCCTGAGTTCGAATCAGCTCATTATCGTTGTCCTTAACGAGAAACATACAATGCGATGTGCCAGAATGCATCCATCCGGCCAGACATAGGTTCACCGCACCCGAACCGACAAATAGTACCTTCAATTATTCTTCTTCAAGTTTCTTTAAAGCTTCAAAATTCTCCTTGCCAACCTCCATGATGGACGACTTCAGCAAAGGCAGAAAAGAACGCGTCATCAAGCTTTTACCTTTAATCTGACAGTAAGTATGGAGCACCGTAGCGAGTCCATCGGACTCAAACCGAATAGAAACATCGAATAAGAACATGTCGTTCTGCATGGAAAATCGTACAGACTGCAAAGGTACCATCTCTACTACCTCCAGATCATAGATTTCCTTGGTCTCCGTGCCAGAATAGTAGAGTCTAAAGGTGCTGCCAGGCATGGCCAAAAAACCACTGGTCTGTGCAACACTGTCAAGTCCAACCACCCACTCGGGAGCACGACTTAAATTCATTACAGAAGCGTAAACCTGTATCAACGGACGGTCAATCCTTGTTTCAAACTGATCATCCACTTCGGGAACGAACACTCCCAACAGCAGCAAAACTGAGACAATGATCAACAGCACGACCAAAGAGGCCTTGACGAATTTCATGAGTTCCTGGTTAACGATTACGAATATAATGTTAAACAACGCTCACCTCCATGGCTTTTCGATGATTCTTTGAACAATGGGCATGAACGATGTACAAAGACGGGGCGGTGCGATTGTTTAAGAACAACCAGACCTCGATCTTTCGACCATCACATAATTCCTATTTTCGCGAACCATTCAAAACAACAATTCAATGGAAGAAGGTAAAGAAACAGTAAAGCTGAAAGGCAGTCCGGTACTCTTGAAAGGATACATACCCGAATTGGGAGAACTGGCCCCCGACTTCACGTTCGTTATGGCCGATATGACCGAAAAAAGTCTGTACGATTTTGAAGGCCTTAACAAGATCGTGCTATCCATGCCAAGTATTGATACAGGTATATGCGCCATGGAAACAAAAAAATTCAACGAGGCGATAAGCAAGTTGGATAACGTAGTATGTCTGGCCGTTACCAAAGACCTGCCTTTTGCTCTGAAGCGTTTCTGCGGTGCTGAAGGAATTGAAAACGTAAAGGCCGTTTCTGACTTCCGTTATTCTGATTTTGCCAACGAGTATAATTTGGAAATGGTGAACAGCCCGCTGAAAATGCTGTTGGCGAGAGCAGTCTTTGTGCTTGACAAGGAGAACCGCATTCACCATGTGGAATTGGTTGAAGACATTACTTACGAACCAAACTACGATAAGGCACTTGCTGCCCTAGCTAAATTGAACTGATATGATGGACTTCCTTCAGAAGGATTTCTATTGGAACACAGTAGGCGAATGGCTACTGGCCATTGCCATCATAGTCGGCAGCGTTGTTCTTGGCCGAGTGGTCTTCTGGCTTTCCAGTAATGTGATCAAGAAGTTCACAGCCAAAACCAAGACCAATATCGATGATATTATTCTGGACATGGTGGAGGAACCGATATCCTTTGCTGTGGCCATTCTTGGAATCTGGTACGGACTTGATTCGCTCAACCTCCCAGATGTGTGTCATGTGTGGATCAACAGGATCTATTACCTGCTCATCATCTTCAATGTTGCGTGGTTGGTAAACCGTGTACTCGATGCTTTGATACAGGAATACATTGTGCCAATCGTAGAAAAGTCGGAGAGCGACCTTGATGACCAACTGCTTCCCATTATGAAGAAGGGAATTCATGCAGCAGTATGGATCATGGCCATCATTGTCGGACTGAACAATGCGGGCTACGATGTTGGAGCACTGATAGCAGGCCTTGGTATCGGTGGCTTGGCGTTTGCCTTGGCTGCACAGGATACGGTTGCCAATTTTTTCGGAGGTATCACCATATTTATTGACAAACCCTTTACCGTCAACGACTGGATCGTTATCAATGGTCATGAGGGAATTGTAGAGGAAGTCGGTATTCGCAGTACGCGTATCCGCACCTTCCCCGGTCGCCTCATAACTATCCCCAACAAGGTTTTTGCAGAGTCGGCCATAGAAAATGTTGCTGCCGAACCGAGTAGACGAGTCATACTGATGCTAGGCCTTACCTACGATACCGACCACAACCGCATTAAAGAAGGCTTGCAGATACTGGCTGAAGTACACCAAAAGTTTTCGCAGCATTTGGAAGAGAAACACATGGAGTTATTCGATTCGTTCGGAGACTTCTCTCTTAATCTGAAGTTCATCTATTTCATTAAAAAAGGTGAAGACATTTTTCAGGTCAATTCCAATATCAACCTGGAAATTCTAGAACGTTTCAATACAGCTAACCTTGACTTTGCGTTCCCAACGCAGACGATCCACGCAACTGTGCAGAAATAGTTAAAACTTACTTCAAGAAAATTTTAACCCCGCAGCAGTGGGGTTATTTTTGCATCAAACATTTATAAAAAAGCATGGCATCATTCGAAGTTACCGGTAAGTTGAAAGTGAAAATGGAAGAGCAATCTTTCAGCAGCGGATTCACCAAAAGAGAGTTTGTACTTACCACCGAAGAGCAGTATCCGCAAGACATCAAATTTGAACTCATCAAGGATAAGACCTCTTCAATCGACAAGTTCAATCCGAACGACACCATCAAGGTAAGCTTCAATTTACGCGGAAACGAATACAACGGAAAATACTACGTTAACTTGCAAGCTTGGCGTGTAGAGGCCGGTGAAACTGCTGGTGCGCCTATTCCACCTCCTCTTGACCCTATGATCCAGCATGCACCTGCTCCGGCTGGTAATTCAGGATCGATTGACGATATTGGCGAGGACGACCTTCCATTTTAAACCATTCATTTAACGACCATGAGCCAAAAGAAACTTGAAAGAAAACAGGGCAAACTACTAGGTGTCTGTGCTGGAGTAGCCGATTACATGGATCTCGATCCAACGGTTATCAGATTGGCATTCGTACTACTTTTCTTCTTTGCCGGAGGTGGAGTTCTACTTTACCTGATCCTAGCCTTAGTGATGCCAAAATCATACTGAAATGCCAGAAGTTGCGGTACTCTTCATCGGATTACTGCTAAACGGATTGGGCATACTTGGTTGCATTGTCCCGGCCTTGCCTGGGCCATTGTTGAGTTGGCTATCGTTGTTTCTGTTCTTCCTTTTACCGGAACATGAAATATCCGCCACCACATTGTTTGTTACTGGGCTTTTCATGGCTGCGGTCACCGTTTTGGATTACGTGGTACCCATCTTGGGAGCCAAACGCTTCGGTTCGTCAAGAGAAGGTGTTATTGGTGGTACGATAGGCATTGTAGCAGGGCTATTCTTTTTTCCGCCAATCGGTATCATTCTAGGACCTTTGGTGGGAACCGTTGTTGGTGATCTCATAGCTGGTGGAACCTTTACCAAGGCACTTAACAGTGGGCTGGGTTCCATGATCGGATTCATAGTTGGAACTTCTATCAAACTTATTTACTCTATTGCCGTACTGATCATGTTCACCATCAAAGCAGGTGGTGCACTTACAGATCTTTTCAGTACATGGCTCGGATAATTTCCTTCCTGATTCTTCTCGTATTCAATTTGGTGGTAAATGCTCAAGTTTTTGAAGCACAACGCATTACGGAATGGAGCAAAGCGGGAAACACAGAAAAAATTGTAGAACCATCTCAGTCGATCAGCGTCATTGATCATGGTGCCGATAACACAGGCGTGAACTCGTGTAATTCGGCCTATTCATCAGCGATTCAAAGTTTGAATGGTTCGGCTGGTGTTATCTATTTTCCCGAAGGCGAATACTTCTTCAACGCAGCTATTTCCATTCCTGACAGTGTTGTGCTGAAAGGCGAATCTTCGGCCACCACACTGCGCTTCGATCTTGGCGGATCAGGCAATCTGATAGTTATGAATGGTTCCATTGTGAATACACAACACGCCCTTGCCGCCACTGCCGAGAAAGGAACATTTGAATTGGAACTGAACGATGCCTCTGAATTTGAGGAAGGCGATGTGATCAGGATCGGTTGTTTTGATGAGGATCTGATGTACTCATCTTGGGCCTACGGAACCCTCGGACAAGTATTGATCATCACTGAAAAGGAAGGCAACACACTTCGCTTCGCTGACCCGTTGAATCACCACTACCCGCTTTCCAGAAACCCATTCATCAAGAAAATCAGCCCTCGTACAGCTGCTGGAATATCATGTCTTACCATTGAGCGGGAAGATGCAACCGCTGACCAGACCAGTAACATCTACATCGGAAATGCCACCAACTGCTTTGTTCGAAATGTGGAGAGCATCAATTGCAACTTTAGCCACATTGAAGTGAATTCGTCTGCACACGTTACCGTTGAGGGATGCTACATTCATGATGCATTTGCTTACGGTGGAGGTGGTCAAGGCTACGGAGTGGTTTTTCAGGCTACAAGCAGTTTCAATTTGGCGCAGAATAATGTCTTCAATCACCTGCGGCATTCTATGCTACTGCAAAGCGGGGCCAACGGTAATGTTTACGCTTACAACTATTCCTACGATCCATATTGGCAGGATGGCTTTCTACCTTCCAATTCTGCCGGAGATGCCGTTCTGCATGGAAACTACGTTTACCTCAATCTTTTTGAAGGAAACACGGTACAGAACATTGTGGTAGATGCATCACACGGAAGCAACGGTCCATTTAACACCTTCTTCAGAAACAAAGCAGAACTCTATGGGTTCTTCTCCGACTCTGGCACACCAACCGACTCCATGAATATTGTGGGAAATGAAATCACCAACTCAGGTTTTCCCTACGGACTTTTTGCTGTCAGCGGTGCTGGTTATTACTCCTACGGCAATAACGTTAGCGGCACAACCGATCCCGCCAACACATCTGACGTCCAGTTGAACTCATTGTTTGTGACCGAAACTGATCTGCCCGATTTTCTCAACGGTGAATCATTGCCGATGGTAGGTTATCCGTTGGCAATGAATGACAAACTCCTACCTGCAGAAGTACGGTTTGATAACCAAACCTATGTAAACTGCAATACGGAGGTTATAACTGGTTCGTTGGAGGAATTCGGCAATGAAAGATTGCTCTATTTGCAAGGTCAACAGCTGATTGCCGACCAATCGATTTTGCCTGTAACCGTTAACATATTCATGGTTAATGGTCAGCTTTTGGAGACATTTCCAATGAACTCAACTCACCATGAAATTACAGAATTGAGCAGCGGTATTTATTTGATACAGCCCGTTGGTCGAAAAGAAATCAACAACATCAAAGTTTTGATCTCTCGCTGACAAAAAAGACTGGAAATAGTTCAATCTTCACGGCCTCATTTCAAAATCGTGTCCATACAATGAATGCTCAATCACTGACCGACCTCTTCAAAAAAGCAATTGTTGCACTCATTATTTCTGGAGCAGCAGCTTGGGCGCTTTGGTGGGCCGCCAATATGGTTCGATAGGATCGGTCCTTAAAGGGCTGCCAACTCCTTTGGAGCTTCAGCCACGCCTTCAGGCAATTCTCCAGAAACAGACTTCAGGAAGGTGACAATATCTTTCACTTCCTTTTCTGATAACTTCTTTTTCAAGTTGATCTCTGCCATAATGCTAATGGCTTCAGAAAGTTCATCCACACTACCATCGTGGAAGTACGGTCCAGTGGCATGAATATTCCTCAAACTAGGCACCTTGAACAGAAACTTATCGGCCTCATTTTTTGTCTCAGCAAATCGACCTTCGTCAATGCTTTTACTACCCGTGTAGTGCCAGTAATCTTTGAACTGCCCGAATTTCTGAAATGAGTTTCCCCCTAACATGGAACCGTTGTGGCATGTAATACAACCGGCATCCATAAAGGTTTTGAGCCCTTCTTTCTCGGCAATGGTCAATGCTTTTGACTCGCCTTTGAGATAGTCATCGAAGCGTGACGGGGTAACCAATGTTCTTTCAAACGCAGCAATAGCCTTCCTAAGATTATCATAATTGATGGGGGCACCCTGACCAGGAAACGCCTCTGCAAATAGTTCTTTATACAGATCGATTCCACTCAATCGCTCAATCAGGAATTCCTCATTCGGAATGGCCATTTCCACAGGATTCAGAATAGGCATTCCAGCCTGTTCTTCCACATCCTTAGCTCTTCCATCCCAAAATTGAGTGGCATGAAACGCGGCATTGAGCACCGTAGGCGAATTCCTTCCACCCAATCCCCCATCGTCACCAGGAGAAAAGGAAAGATTGTCGACTCCACCGGTTGCAAGATTATGACAGGAATTACAGCTGATGTTACCTTCCTTGGAAAGGCGCTTGTCAAAGTAGAGCACCTTGCCCAATTTCACCTTCTCAGGTGTGACGCTGTTTTCAGGATTCTCGGCAACAGCTGCAAGGGGCTGAAAGATCTTCTTGGCCTTTTCGGCCACCTGCGCGTCTAAACGCATGTGTTCAGCAAATTCGGCCGCATTCTGATTCTGTAGATGGGTTTCAGAATGATCGCCACAGCTTGACAGAAGTACTACAGAACCAATAATAATTGAGAATTTGAACGTATTCATGAGATTCAGGTTTGGTGCGACAAAAATAGCGTGATATACAACCTAAAATGTGCCTTACATCACTTTGGTCCTACAACAAGAATAACGCACCAATGTTTAGTTTTGGCAAAAGTCAGATATGCGCAAAAAAGACAAACGGTTTGATCTGGAAGGTGAGATAATCACGCTGGTTTATGAGGATAACCGGAATACGGTGCACTTCGATTACCATGTGGATATTGACGATGTTGATTACAGCATTAGACTAGACCTCTACACCCGGAATGCACGCAGCGGTGCGGTTTTCCTACTGCACCAATCCCGTGGAACGAGTTCAGTAGATGTTCTACAGAAAATGATTCAGTACTTGAGGTCGCAGCACCTTTCTGAAGAGAAGTATTCGTACACTGTCAATTGGATCGATCGCGAAGATCCATCCAGAACGGAACATACTTCTTACTTCTACGAAGCTACCGAAGCAGACGTGAGGCAAAAGTTTTTCTACAACAAAAAGGAAGAGGATTATCTGATCACGATAGAGAAGAATCCGCTTTCCTAAGAAGGTTGTCTTTTCGGAAACGCTTCAGATCTCAGTAGACCCGTTCTCCTTTCAGGAGGAAAAAACTCCAACTTTTGCTGTAGGTGTGCACCTTTTCGGTCGGTTTTCCCGATTCGTCTACAACGATATTGCCAGCATTCTTCCAAGCAAAAATTCCACCGAAAAGGTTGAAAACGTGCTCGTAACCAGCGGACTTTAGCTTCTCGCCAATTTTTTCACTACGATAGCCGACCGAACAATACACAACAACAGTATCTGACTTTGATATACCTGCTACAGTGCTGAGGTCGAATTCCTTATCACCAACATACTTTGCATTGGGCAAGTGACTCACTTCGAATTCCTCTCGTTCTCTGGCATCGAGAACTTGCGCCTTATTCCACTTCACCAACTCAGAAACGGTCGTAAGCGGCACTGTGCGACCAATCAGTTCGTTCACTTTTCTATTGAGATCCGCACTATTCTGTCCGCATGAGGCCAAAGGCAAGAACCAAAGAAGAAAAACCAATCGGTGTGGTAAGATCATAATGCGAATTTACTCGCTGACACTTAGGGAAATGTAACTTAAGTCTTGTTACTAATGGCCGTTCAGACTCCAGTCGTAATCCTTGAATTTGACCTTGGCATATGAACCAAAATCGCGCTTAGAATATTTGAGAATGAACTCCTTCAAGGTCATCGTTTTAGTAAAATCCTTTTCAAACCATTTGAATATAGATGAGATCTGAATCTCCTCTTCTTCGAT
>JBJOHR010000291.1:0-6688 GCA_046047575.1 Bacteroidota bacterium | reverse complement strand
TTCCTTATCAATCATTTCAGCGGTCTTTTCACTGTACGGCTTATTGAAGCTGTACTCATTCTGACCCGATGAATCGTAGAAACTGATGTTGCCGATCTTGTCGCTCAATCCATAGACCGTTACCATGGCATAGGCCTGCTTTGTCACTTTCTCCAGATCGCTGAGCGCTCCTGTAGATACTTTTCCAAAAATGATCTCCTCTGCCGCTCTTCCACCCAATGCCGCGCACATCTCATCCAGCATCTGCTCTTTGGTGGTTATCTGGCGCTCTTCAGGCAGATACCAAGCGGCACCCAATGATCGGCCGCGGGGCACAATGGTAACCTTGATAAGCGGTGAGGCATGTTCTACCAACCAACTCACCGAAGCATGGCCGGCTTCGTGGTAGGCGATCACCTTCTTCTCCTCCTTGGTAATGATCTTGTTCTTCTTCTCCAAGCCGCCAACTATACGGTCTACCGCGTCTAGAAAATCCTGTTTCTCTACAGATTTCTTGCCTTTCCGAGCAGCGATCAGCGCAGCCTCGTTACACATGTTGGCAATATCGGCACCAGAAAATCCAGGGGTCTGTTTTCCGAGAAACTCAACATCCACATTCTTATCCAGCTTCAATTTCTGCAGGTGCACCTTAAAAATGGCAACACGCTCCACCACATCAGGCATATCAACCAATATCTGCCGGTCGAAACGACCAGCGCGAAGTAGTGCGCGGTCAAGAATGTCAGCACGGTTGGTAGCAGCCAGAATAATGACACCACTGTTGGTGCCAAAGCCGTCCATCTCAGTCAGCAATTGATTCAATGTATTCTCACGTTCATCGTTGGCACCCTGAGATATGCTTCTGCCTCTAGCTCTTCCAATGGCGTCTATCTCATCTATGAATATGATGGACGGTGCCTTCTGCTTGGCCTGGTGAAACAGATCGCGCACACGACTTGCACCAACACCAACGAACATTTCCACAAAGTCGGATCCTGAAAGGGAGAAGAATGGAACTTGCGCCTCTCCGGCCACAGCTTTGGCAAGTAGTGTCTTCCCAGTTCCGGGAGGACCAACAAGCAAGGCTCCTTTGGGGATCTTGGCTCCTAGATCGGTATATTTCTGAGGATGTTTCAGGAAATCCACGATCTCTTTGATCTCAACCTTCGCCTCGTCCAAACCTGCCACATCGTTAAAGGTCACGTTCACCTTCGTGTCTCCTTCAAACAACTGAGCCTTCGACTTGCCGATGTTGAATATCTGTGCACCTCCACCGGCTCCACCGCCCATTCTGCGCATCAGAAAAATCCAAACGCCAATAATGAGCACGAAGGGTAGCAGCCACATCACAGAATCGCCCCAGTTCTTATGGGTCTCGTTCCGTACATCCACACGCTCTTCAACTGGAAAATCCTTTTGCCATTCTTGTAGATTCTGTTCAAAATTCTGTAGATCCCCGATCTGATACATGTAGTGAGGCCCGGGATTGAGGGTTGACCCGAATGGTCGGTCTTTTACCAGTTCATACTTCTCTTTGGTCTTAAGGGACTCGGGCTGAATGTAGATCTCCGCAACTTCACGGTTAACCACAACTATCTCCTTGATGTCTTTTTCCAAGAGCATCTCTTTGAAATCTGATGACGACAACGAGCGCTCACTTTCAGCGATATCGGGAAAGAAGGCCATGGCAATGAACGTAATCGCAATGATCACGTAAACCCAGTAAAAATTGAACTTGAATTCGAAATCCAACTTCGATTTTCCTTCCTTTTTCTTCTTGTCTTTTTTCTTTTCTTCTGACATTTCTTTTCTCTTCTTGGCCTAGGCCACTTCTTCATATTCCTTCAGTTCAGCATCTGCCCAAAGACCTTCAATATTGTAATGGCTTCTTGGCTCGCGCTGAAAAATGTGAACCACTACATTCACGTAGTCCAGTAACACCCATTCGGCATTACTTGTTCCTTCAATGTGCCAAGGTTTGTCTTTCAGTGCTTTGCGAACCTCCTCTTCCACGCTTCCCGCCAGTGCATTGACATGCGTGTTGGAATCGCCCGATGCAATTACAAAAAACTCAGTAACAGAATTTTCAATTTTCCGAAGGTCTAGCGATACAATGTGTTTCCCCTTCTTTTCGCGCAGACCGTTGATGATCTCCTCTACTAATTTCTCCGTTTTACTTCCTCGAGAGACTTTCTTCATTCAGGGGTTTTTAGAATTCGCAAATTTACCATTTATAACTCCTTTCAATTGACCGAAAATCTATTCATCGGAAGTACGGTCATCCGTTTAGAGCGGGTGGATTCTTCCAACAACTATGCCCGTGCCCTGATTCGCGACAAAATGCCGATTGAAGGCACTTTGGTACTGGCAGATGAGCAACTTGAGGGGCGCGGACAACGGTCTAACAAGTGGTATTCTGAACCTGAATTGAACTTTACTGGCAGCTACATTCTGCGCCCTGCCTTTTTGGCAGCGAAAGACCAGTTCATGCTCAGTGCTTCGGTTGCTTTGGCGGTGCTCGATCTCATTTCAGAGATTTTGCAGGAAGAAACGGTCAAGATCAAATGGCCCAATGACGTTCTGGTGAACGGAAAGAAGATCGCTGGGATTTTGATCGAGAATTCGCTTCGTGGAAACAATTTGGACAATAGCATTGTCGGTATCGGCATTAATGTCAATCAAACAGGATTTGCGGAAGGACTGAATGCGACTTCTTTGAAAGCGACCTCAAACAAGGAATTTGACCTGGATGAATTGATTTCCGTTCTGAATTCAAAATTGGAGAAGCGTTACCTACAACTGCGACAAGGGCAACATCAGCCGATTCTCAGTCAGTTCAATCAAAATCTCTTTGGGTTTGATGAGGAAAAAATGCTGACCGTGAACGGAAACGAAGGCATTTTCAGAATCCTCGGTGCGCGGCCTTCAGGCGAATTGCAATTGGAAGATCCGAATGGACGGAACTCATTGCATCAACACCACGAAATTGTTTGGAATCGTAGGTAGAGACGCGATGCATCGCGTCTCTACGATTTCCAGGTCGATGGCGACTTTCGCCATTCATTCAATTGCTCCAGATCACCTTCAGAAACATAACCTGAACTCACTGCCAACTTCACCAATTCAGAGTAGTTGGACAGTGTGTAGATAGGACATTGGGCCTTTTCGAAATTCTCGTCAGCAGTGGCAAAACCATAGGTGAAAATGGCCACCATTCCAAGAACGGTTGAACTTGTCTCGCGCAACGCCTCCACCGCTTTCAAACTGCTACCTCCGGTTGAAATGAGGTCTTCAATGACCACAACTTTGCTGTTCTCTGGCAAGTAGCCTTCGATCTGATTTCCCAAACCGTGCTCTTTCGGCTTCGGGCGCACATAGACGAATGGCAAACCCAACTCTTCGGCCACCATAATGCCAATGGCAATGGCTCCCGTGGCGACTCCCGCAACCACCTCAGCATCCGCAAACTTCTCCCTCACGCCTTGCGCCAAACCTTTGGCGATCAACTTCCGAACCTCCGGATAGGAAAGCGTTTTTCGATTATCGCAGTAAATAGGCGACTTCCAGCCTGAAGCCCACGTGAACGGAGCGTTCGGTTGAAGCTTCACTGCCTTAATTTGCAGCAGTTCGTTGGCTACATTTGAGGCTAATTCTGAGTTCAAAATATCCATGGCGCAAAGCTATAAAGTTTTCATCGGAGGGTCGGTTCTACAGTTCGGAAATGAATCCGAATCCAGAGCAGTTTTCAACAGGAAATTGACCGATCCAAGCCATCAGGAATGGCACAACATCATCTCAGAACTTGAGACGAATTCCGAGGAGATTTTGGTGACAGGAAACACGGAATTGAACTGGCAGAACTTCAATTCCCACTATAAACTGATTGAAGCCGCGGGTGGATTAGTGAGCAATACTAATGGTGATTGGCTTTTTATCCATCGAAATGGCATGTGGGATCTTCCCAAAGGCAAACTCGAAGCGGGCGAAAGCATTGAAGAATGTGCCGTTCGCGAAGTGGCCGAAGAATGCGGCATCGAAGAGCCGACCATCGTCAAACCTTTAACTCCAACCTATCATACCTACGAACTGAAAGGCCAACGAATTCTGAAACCGACCTATTGGTTTCTGATGCACAGTTCGGATGATTCTGAACTCATTCCGCAAACCGAAGAAGGTATTGCAGAAGTGAAATGGGTTTCAGCAGAAAAAGCCAAGGAATTGGTCAAGGCCTCTTTTGGTTCTATTCAGGAGGTAATTACTGAGGGGCTCTTTTAGTGCGTCATTTCGACCGAGCAACGAGCGGAGAAATCTCGTTATGGATGTCTCGATTTCGCTACGATTCACTCGACATGACGGAAGCGTCATTTCCAGACTGAACTTTTGCTCTTGGCCGTCAATTTCTCATTCAGCGACATCAGTTCCTGTTGCGCTCCCTTTGTAGGGTCTTTGGCTGGGGCGGCATAGAATTTCCCATCGGGGTCAATGATGAAGAAAAGTGGCAGACTTCTGATGCGGTAATCATCCAGAGCAATGGAAGAAAGTTCTATTCTACCCAACTCCCAATCAATGTTCATCTTCCTTTGAAGATCGAGCATTTCCTTCTCCGAATTTCCTATACAGATGGTTACGAATCGGATGAACTTGAACTCATCTTTCAGATTCGGAATAACATTCGTTTCGCGGTTGGAATAGCCATTTGTGGCGTCCGTCAGCTCCAAGAAAATATGCTGGCCCAAGAGGTCGGAAAGTTTCTTGTCTGAGCCGTTCAAACCCTTAAAAACGATGTCTGGAACAAGCGTTCCCTTGGTCAATGTTTCATACTTGCCAGCCACGTTCTTTGCTGCGTTTCCCAAGTACGAATTGGACGAGAGCATTCCGAAATGCTTCAACGCCTCTATCAACGTTGCGTCTTCAAAATCCTTTTGTCCGAACAGTTCTTCCATTCCTGCAATGAGCACCAATCTCCTGACAGAAACATCTTGCAACTTCGGTTCTTGAGCAAGCAGCATTTCGTCCATTTTGGCAAAAGCCTCTCTACCATTCAGCACCTTTTTGCACTCCTCATGCTTGTTCACCATCGCCAGTTCATGCACCTCTCCTTGGTAGAATTGTAGCACGAAATCCGTAAAAGCCGGATTATTGAATTGCGGTTGAACACTCTTCACATATTTGGTGTAAAGCCGGTCACGATCGGTGAGAAAAGTCTGTTCCACACTTGCTATGGAATACCTGATATGATCCTGTACAAATGCGTCTGATCCTTTGAAATCGGTTGCGGTCCTTTTTTCAAACTCAGCCAACTTTTCCGCCACGAACCCAGGTGATTTCCGCTGCGTCAACATCGGATAGATCTTTTCTAAAAAAGAATCGATAGATGCGTTGAATGCCAGTACCTGCGCGTTCAGTTCAGCAGACTTACCACCCGTGATCTTAGGCACGAAAAACTGGCGTTCGTTGAATGCCTTGGGTTTGTTCGGGTCCTCTTTGGGTGCTACGAACGATAGCTCCAGATCCTTGTCGCGCTCCATGAAAAAGTCAGCGCAATCTGTTCCTACCTGCAAAAAAGCATATTGGACCGAAGCATTTGGAATGACTTTCAATTCAAAGCTTCCATCCACATCAATGGTCTGTTGGGCAAGCACGCGCTCTTTTCCACTTATGGGATCATCATTCACGCGAAGCTGAATTTCCTGTCCGATGGCCAATGGCGCTACCCCACGGATAGTCGCGAACTGTCCGCTTGCGACAAACGGAACCACCAACAGAAACCACAGAAATCTCATACGGTCAGGTCAAGTCCTTCGGGCACGAAACGCGATGCGTCTCCCCCATTGATGAGTATATCACGCACAATCGTTGAATTTATTGCGGAATACTCTTGCAGCGAGAGCAAAAAGACCGTGTCGAGGTCGGCATAAAGCGTTTGATTGATGTGCGCGATGCTACGTTCGAACTCGAAATCGGCTGAAGTTCGAAGACCGCGAAGCAGGTGCGTTGCGCCAACTTCCTTGCAGTAATCAACCGTCATTCCCAAGTAGGTATCGACCTTCACTTTCGGTTCGTCTCGGAAGGTGAACCGGATCATTTCCAACCTGCGCTCCAACGAGTACATGTACTTTTTGCTCGAGTTGGTGCCGATGGCAACTATGATCTCATCGAACAACGGAACAGCCCGATGAATGATGTCTTCGTGGCCTAAGAACTTCAGCCGATTTCGAGTTCGAGCGCAGCATCGCGCACATCAACCAAACGCTTTATCCCGACCTCGACACAGTCTTTCTGCTCTCGCTGCAAGAATACTCCGCAATAAATTCAACGATTGTCCGTGATATACTCATCAACGGGGGAGACGCATCGCGTTTCGTGCCCGAAGGACTTGACCTGACCGTATGAGATTTCTGTGGTTTCTGTTGGTGGTTCCGTTTGTCGCAAGCGGACAGTACGCGACTATCCGTGGGGTGGCGCCATTGGCCATCGGGCAGGAAATTCAGCTTCGGGTCAATGACGATCCTGTAAGTGGTAAAGAACGTATTCTGGCAAACCAGACCGTTGGCGCAGATGGTAGCTTCGAACTGAAGGCGATTCCGAACGATCAGGTTCAATATGCCATTTTGCAAGTGGGGCAGAACTGTGCCGATTTTTACATGGAACGGGACCGGAGCCTTGAACTCTCGTTCGTACCACCACCGAAAGACCCGAATAAACCTGA
>JBJOHR010000290.1:0-3687 GCA_046047575.1 Bacteroidota bacterium | reverse complement strand
GGGGTTTGGGGTTGATTTTCGGGGCCATCCTCGCCCGAAAAGTGGGCGAACATGCCGCCAAGAAAAACCTGCAACTCAATTATCCCTTGGTTGGTGCAGCCGGTTATTCAGGTTTGATGGTATGGCATGGTGGAATTTCCGGTTCGGCACCGATCAAAGTGGCAGAAGAAGGTCACATCGGAGCCTTGATGAAAGACATCGTTTCACCCGAACAACTCTCTCTTCTCCCCGACCCTGTATTGTTCTCAGAAACCGTTTTCGGAAACATGAATTTGACTGCAACTGCTTTGGTGGTCATCTTACTACCGGTATTCATGTTCTTTTTAGGCAAACGTGCTGACCGAAAGACCGCTTTGCCGAGAATTTCGACTTCACAAAATGATGAACAAAGCGAGGTCATCGGTGCAGAAAAACTAGATAACTCAACAGCATTCGCGCTCATTTTCGGCCTTTTGATTCTTGGCTACGCACTCTATTCGGCCGCAAATTCATTCGGCTCGAAAGGCCTAAGTTTTATCACTCCCAATTTCATCAACTTCGTACTTCTCGGCTTGGGAATTACACTCCACAGTAGTTTCCGAAAATTCATTGCCGCTATTGAAGAAGCCATAGGCGGAGCAGCAGGAATTCTCATTCAATTTCCGTTGTATTTCGGCATCATGGGCATCATGAACGGCTCAGGTTTAGTGAACACATTCTCTGACTTTTTCGTCAGTATTTCCAACGAAACAACTTTCCCGATTTTCACTCTCATAAGCGCTGGTATCGTCAACATTTTCGTACCCAGCGGTGGCGGCCAATGGGGCGTTCAAGGGCCCATCATCCTACAGGCGGCAACACAACTTGGCGTTGACATTCCAAAGAGTATTATGGCTCTTGCCTATGGAGATCAGCTAACGAACATGCTTCAACCATTTTGGGCTTTACCGCTTCTGGGAATCACAGGACTGAAAGCCAAGGAAATCCTGCCATACACGGTTGCGCTGATGGGTGTGGGCTTTACCATTTACCTTTTGGTTCTGATACTCTTCTGATATGAGTGAATCGAAACTCACCAACTTCCTAAAAACCCTTGGACCAGGGATTCTTTTTGCCAGTACGGCCATTGGTGTTTCGCATTTGGTACAGAGCACGAGAGCGGGTGCCGATTACGGTTTTACATTGATCGGATTCATCATCGCAGCCAATCTGTTCAAATACCCATTCTTCGAATTCGGAAGTCGCTATGCGAACGCCACGGGCGAAAGCCTGATTGACGGTTACAAACGCATCGGAAAATGGATGCTTTGGCTCTATTTCATTATCACCATGATCAGCATGCTTTTCGTCACGGCAGCGGTTGGGGCAGTTACTTCAGGCTTCCTTCAGAATCTTTTTGGAATCACTTCATGGGGAATCTATGCTACCATCGCTTTGTTCGTGGTTTGCATTGGCATTCTGGGCAGCGGACATTACAACGTTCTGGACAAACTGACCAAACTGATTGGTGCGGTCCTGTTGGTCTCAACCGTTTTCGCTTTCATCTTAGCATTGGTCAAAGGTCCCAATCCGCAACTACCGGATTTTGTTCCTCCGAGCATTTGGGAGGAAAACAGCATCCTTTTCATCATTGCCTTGATGGGCTGGATGCCGACCGCTGTTGACCTGAGCGCATGGAACAGCCTGTGGACCTTGGAACGCATCAAACAGACCGGATACAAACCGAGCATGAAGGAAACGTTGGCTGACTTTAATCTTGGTTACACCGTATCAGCCGGGCTTTCTATTTGCTTCGTAACGCTTGGCGCATACATGCTTTATGGCACTGGCACGGAATTACCGAACAGTAGCGGTGCATTTGCGCATGCGGTTGTGGAGCTCTATACGAATTACATTGGAGAATGGAGCTACATCATCATTGCCACTGCGGCATTCAGTATCATGTTCGGGACTTGCATTGCGGTTTTTGACGGCTTTGCCCGAAGTTTTGAGCGGACAATTGAACTCTTGTTTCTTGCAGATGAGCAAAACCTCAGCACGAAAAAAGCTTACAATCTTTCGTTGGCTGTAATTGGACTTGGGGCATTCATTGTCATTTCCGTATTAGGAAAGCAAATGAAAACGTTGGTGGATCTAGCAACAACAATCAGTTTCCTCATAGCTCCAGTAATTGCCATTGTGAATCTCCAACTCGTTACTGGGCACCAAATTGACAAGGAACATAAACCCGCCAATTGGCTATGGTTGCTAGCTTGGGCAGGAATTCTGTTCCTAACAGGCTTTGCCCTGTTCTTTGTGGCTATTGAGTTCGGAATTTATAATGCCTAAGATATCCGCTGTCGGTAGCCTTTAATTCTTGCACAAAGTATTCAGGCTTTAGGATGGCATCGCAGCATGCAATTTCGACTTCACGTTCGCAGTCGTGAACAAATACATGACCTTTTGGAGCCAACTTTCGGCCAGCATAAATACTTTTCATTCTACCCGTTGTTCCTTCTCCCCAACCAGTGGGAGCATCTACAAACACAACGTCCCAATTCAATTTGGAAACATCGCCAGGAAAATCCATTTTCAGTTTTTCAGGAGACTCAAGGAGTTCTTTCCACTGTTCTAATTTTGTATCGTAGTTTACTAGATAGGCCTCAATTCCGGGTATCCGTTTCTGAATCTTCCGAAGCCAGAATTCATCATCTTCAATAAAGACCGTCCTGCCACCTTTATTGGCGTTCATCCAAAATAGGCTATCGTTACCAACTCCAAAAACAAGCAATTTTGAAGAACCAGATTCTTTCAGCGCCTTTCGGATCAACAACATTTGAGCGACAGTAACCTGTGTTCCTGTTAGTCTGCGCATGAGCTTCAACAACCATGGCCAGCCCGTTATTCCTGCAAGCTTTGTCACATTTTGAGCCAGCCAAAAGCTGAATCTTGCTCTGAGTTGCTCCATAAAAATCGTCCTTAGAGAATAAACTTGTCGCGAAGCTAAACAGATTCTTCTGTTCAGCGGGATGTTAGGTTTTCCTATCGTACGGGATTATTAACTTTACCGCCAATCGGGGGTGTCCGAAAATCGGGCTGAGATCATACCCTACAACTTGATCCAGGTAATGCTGGCGGAAGGAGATGAAAACAATACCATCTATTGCAGCGCTGTGCCTGTGCGCTCTACAAATGCAGGCTCAATCCATTTCAGGAAATGTTTACTCGTCTAAGGACGATCTGCCAATTCCAGGCGTGAACGTAACGGTTGTAGGCACCTACAGCGGCACGTTCACCGACAGCGAAGGCGCTTTCAAGATAAACTACGGGAAGTCGGATTCCGTGAAACTGAAATTCAGCTTTATCGGCTTCAATGAATTGGAAATCAATGCCGTTGGCGGAAGCGAGAAACCGTATGATGTTCACCTCACACCGACCGCTTACGATAAAGATGAAGTGGTTGTGAACGCAACTCGTGCCAATCGCAATACGGCCACCGCCTACACCGATATTGATATGGAAACCATCGAGCGCAGGAATTACGGTCTGGACATTCCCGTGCTATTGGAGTTGGAACCAAGCGTGGTTTCTACGTCAGATGCGGGCGCAGGTGTTGGCTACACGGGCATCCGAATCCGCGGAACGGACCCAACACGTATCAATGTGACGCTGAACGGAATTCCGATCAACGATTCTGAATCTCATGGAGTTTTTTGGGTGAACATGCCC
>JBJOHR010000289.1:0-3269 GCA_046047575.1 Bacteroidota bacterium | reverse complement strand
GCACATAGCGATTTATCGAGGCATTTACCCCATTATCGCCATAGAAGATGAAGTCGATAACGTTCTGTTTCTTCTTGTCACCACGCTGTATTTTAATATCGTTGATGTAGCTATCGCTGGTAAACTTCTGTTCGCTCAGAAGTGGGCCATCTTCCATGTCGATAATGCGCACCAACTGATTATACCACGTGGTATCTTGAAATTTCTTGGTGTTGAAATCGCCAGCGGCAATCTGCGGCACACCATCTTTTCTGTACTGCTGAAAGAGCTCTGCCAACTCTTTGTATTGCGAGACCTTCATTTCACGTTCTCCACCCGCTTCCAAGTGTGTTCCCAGGATCTGAAATTTCTGTCCGCGGAATTCGCCCTCTGCCAGCAGCGCGCCTTTACGGCTCCAACAGTCGATTCCTTCGCAGTAGTCGAAATCCAATTCTGCCAATTGGGTGAGAGGAATCTTGCTGATGATCCAGATTCCGCTGTTGGTCTTCAACGAATACCAGCGTCTGTTGGCAGGCCCCAATACGTAAGGGAAATTCTCCTTCATTCTACGCCAGATCTTTCTTCGTGCAGCACCATGAAAAGCCTCTTGGAATACAATGATGTCGAAATCGGAGTCTTTGAGGAGGTCGCCAATGCGTTTGGCTCTGCGCTGCTTGCCCGTGAATTTGGCCAATGGCGGCAACATGTGAATATTGTACGAAAGCACCTTCAACGGTGGGTTTGCCGTGTCCGCAGTAAGTTCAGAAGGAGTGGTATTCAGCGTTTGCGCTTCGCTAATTAGGAATGAGAAATTAGAAATGAGAAATAAGAGGGGAGCGATTCCTAAAACACTCAATACTTGTCTCTTATCTCTTGTCACTGCTCTCTTTTATGTCTGGATCACCCCAACGTTGAATTTCTCCACTGGAGCGTGCTCGGCAGCTTCAATTCCCATGCTGATCCACTTGCGTGTATCGCGCGGATCGATGATGGCATCAACCCATAAACGGGCAGCTGCGTAGTACGGAGAAGTTTGCTCTTCATAGCCTTGGGTTATCTTATCCAACAGTGCTTTTTCCTCTTCAGGCGTCACTTCCTTGCCTTGTGCCTTCATTGTGCTGGTCTGAATCTGGAGCAACACTTTGGCTGCTTGAGCACCGCCCATCACGGCAATGTTGGCGGTCGGCCATGCTACGATCAACCGCGGGTCGTAAGCCTTGCCACACATGGCGTAGTTGCCAGCTCCGTAGCTGTTACCCACCACAATACTGAACTTGGGCACGGTACTGTTGGAAACTGCGTTCACCATTTTGGCACCGTCCTTAATGATGCCTCCTTGTTCTGACCGCGAACCGACCATGAAGCCTGTTACATCGTGCAGAAAGATCAGTGGTATCTTCTTCTGATTGCAATTCATAATGAACTGTGCAGCCTTATCGGCACTGTCTGAGTAGATAACGCCACCGAACTGCATTTCGCCTTTGGCACTCTTCACGATCTTGCGCTGGTTGGCCACAATGCCCACGGCCCAACCGTCAATTCGAGCATAGGCAGTAATAATCGTCTTACCGTATTCCTTTTTGTACTCTGTGAATTCAGAATCGTCCACCAATCGGGCGATCAGTTCACGCATGTCGTATTCCTTGGTACGAAGTTCTGGAAGAATGCCAATGATCTCTTCTGCATTCTTCTTCGGAGCTTTGGGTTCTTCGCGACTGAATCCTGCCTTCTCGTAAGAACCGATCTTGTCCATCAGCTTACGAATGGTGTTCAAGGCGTCAAGATCATCTTCGGCCTTGTAATCCGTAACGCCCGAAATTTCGCAGTGCGTGGTAGCACCGCCCAATGTTTCGTTATCGATGTTCTCTCCTATGGCGGCCTTCACCAAGTAGGATCCGGCTAGGAATATTGTCCCTGTTTTGTTGACTATCAGCGCTTCATCGCTCATAATGGGCAGGTAAGCCCCACCGGCTACGCAACTGCCCATAATGGCAGAGATCTGCGTAATTCCCATGCTGCTCATCTTGGCGTTGTTGCGAAAAATGCGCCCGAAGTGTTCCTTATCGGCAAAGATCTCGTTCTGCATGGGCAGATAAACCCCCGCACTGTCTACCAGGTAGATGATCGGCAATCGGTTTTCCATGGCAATTTCCTGTGCACGGAGATTCTTTTTACCTGTTATCGGGAACCAGGCTCCGGCTTTAACGGTGGCATCGTTGGCCACAATAATGCACTGCTTTTTGCTTACATAGCCAATAACCACCACCACACCGCCACTAGGACAACCGCCATGTTCTTCGTACATGCCGTATCCGGCAAAGGCGCCCATTTCAATGGTATCCGTTCCTGGGTCGATGAGCGCTGCAATGCGTTCTCGGGCTGTCAGTTTGCCTTTCTCATGTTCCTTCTCAATCCGTTTCTGACCACCTCCCAGATAGATCTTCTCTAAGCGATTCTCCATTTTGGAGATCAGCTGCTTCATCACGTCTTCGTTGCGGTTGAATTCTATGTCCATGGGCACATTTTTGGGATGCCAAATATAGGCACGTAAGCTTAGCGGTCTGAATGCAGGAAATGGAGGGCCAGAGCGGCTACTTCCTCTGGTTTTTCCAAAGGCACCAGATGTCCGCAGGCCTTCATTTCAACGAATGTGGCATTCCGTACAGTTGCCTTCAGTTTATTCCAAACCTGTGGGAAAATGGTATCGGACGTATCACCTTTGATGATGAGCGTAGGATGATGGGTCTTCTTCAGCGTTAGCCACGGGTCGATCACGGTCAGGAAGACCTGAGCCTCCCATTCTTTGGAATAGGTGAGCTTAGCGCCATTTTCATTCTCAACGGTAGCGGAATTAACGTAATCCCAAAGCGAATCATCAGGCACCAGGGCAAAAAGTCGACTTCGTCTGAAATGCTTGAAAGCCTCATTGCGGTCTGGCCAAAGTTCCTTCCGCACCAAGGTTTTCTTCACCACCGGATTGATCTTCTTCAGCACGAATTGAGGTGTCAAAGAATTGAATAAATAGTACCAAGTAGGCAAAACCACTGGTTCAATAAGCACTAATTTGCTGAACAGTTCTGGGCGTTTTTGTGCTGCGATAAGTGTACAAATGGCTCCGAACGAATGCCCCATGCCAATGATGTCCGTTAATTGCTGGCCGTCTAAAAATTGGATGAGGTCGTCTGCCGCATTTTCCCAACTTCCGAAGTCGTTCGGGTTGGAGTTCTTCCACATTGGACGCGCCTGCATGGCTACAATGCGGTAAATGGGTGCCAACTCGGCCATAAGCT
>JBJOHR010000288.1:0-3251 GCA_046047575.1 Bacteroidota bacterium | reverse complement strand
AACCGAACGACCGAGCAATGATGAGTTTCTGAACTTGTACGGACTTTACAAACAGGCCACAGTTGGTGACAATGAAACCTCCAAACCAGGAATGTTCGACATGAAAGGACAGTTCAAATGGAAAGCTTGGAAAGACAAAAGCGGCTTGTCTCAAGACGATGCCGCAAGTGCCTATGTTGCTTTGGTTGATGAGTTGCTAGCCAAGTACAAGCACTCTTAAGCTGCCTGCGCCACCCGTAGATCTTCCGGATATTGTTCCTGTAGGGCCTTTACTCGCGGATTCATCACCGCGAACCAAAGTGGCGGAATGAGTGCCAGAACGATCATTCCGGGATAGCCTGTCGGCATCTGTGGCGCATCATCAAAATGACGTAAGATCTGATACTTACGGCTTGCCTTGTAGTGATGATCGCTGTGGCGCGTAAGTTCAAAAAGCAACAATCTTCCCATAGGGTGATTGCTATTCCAACTATGGATCGGCAATACTTTCTTGAATCCTTTGTCGGACTTGTGGCGTGCCAGTCCGTAGTGCTCTACGTAGTTGACCACTTCCAGCAATGAGAAACCGATGAACGATGCAATGAAGGTCAATACCATCGTTTGCAAACCGAAAACTGCAGCCACCACCGCCAAAAAACCTATCTGGCAGAAAGCATAGAATATCATTTCATTACTCCAATGGAACCACGGTTTTCCGGCTTTTGCCAATCGCTCCAATTCCAGTTTCCAAGCCGACACATAACCCATGATAACCGAACGGAACCAAAAGGTATAGAATACTTCGCCATAACGCGCAGTGGCCGGATCTTCCTCTGTACTTACGTTCTTATGATGACCGCGATTGTGCTCAATGAAGAAATGCATGTACTGAGCGGTCAGTAGCAACGCTTTTGCCATCCACTGCTCCGATCTCTTCTTTCTATGACCAAGTTCATGTGCTACGTTGATTCCGAAAGCCGCACAACCAATGCCCATGGTAAAGGTCAATCCGGCAATCTCATACAATGCCAAACCTGGCTGGCTAACGGAATACATGAAAAAAGCGAACAAGCCCCATTGTGCCGGAACGATCGCGTAAACGAGATAATCATAAACACGGTCATTCTTTTCAACTTCTTCTTCCGCTTCAGATAGATTTGTGGTAGAACCTTTGCTCAGCAGTTCGATAATTGGAATCATCACGTAGACAAAAACGGGTAGAAACCATGACCACAGCCCTTTTTCATAAAGCGCATAGAATCCAGCGATCGGAATTAGAAATATGAACAAATACTTAAGAGCTCTGAACTTTTTCATGGCAGAATGATTTTTGAACAGTACTAAAGTAATGACTTTTTCCAATAAAGTAAACTATTATGTCATTTTAGTTTACTTTTGAAAAAGTGGGAAGACAATCAGTAGATAAGGAACGCGTAAAAGACCCCAAGAAAAGGGAAGTTTGGGTCAGTTTACTTCTCCCTCACTTCATTCAGCGTGGAATAAAGGAAGTTCCGATAGATGAAGTGGTTTTCATTCTCGGAAGATCAAAGGCCACGATTTATAAGCACTTCGAATCACACCACGAAATTGTTTCCTTGGCAATTGCTCAAAAGCTAGGAGAGATGAAGCATTTTCAGCCCATTTTGGCCGAAACAGAGAAAAGCTACCAAGACCGCTACATGCTTGCCGTAGCCTATGTTTCCAAGCACCTTGGCGATATCAATAACGTGTTCCTTTCTGACCTGAAAGAGATCTATCCCGATCTGTGGAACCACATCAATACATTCAAACAACTTGCACTGAACGAGTTGAAAGTATTTTATATCAACGGCATGCGCGATGGCGTTTTTTCTGAACTCAATCCTGACCTGATGGTGCTGAGTGACGAGCTCTTTTTCGATGCCTTGACCAATCCTGAATATCTTACCTCAAAAGGATTGAACCTACAGGCAGCATTCGAAAGCTATTTCCGAATGCGGTTTTATGGGATTCTGAAGCAATGAAACCTAGCAGGATTTAAAACCCGTTAGGTTTAACTTAGCAAAATGAGAATTGCAGTGATCGGTGGTGGTGCAGCGGGTTTTTTCTCGGCCCTTTCGGCAAAGCAACATCATCCTGATTCTCAGGTAACCATCTTTGAGAAATCGCAGAAAGTACTCGCCAAAGTGAAGGTTTCCGGAGGCGGAAGATGCAACGTTACCAACGGAACCGACTCCATTACCGAACTGGCAAAAGGCTATCCGCGAGGCGAAAAACAACTTAAAAAAGCGTTTTCGATCTTCAACACAACACACACAAGAGAATGGTTTGAAAAGCGTGGCGTGAAACTCTACACGCAGGAAGACAACCGTGTGTTCCCAGTTTCGAATGATTCTCAGACCATTATTGATTGCCTGGTCAGAGAAACGAAACGAATTGGCATCGATGTGCAAACAGGAGTTGGAATCACTTCCATTGTATTCCTTGGTGATCAACTCGAACTGGAATTTCAAGGAGAACTGAAATCAAGAACCTTCGACAAAGTTATTGTGGCCACAGGCGGAACTCCAAGTAGAAAAGGTTTTGAGTGGCTGGAGAAACTAGGACACAAAATTGAAGATCCCGTGCCTTCCTTGTTCACATTCAATATGCCCTCTGAATCCATCACGCATCTGATGGGCGTAGTTGCTGATAACGCATTGGTCGGCATTCAAGGAACGAAGCTGAAGGCCCAAGGTCCGTTGCTCATCACTCATTGGGGAATGAGTGGTCCAGCAATCCTCAAACTTTCGGCATTTGGAGCCAGAACGCTGAACGAAATGAATTACCAGTTCAAGGTTCAAGTAAACTGGGTTGGCGAACCGAATTACGACCAAGCATCGGAAACCTTGAAACAGGCATTGGATTCAAATCCGAACAAACAGATCTCCAACATCAAACCGTTTACATTGCCAGATAGATTGTGGCAATTCCTGCTTCAAAAAAGTGAAATTCCCATCGATAAAAAGGCGAACGAACTGAGCAAAAAGCAACTGAACAAACTAGTGAACACGCTTACAAATGACGAGCACAAGGTGAGCGGGAAGACCACATTCAAAGAGGAATTCGTGACATGTGGAGGAATCAGCCTCGAAAGCGTGAACTTCAACACGATGGAAAGCCACGCATGTAAGAACCTCTACTTTGCGGGAGAAATACTGGACGTTGACGGCATTACAGGCGGTTATAACTTCCAAGCCGCATGGACAACTGGTTTCATTGCTGGGAAACTGAACTGAAATGGGATTGAATAT
>JBJOHR010000287.1:0-6339 GCA_046047575.1 Bacteroidota bacterium | reverse complement strand
TGTCAAGGTATTGTACACGTAGATAAGATGTCTATCGTCTCCCACCAGGTTCATCTCCACCAACAGATAGGTGTCATCTGCATAAATGGTTTCCGGACGAAAGTCGCCCGTTGGCCTGATCAGCGTTAAAGCCCCATTGCTAGTGTAGGCGCGCAACTCTCGGTCGTAAAGACCTGCATACAACGTGTTCTTGAACCCATGTAAATAAGTGTATCTCTCGGTTTGCCCCAACGGGAATGTCTGGTCGTTCCAAACCACCGTTCTGGACAATATCGAATAGGTGCTCAGCGCAGTGGAGTATCTTCCTGCAATAGATAGTCTGTCTTCCAATGAATTCACATGCAGACCCAATACATCCTGTCCGGCACTGGTCCAAAGTTCTGCCTGCTGAAACAAGGAATCGACCTTCCAAATGGTTGCGCTTTGCTGAACGGCTGTTGCCGCGTACACCGCCCTGCGCAGTTTGGGCATGGCTTGTATTTGGATCTCAACAAACTCACGCTGTTCATTGGTACCATCAAAAGCCTTTACCATGATGAAATAATTCCCAGATGGCGTCAGTTTATCTGAGATGACAAGTTCGAACGAACCAGAAAATGCATTACCGACAACATCGGCAAAAACCTGTGGTCCTATGGGTATCAGATTCTGATCCAACAATTGTCCGATAACGGATTCCAACTGAGTCTCATCTGATGCTGTGTAAACAACCGTCACTGTGTCAAAAACCTGATACGATGCTCCATTACCTGGTTGAGCAATGAGAATGGATGGAAAACGCTCATCCTTTTCCCTGCAGGCATGAAGCGCCAATACCATCAACAGGAACAGAACAGGAGGGTAAGGCCAAATTCTCATAACCCAAAGTTATCCACTAAGTATCAACAACTGTTATTGTCCCATCCGTTGGTAAATCCCACCTTGGCAAACGCCTCTAAAAGCGTTAATTTGTAGCCTAGAATGATCAGTGAAGATTCCATGCCAGAAGACCATATTGATGGTTCATCCAAACCCGATCAGGGAAGTGGCAGACACAAACAGAAGATCAGGATCAAGTATCGGCAGCGGGTCAAAATAAAAAGGCGCCCACGGGGTTACAAGATCCAACGTTTCTGGAAGAAACACAGTAAGAATGTGTTCTCCTATCTGGTGCTGGCGCTACTTATCGGAGCAACATTGTTCATGGTGCTGCAGGTTGTAAAGCAACAGATTGAATTCAATAAACACGAAAAGAATCAGAAGTTAAGAGTGAAGTAATATGGTGCAAGAAACGAAGGATAGAAGGAGAAAACCGGCAACATACACCAACCCGATCACAACATTGGAACACGGAAAGGTGCCACCCAATGCAACCGATCTGGAGGAAGCCGTACTCGGTGCCCTCATGTTGGAAAGCGATGCGTTGAATGATGTGGTGGAAATACTGAAACCAGAAAGTTTTTACCGCATTGAGCATCAGAAGATCTTTGAGGCCATTACCGATCTGTTCAGCAAGAGTCAGCCTATCGACATTCTTACTATTACCAACTGGCTTAAGCAGGAAGGCAGTCTCGACCTGGTCGGTGGACCCTATTTCGTGAGCCAACTTACCGATCGCGTGGCCTCATCTGCCAACGCGGAGTTCCACGCTCGGATCATTGCTCAAAAATTCATTCAACGCGAGTTGATACGCGTATCTGGTGAAACGTATCACGAAGCCTTCGAAGACACTACCGATGTGCTCGACCTTTTAGACAAGGCAGAATCGAGTCTGTTTGCAGTGGCCGAAGGAAATCTTCGAAAAAGCTATGACACCATGAGTGTGCTAGTGAAAAAGGCACTGCAATCCGTAGAAGAGGCGGCAAGTAAAGATGGCGGAATTACGGGCGTGGCCACCGGATTCAGCGAATTGGACAAAATGACCAACGGTTGGCAAGGATCCGATCTGCTGATCATAGCAGCCCGTCCTGCAATGGGTAAAACGGCCTTCGTGCTGTCAATGACGCGCAACATAGCCGTTGATTTCAAAAAACCGGTTGCCTTCTTCTCACTCGAAATGGCCTCCGTTCAGCTCGTAAACCGACTCATTTCCAGCGAATCGGGCATTCCTGGCGAAAAACTCAAGAAAGGAAGTCTCGACAAGAACGATTGGGAACACATGCACGCTTCGCTCAAACAATTGGGCGAAGCTCCCATTTTCATTGATGACACCCCCGCGCTATCTGTGTTCGAACTGCGCGCAAAATGCCGCAGGCTCAAGGCGCAGCATGATATTCAGATCATCATCATCGACTACCTCCAACTCATGACCGCAGGTTCCAACATGAAAGGCAATCGCGAGCAGGAGATCAGTACCATTTCCCGGTCGCTCAAAAGCTTGGCCAAGGAACTGAACGTACCTGTTATTGCACTTTCGCAGCTGAGCCGAGCGGTAGAAACCCGCGGTGGAACCAAGCGCCCCATGCTGTCCGACCTTCGCGAATCAGGTGCAATTGAGCAAGATGCCGACATGGTCATGTTCCTTTACCGACCAGAATATTACGGCATCGAAACCTCAGAAGAGACCAACCTTCCAACAGAAGGCCTTACTGAGCTCATCGTGGCAAAACATCGTAGCGGTGCAACAGGAACAGTTCCGCTGCGTTTCATCAACAGTTTGGCCAAATTCACCAATTATGACGACCCCGAATTCAGTATTGCTGGCAGCATGATGCCACGTTCTACTGCATTCGAGAATCCGAATGTGATGACCAAAATGTCCAGAATGGACGACCTCGATGATCTGGAAGATGACGATGACGCGGTTTTTTAAAGCATTTGCAGCAACGTTTCTACTGACGCTGACAGTAGGCCAAGCAATGGCCGCCTACTTGCTCATACCCATGGATGATTCTCAGAAGAATCACCTCAAGGCATACGGCATTGCCTATTGGGTGCTACAGGCCGAGGTTGAGGTAGATTGGCTGCTCAATTACCGCGGTGGCAGCTTCATGTGCAAATACGCTAAGCAGATTGAGGACGAATGCCGCATTCGCGGGGTCAGTTTTGAGATCATTGCAGATGCTCAATCAACAGCCATTCTACAGGAAATTGCTGACCCTGAGGTCAACATGGATGTAGCCAAGTTGGAAAAAGTACCCAAAATTGCCGTCTACAGCCCCAAGAACAAACAGCCTTGGGACGATGCTGTAACCCTCGTGCTCACATATGCCGAAGTACCCTACGAAGTAGTCTATGATCAGGAAGTGCTCGATGGCAAACTCCTACTTTATGATTGGCTGCACCTGCATCACGAAGACTTCACTGGACAGTACGGTCGCTTCTGGAACTCATATCGCAATACACCTTGGTATCAGGAACAGGTCAGTTATTCAGAAGAAATGGCCAGAAAGAACGGTTTCAACAAGGTTTCTGAATTGAAATTGGCCGTAGCAAACAAGATCAAAGAATACACCGTTGGTGGTGGCTTCCTCTTTGCCATGTGCTCTGGCACCGATTCCTACGATATAGCCCTATCCGCACACAGACTCGATATCTGCGAAAACATGTTCGATGGCGATGGCTCCACTCCCGACTACAACTCCCAACTAGATTTCAATAATTGTGTCGCATTCGAAAAATTCCGCCTCTCCACCAACCCGGCAGAATACGAATTCTCCGATATCGATGCCACCAAATACCGACAGAATAAGGTGACCGAAACCACCGACTTCTTCTCGCTCTTCGAATTCTCCGCCAAGTGGGATCCTGTACCCACCATGCTCTGCCAGAACCATCAGCAGATCATCAAAGGTTTCATGGGCCAGACCACCGCATTCCGCAAGCAGCACATCAAGTCAGACGTGCTCATTATGGGCGAGAATAAATCGCTTGAAGAAGCCCGCTACATACACGGAACCCTCGGCAAAGGACAATGGACCTTCTATGGCGGCCACGATCCGGAAGATTATCAGCACTTCGTCTACGACCCCCCAACCGACCTCAACCTACACCCCGATTCTCCTGGATACAGGCTCATTCTGAACAACATTCTTTTCCCTGCCGCCAAAAAGAAAAAGCAGAAAACCTAAACTCCTCTCTTGAGCGGGGCTGTGGCGGTGCTAATTGTCAATTAACCTTCACAATTATTTAGGTATCCCCCAGTTTCTGTCCCACTGTATGGGACAGTTCAAGCCGTGGAACTCCCGTCCTAAATGCGAGACATTTGTCCGCTATTACGGTACACGATCCGCATCCCGCTACTCCCAAACAGCAGATTGCAATTAGTCAATCGAAACCCCTAATTCCTCAATCCAAAAACGCCCAGTTCACCCCGAAATTCCATGCAAGGTCATTAGCAGGGTAGTGCGGCACCAAGTAATAATCATAGCCAAGCCAACCCGCATTGATGTGGCTCACCTTCACAAATGCTCTGAGTTTCTTCACCCGCAGGTTCAGGAAAACATCCAGATAAGGGTAATTCGCCACCTGCCGCTCATTCTGAATATGAAACTCAGAAAGGGCCGGATTGTAACCATTCGCATAATAACCCGTGGCATAACTCACCTCCGCACCTACCTGCAGCCGTAGTCGCTTCTTAAAAAGATCATTCTGATAGTAGAACATTCCCTTTCCAAGTGCAAGAGGCACACGGATGTCATCGCCCGTCATCCTCCATTGCACAGCACCGTCCAGCACAAGATGAAACCATCTCATCCTGAAATGCTCCTCCAACCGCAACACCATCAACTGGTTCACCGCAGCACTTTGGTATGGCCTGCGGTCTATACCGTACACAACCAGCTTATCCAGCAAATGGTAGGTGAACGTACCCCTGAACCGAAGATTTCGCTGCTCATAAACCAACCCCGTCTTCAAATGCTGCGTCTGCAGCCAGTCATTCTTCCACACAAAATGATTGCTCACATAGCGCGCAGACAAATAATCCGGTCGATAAAGATGATAGTCAACAAATGCGGAGAATCTCGACTGCCCTACCCGATAACCGAATCGGCCATCAACCTTAAGATCCCAAATATTGTATCCATAAACCATGAAATCTCCGTTCGCCCTCCAATCCAACTTACCGAACAATCGGCCATTCACTTCCGCTAGAACAGAAACATTCTGAATTCCATCCACATACATCGAATCATACGAAACTCGGTGATACGAATGACCCGCCCCAACTGCCAATCGATTGATCACCCTTTCAGTTATTGAATCAGCTTTTACAAGTTCAAATCTTAACTCGTTGCTCACTCCTAGCAGATTCGTTGAATCATAGGCTGCTACACTATCCATGTAGATCGCATCGTAAAACCCACCAGACGAAGCCACATCATTTCGGTAAACCATGCTATGTCGGCTCACAGCGAAACGGTGAGAAATGGCCGGTCTGTACTTTCTAATTGGAGCCAATGAATCTTCCCTCACCAGAAAAAACCGGTGCTCCAATCCTATATCAAAACCCTTCCAATGATTACTCGATTCCGGAAGATTAACCGCAATGAAACTCCTCCCCGAAGTCAGATTATTCTCAAACACCGAATCATTTGCCAATCCACCATTCTCCTCCACTTTCAAATTAGAATAATCAAATACAAGCACCGCTTTATACCGATCATCCTTACTACGGAAAGCGCCAAAAACAGACACATCCGTCACCGTATTCTGTTGGCGGTCATAAAACCCTGTTGAATTGATGCGCATGAATGAAAAACCCAGATTCAGCAGACTCCCGAATCCACGCGTAAAATTCGTTACCAGATGATTTTCTCGATTCACACCGTTGGTGTACTGAACATTCGAAAACATCTTCTCAGAGATCAGAATACGTCTTTCCCAAGTGCTCTTCCAATATGCATTTCTCGAAGTCCTAAGATGAAAACCGAAAGGTCTGCTTCCGTCAAAAAGCATCAAATGGTTGGCTGAACCAATGTTACCCAGGTCGTTCCTTACCGGAGATAGACTATCTAACGGAGAATACTCGTGAGTTCTATCAGTTATATTAAGCAATAACCCTCCCTGCGATCCGTAAACCCAGCTACCGAACCCGTATTGTCTCACATTCAACGTATCAGAAACGTTGGATGGAAAAAGAGAATCAACATGAAACATCCCCTTCTTCTGACCGTGTACTGATCCGGACAAAAACAAAAAGAATGCGCCTAAGAAGAGTAAGGAAAATCGTGGAAAGGATAACAAAACGTTCGAAAGTATATCAAACAAAAAACCCCGACTAATATTATTAGCCGGGGTTAAAATAAATTAAGGCAACGACATACTCTCCCACATGTTACTGTAGTACCATCTGCGCTGGTGAGCTTAACTTCTCTGTTCGGAATGGGAAGAGGTGAACCCCACCGCAATAGTCACCTT
>JBJOHR010000286.1:0-4773 GCA_046047575.1 Bacteroidota bacterium | reverse complement strand
GATGCTATGTAGGTTTTTGTTCCTGTAAATGCGTTCAAAAGTTTAATCTTTTAGGTTCAATGTCTACGAATTCCAAATTTTCCAGCTTTCCTCAGCCTGCCGTTCCAACATCTGAAGCCCGTTGATGGTTGTGGCGCCCCGTTTTCTGCCATTCTCTAAAAATACGGTCTCTGCGGGATTGTAGATCATGTCATACATGACGTGCTCAGGCGTGATCGATTCGTAGGGAATTTCGGGTGCAAACTCAATTTTGGGATACATGCCTAAAGGTGTGCAGTTCACAATGATGGAATGCTCCCACACGTCCTCTGGTGTCAGGTCTTCGTAGGTGAAATCGCCTTCGTCAGATGTACGCGATACGAAATTGCATTCGATCCCCAATTCGTCCAGCACGTGATAGGCGGCCTTTGCCGCTCCGCCCGTGCCAAGGATCAGGGCCATATCGTGGCCTTTGACGTAAGGTTCAATACTCTCTTTGAATCCGATCACGTCCGTATTGGTGCCACGTAAGTGATAATCGCTACCAACCCGTTCTATACTAACGGTATTAACTGATTGAATTGATTGCGCGCAAAATCCCAGATCGGTAAGACGAGGAATGATGGCCGTTTTGTACGGGATTGTCACATTGAATCCAATAAGATCGGGTTCGTTGCGGATAATGCCGTCCAATTCCTCTAACGATTCAATTGGGAAGTTGCAATATACCGCATCAATACCCTCCTTCTGGAATTTCTCGGTGAAGTATTGCTTTGAGAACGAGTGGGAGAGAGGGAATCCTATCAGTCCGAATTTCCTCATTCTTTTTGTGCTGCCATTTTTTCCATGATGAACACCAGAAGAAAACCACCTACACACAGCGCAATGGCTGGTCCGAATTGCGATGGATCTCCTGTTATGGCCTCGAAGTTGAATGGAGAAACATTGGTCTGAAGAAACGGAACTTCTTCTCCATGGCTGTTGATGCGGAACTCCAACGTTTCTTTCCAAGGCCAAACTTTGTTCAACGAACCGATCATGAAACCAGTCAACAACGCCATTGTTGTACTGTATGCTTTTCGGAACATCCACGACAGAAAGTTGGAGAATGCTATGATTCCGACAATACAGCCGAGAATGAACACGAAAATGTTCGTTCCAAATTTCATAATCAATTCAATATCAATTGATTTAATTGCATCAACTAATCCACTGATAGACCCTAATATAGTTGAATAAGCACCCAATAGAAGAAGGATGAAACTACCAGAGATGCCTGGCAGGATCATAGCACAGATGGCTATGCAACCGGAAATGAAAATAAAGAAAAGGCCATCGGGTATCTGAGATGGAGCAGCTATGGTAATGTAGAACGCAATTGCCGCACCCGCCACTAGAGCGATAATGGTTTTTATGTTCCACTGTTTGATAAACTTGGAAATGATAATGGTTGATGCCACTATGAGTCCGAAAAAGAATGACCATAGCAGCACAGGAAACGTATCAAGCAGATAGGTGATGCCCTTGGCCAAACTGATGACACTGGTAAAAATGCCTGCAAGTAAAACCACCAGAAAGGTTGCGTTGGTCTTCTCCCAAGTTGCTTTTATACCTGCTTCCTTCAGGCTTTTTAGCACGGATAGATCGAATCCCTTGATGGTGTCGAGCAACTCTTGATAAATACCAACGATGAACGCGATGGTGCCGCCTGAAACACCCGGAACCACATCCGCAGCTCCCATGGCCATGCCCTTCAAATAAAGCAAGATGAAGTCTTTCGTACTTCGAGAATCGCCTGAACGCACCATTAATACTGTTCCAAACTTTGGTCAATTTCTCTGGCCCATGCCAATATTCCGCCTTTCAGGTTATGAAGGTTTTCAAGGCCAAGTTGTATTTCCAATGCATTGATGACATTGGCCGATCGGCCGCCACTTCTACAATGAATGATGACCGGAACATCCTTTTTCAGTTCATTGATGCGGCCCAGTATCTCGCCCATGGGAATGTGTTTGGCGCCAATGCTACAAACGTCTACTTCCCATTGCTCCCTCACATCGATCAACTGAAAACTCTCCCCAGCATCTCTCATCTGCTTCAGTTGTTGTACCGTAATTTCCTTCATTTCTTTTTCCTGGATTTTTCAATCACCTTGTTGACGTCAATCCGTTCGGGCAGATAGTTGAAAAACGTGTCTCCACGAACTCCTAATCGCAAGGTTTCGAGCGGAATTACCTCGTTCGGTGCAATGTTTCCTAGGTTGACATTGGCACCTAGCTGATTGATGAACCACACTTGCTGAGCCTTTTGAGGCGCTTCCCAAAGGACCTTATCCTTTGGAATGACTTCCAATATTTTCCCGATCAGCGAAACGTGAGCAGAACCGTTAGGACGGTAGATTCCGACATTACCGCTTTCGCGCGCCTCGGCTATCACCTTCCACGATCCTGCCTCCAGTTCAGCTTTCATCATGCTTTTCCATTTGTTCGGATGAATGATGATCCCGGCTTCCTTGGAACCCACTTCAGAAAGTGTTCTGAACTCCTTGGACATTTCATGGATCAGCTCACATTTAGTTTCGTGGTTCAACTCAATTGAACCATCGGAAACTTCTGCAGTGTCGAGCCCTAGTTTATTCAATAGTTGGCGGTATTCATCAAACTTTCCACGGATCAGAAAGGCTTCGAAGAGAGTTCCGCCCAAGTATACCGTAATGCCACCATCTTGATAAAGCTTGATCTTCTGTTGCAGATCCTTGGTTATCAGAGAAGTTCCGAATCCAAGCTTTACGAGATCGACTAAATGGTCGCTGGAACCGACCAGGTCTTCTGCCTCTCTAAGGCTGAGACCTTTGTCCATCACCATGGTAAGACCAGCCTCTCTAGGCTTGGACGTACGCTCGGGAATGTGGCTCAGTTCGAAGTTCATGACTGTCCGTAGATCTCTATCAGATCCATTACTCTTGGAATGTTGATCGCCTCAGGAAATTGCTCGAACAAAAGTAGGTGTTTGCTGTAGTCCAACTCCAGACCGTTCTGCAGGAAATTGAGCGCTTCCACTGTATGACCAGAAGCCAAAAGAAAAGCGCATTGCCTGTAATGCAATTCGGCATTTTCGGGTGAAATCTTCAGCGCCTCCATAAAAATCTCCGTTCCCATTTCTCGGTCGATATGGTTAAAGACCACTTCAGCTTTTGATATCCACAGATTGATGTCTTCGGGATGAAGTTCTGTAGCGCGATCCCAAGCATCAACGGCTTCCTCAAATTCTCCCTGGTGTTCCTTGAGGTCAGCCAAAAAGTTCCAATACTCTGGATCGGAATTGTCAATTTCCAAGGCCTTTTCTATGTAAGGAAGACATTCGCTGTACCGTTCTTGTTTTTCTCGAACCACGGCCATTCCATACCAAGCTTCTGCATGGAACGCATCAGATTCAGCAATTTCCTTATACTGGTTGAAGGCCAGGTCGAAGTCTTCGCGCCCTTCCGAACACTCTGCCAGACCGATCAGTGCATCTACATTATCCGCATCCAACTCCAACACTTCCTTGAAGTGTTCTTCTGCCTTGTCCCAGATTTCCACCTCCAGGTAACAGTCGCCTATTTCCTGATGAGCCATCAAATGATTTTCGTTAACCGCCAAACAAAGGTCCAGCGCCCAAATCGCATGTTCAAAGTCCTTGTCCTTGATGTAGAAAGTGGCCAAGTTGTACCAAGCGTTGTATTGATATGGGTGCTCATCCAGATACTTGTTAAAGAACTCGATGGCTGCATCTGACTCACCAGACATATCGAACAGAAAACTGATCTCGTAGATCAAACCTTGATCTGCTGGAGATTCCAACAGGCCTATTTTCAATTGGCTGAGCGCTTCCTGTTGGTTTCCTAATGATTGGTATTCGTAAGAAAGAAGTAGCCGCACATCACTACGGTTTTCGGCAGTTTCAAGTGCTCGATTGTAAATTTCAACTGCTTGATCGTGCTTACCGGTCTTGCTGAAAATACTACCCTTGGTGATGAGCATGTCCGCATTATTTGGCATAATGGCCTCCAGCAGTTTGATGGATTTCATTGCTGCTTCATAATCACCTTTCAACGAAAGTATGTCGGCACGTTTCAACTCAAATTCGCTGCTGTGAGGATGCTGATTGGAAGCAAGTTCGAGCACCTTCCAAGCCTTGTCAAGGTCAAGGCGTTCCATGTAATGTTCGATCAACTCTTCGAGGTCTGCAACATCGAAATAGTATTGATCGTCATTTGCGAGCATGTGCTCAAAACGCACAAGGCACTCATTGAGTCGCTCATCCTCACGTTCTTGCTCAGAATCAGAATGCATGGCCTACTGTTTCATCAAGGGTAAGAATAATTTGCGCGTTGCTTCGAGCCAATGAGCGTGTTATTTTCAACATCAACTGTTTAAAAAAACTCTAAAAGGGCGACAAAAATAGATTATTGACCCGGATGGGGTTGTAGAGCAATGGTACTTTTGCCCCATAATTCGATAAGCATGACACTTATTAAGTCGATATCTGGGATTCGAGGAACAATAGGAGGTAAGGCAGATGATGGACTTACACCGTTGGATGTGGTGAAATTCACGTCTGCTTACGCTGAATTTCTAAAAAGCCGCAGCAATAAGAAAACATTGACTGTTGTGGTAGGGCGCGATGCACGCCTGTCTGGTGAAATGGTCAACAGTTTGGTGATCGGAAGTCTGGTAGGATGCGGTGTGAATGTGATCGATCTGGGACTGTCTACTACACCAACCGTAGAAGTAGCAGTTCCTGCAGAAAAGG
>JBJOHR010000285.1:0-10535 GCA_046047575.1 Bacteroidota bacterium | reverse complement strand
GTGATCAATGAACCTTTTGCAGTGATAAATGCCGATGACTTTTATGGAGCCGATGGTTTCCATCAGGTAGCTGATTTCTTGAAGAATCGATGCAACGAAAACACTTACACCATGGTAGGATACGTACTTCGCAATACGCTGAGCGAGCACGGCCAAGTGAGTCGTGGCGTTTGCGTGGCGGATAAGAACAACAACTTGACCAAGGTAGATGAGCGCACCAAGATCCATTGGGAAGGCGACAAGGTCATCTATCACGAAGGCGATTCTACGCATGAAGTTGATCCAAATAGCGTGGTTTCCATGAACTTCTGGGGTTTCCATCCGAACATTTTCGAAGTGAGCCGCCACATGTTCATTGACTTTGTACGCGAGAACCGCGATAATCCAAAGGCGGAGTTCTTTATTCCATTGGTGGCAGATACCTTGATCAATTCAGGAAAGGCTTCGTTCCCAGTGCTTACCAGCAATGACCGATGGTATGGCGTAACCTACATTGAAGACCGACCCGTGGTGGTTGAAGCCTTCAAAAAGTTGGTGGAGGAAGGGAAATATCCGAGTCCGCTTTGGTAATGGAATGCGGATGACGCGGATTTAAGAGATTTCCGCTGATTTCTAATTCTTAGTTGCTGGCTTTGCCGATATTGAATTCAAATCTGCGAAGACCAGCGTGATCTGCGTCCTCCGCGTTCTATTATTTTTACTGCATGCCAGCCAACAAATACGCCCTTCTCCGCTACCGTATCATTGACGATTGCCTGACCAATAAGGCGCGGAAATTCCCAACCAAGGAGGATATGCAATACGCTTGCGAACAGGCCTTGTATGGCAGTTCAGGTGAGCGTGTTTCCATCAGCACCATTGAGAAGGACATGTGGGCCATGAAGAATGAGGGTGAATTGGGTTATTATGCACCCATTGCCTATTCCAAAATTGAGAAAGGATATTATTACGAAGATCCTGATTACACAATTAAGGAAATCAGCCTGAGCCAAGAGGATAAGGAGGCCATCCGTTTTGCGGCCACTACCCTTTTCCAATTCAAAGACCTGGCGATCTTCGATCAGTTCGGGGCGGCCATCCAAAAGATATTCGACCGACTGAACATCTCGCCTGAAATGCAGGATGAGGCCATAGAGCGTTACGTTCAATTCGAAAATACACCAGTAGCCAAAGGAACTGGACACCTGCCATTGCTTTTGCAGGCCATAAAAGAAACGCGCCACGTAAGATTCAGATACCTTTCGTTTTTGGATGAAAGCGAAAGCGAACGCCTGTTCCATCCCTACTTGCTAAAAGAATACCGTAATCGTTGGTACGTGATTGGGAAAGATGCCGAAGCCGAAAAAGTAAAAACCTTTGGACTGGATCGCATCTCTGACCTTTCCATTAGAGAGGGCTTCTTCTCTGTTGATAAGAACTTTGATCCGGAAGCACTGTTCAAATACAGTTTCGGCATTACCGCAGGTGGAAACCCCGAGAAGGTCGTGTTGAAATTTGCTCCACAAGAAGGGCGTTACGTAAAAGCACAGCCTCTTCATCCAACGCAAAAGATCATCAATGAAAATGCCGAAGGACTGACCATAGAACTGAAGGTTATTCCTAGCTATGAGTTGAAAGCGACCATCCGATCGTTTGGAGATAAGGTTGAGGTGCTGGAACCGAACCATCTGTTTCATTGACATGCGCTTTCTACCTTTTCTTGCAGCCATTGTCCTTCTTTCATCGTGCGAGAAAGATCCCATCGTCCTCACTACTACCGTAACCACATTCCGCGAAAGCGGCCTGGCGGTAGATTGGGATAGATCGGGCAGCAATCTCATCGCTTATTCATCCAAAGGACAAGATGGGTACTATGACATTCATTTGGCGTTGCCCGATGGTTCCAATGATACATGCCTAACCTGTGATCATCCGGATCTTCCTAACCGGCACATCGGCTCCGCTTCATGGCATCCTTCAGGAAATTGGCTGATGATCGAGGTGGAGAAGTTGGATCATCCAGGATCCAGTACCGATGCTTTGCCCGGTTTTGGAGCTTATACCGATGTGTGGCTCATCAGCAAGGACGGACAGAAAACCCACAAGATCATCGACACCCCGAACGATTATTCACATGGAGTGATCGCTTCCCGGTTTTCGCCCGATGGCAGCAAGATCGTCTGGACGGATAGAAAATCGCAGCCAAACCCGCTTTGGCCGCCAGAAACATTCGGTTTTTGGCGTATCAAATTGGCCGACCTGAATTGGGACGTGGACAGTATTCCCACCATCTCCAACATTCAAACGTTCGAACCTGAAGGAAGCGCGTTTTACGAATGTTACGGTTTCAGTCCAGATGCTTCGAAACTCATTCTATGCAGTAGCGTGAACAAACCCAGCACTTGGGACCAGCAGATCTACACGCTCGATGTGTCAACCGGAGCCTTTGTTTCTCTTACAGACAAGGATTACAATGAGCACGCCTTCTACACTCCAGACGGAAATCAGATAGTTTGGATGACCAACAAGAATGCGCAGTATGGCGGAACCGATTGGTGGATGATGAATGCGGATGGTTCGGGCAAACATCGCCTTACGTATTTCAACAATCCTAACAATGATCAGGACATGGGTCATGCGGTCTGGGCCGGACTCGGATCATTCAGTTCCGATGGAGACCGTTTTATTGGAGGTTTACAACTGGATCTTGTTTCTCAGGAAGGGAAGGTTGTGATGGTCAATCTCCACTAGGCTCTCAGAATTACGTCACCCACGATTGATCGTATGAACTAATTTTACTCCCTTAAAACTAATACCATGGATAAACTATTTTCAATTCTGATTTCTTTATTCGTTGCTGGGCAGCTTTCAGCACAAGAACCTCTTGCACAAGCTAAACCTGCTGGGTCAGAAAGTTGGGGATACATCAACCCGAAAGGCGAATTCGTGTTGGATGCGAAGTTCCAAGACTGCCACGCTTTTTCTGAAGGCTTGGCGCCCATCTATGATAAGAAAGCGAAAACCTTCTATTTCATTAAACCCAACGGTGAAAAACTGAACACCGAGATCGCTTCTTACCGTTTGAGAAACATCTTCGGATTTGGAACCAAAGGCTTTGAGAACGGAATGGTGATGGTTGAAGCATCTAAAAAATGGGGCTATATGAATACGGAAGGAAAACTTGTCATTCCTACCAAGTATGAAGACGCAAATTCTTTCAATGACGGTTTTGCCACTGTAAAGTCTGGAGGAAAATGGTTCGTGATCGACAAAAGTGGAGCCGAATCACAGATCGCAGGTGCTACAGACGCTAAATCGTTCTCAGAAGGATTGGCACCAGTGCGTGTTGGCGATCTTTTCGGATTCGCGGACACGAAAGGAAATGTTGCGATCGATGCCAAGTTCAAAAGCGTTGGTTATTTCAGCAATGGCTTGGCTTGGGCCAAGACCGAAAGTGGTCTGATCGGATTCATTGATAAGAAGGGGAACTGGGTGATTGAAGCCAAATACAATACGGCCAAAGATTTTTCGGAAGGTTTGGCCCGAGTAAAGGCGGTAGACAGTTGGACGTTTGTAGATGTAACGGGCAATGAGATCAACGTTCCTTCGGCCGAAAGCTTTGGTGATTTCAGCAATGGTCTTGCTTACATCAAATCCAACGGATCGGTCGGATTCATCGATAAGTCCGGAAAAATGGTGATCGATCAAAAATTCGCTGCGGTACGCGACTTTAAGAACGGTTATGCGGCCGCCAAACAAGGCGAACTATGGGGTTTTATTGACTCTAAAGGAAACTGGGTGGTAGAACCTAAGTTTGACAACGTCAAAGACTTCGGAACCGTTCGCTAAGTATACACCGCATTCGATTATTATCTTTGCACACAGATTCTTGGGTAAATTTGGTTTCCAAGGTCATCGATATTGCACTTTCTGGTCATTCTTCAGATTTCGCTGTGATCCCTCGGTTCTCATAAAGACCAAATAGAATGAAAGTGCACACACGTATAAATGGGTAGATCTCAGGAAACATTCGGTAAAAAGGAACGGGAAAAGTTAAAAGCCAAAAAGAAAAAGGAGAAAGAAGAGGCAAAATTGGCAAGGAAAGCAAGCGGACCAAGCAGTTTTGACGACATGCTTGCATATGTGGACGAAAACGGGATGATCGTTGACACTCCGCCCGACCCTACTAAGAAGCGAACCGTAATCAATGCCGAAGACATTGAACTGGGGATTCCTAAGAAAGAAGATTCAGATGTCGATCCGGTAAGAAATGGGGTCGTGTCATTCTTTAATCATGACAAGGGCTACGGATTCATTAAGGACACAGATAATCAAGAGAGTATCTTCGTTCACATCAATAACGTTACTGAAGAGATAAGCGAAGGCAACAAAGTAACTTTTGAAGTACAACCAGGTATGAAAGGTCCGGAAGCGGCCAAGGTCAAGGTAGTGCGATAATGCAATTGAAGTTAAAAAGCAAGGGCGGCCTCAATGAGGCCGCCCTTGCTTTTTTAATCTAGCTGGTCATTTACTTTGCTGCCTCTTCTTCGCGCAGTGCTCTTCTCAGAATCTTGCCCACGTTGGTCTTAGGCAGCTCATTCCGCCAAGCAATGTGCTTAGGCTTTTTGTAGCCTGTCATGTTCTCATCGCAGAAATCGCGTATCTCCTGTTCGGTAAGACTTGGATCCTTCTTCACAATGAACACTTTAACAGCTTCGGTCGATTTATCGTCAGGAACGCCAATGGCCGCCACTTCCAGCACTTTCGGATGCGAGGCAATGACATCTTCCACTTCGTTCGGGTATACATTGAACCCCGATACGATGATCATATCCTTGATGCGGTCAACAATGGTAAAGAAACCATCTTCGCTCATAACAGCCACATCTCCCGTTCTCAGCCAACCGTCTTTCAACACATTAGCTGTTTCTTCAGGTCGGTTGTAATACCCTTGCATAACCTGCGGACCTTTGATATTGATCTCACCACGTTCACCGATCGGCACTTCATTTCCATTCTCATCGCACAGCTTCATGTTGGTAGATGCAACCGGAACTCCAATGGTTCCAATTCTTGCTCTTCCATCAATCGGATTGGCCGATGCAACGGGTGAACTTTCAGTCAATCCATAACCTTCTACCAGCAGATTTCCTGTGACATCTCGCCATTTTTCGGCCACTACCTTCTGTATGGCCATAGCACCTCCAATGGTCAGTTTAAGCGAACTGAAATCCAACTTCTTGAACTCATCATTGTTCAGCAGGCCGTTGAATAGCGTATTTACACCGGTCAGCACGGTCCATCGGTGCTTTTTCAGCTCCTTTACAAAAGCGGGCATATCGCGCGGGTTGGTGATCAGCACGTTCTTTCCTCCCATACAGATAAATGCCAAACAGTTGACCGTCAGCGAAAAGATATGGTACATCGGCAATGGTGTAATCACAACCTCTTCTCCCTCTTTGATGATATCACCCATCAGTCCACGCATCTGTTCCATATTGGCAATGACGTTTCTGTGAGTTAGAACCGCACCTTTAGATACGCCCGTGGTTCCTCCTGTGTATTGAAGAAAAGCCGTATCGGTATTCTTGATCGTTACAGGTTTCGGCTTCTTGCCTTGCGTTTTTACCACATCTCTGAAATCGATGGTGTTGGGCAGATCATATGCTGGCACCATCTTCTTCACATGCTTCAAAACCAGGTTCACAATGAACTGCTTTGGCTGCGGAAAAAGGTCCGGTATCTGCGTCACGATCACATACTTCAGCCCCGTTTTCGATAAACATTCTTCCAATTCCGAACAGAAATTGGCCACGATCACCACGGCCTTTGCTCCAGAATCGTTGAACTGGTGTTCCATCTCGCGCGATGTGTACAGCGGATTCACATTCACCACAACCATTCCGGCCAATAATGCCCCGTAAATACATATAGGATACTGAAGGAGATTAGGCATCTGAATAGCGATCTTATCTCCAGGCACCAGATCCGTATTGTTCTGAATCCAAGCGGCAAAATTTTCAGCACGCTCTTTTAACTGTCTGAAGGTCATGGGAACGCCCATATTTTCAAACGCTACCTTATCGCCATATTTCAGACAACTTTCTTCAAAAGCCGCTACAATAGATGGGTAACTGTCAGGATTGATCTCCTTTGGGCAATTGCCGTAATGCTGGTGCCATAAATAATCTGCCATTTTCAATAGATAGGTTAAACTGTATACAGCAAATCTAATGGTTCGTGTCAAATAGCTTTGTGCTATTCTTAAGCAGAAGGTTTTCCATCAACAATGAAACTTTTTTTCACCGATGGGATAGAAAGAACAAATCAATTTCATAGCATTAACGGCTGAAAATTCATTGAATTAACCCATCGAAATAAAATGAGTACTGGTAAACCACGTGTAGTGAAAGACTATGATAAGTTGGATGTTTCTATTCAGGAGCAGATCAAATTGGAGTATCCTTTTGGATTTGAGGAGAATCTTGTGACATTCACCAATGCCGAAGGAAAACGTGTGTCCGCGCTACCGTTTGAGACGGCCGACCGTTATTATTTGGTAAGAATGACCGTGGCAGAAGCTCAGGCGATCATCGAAGACGATGACGATTACGATGAAGATGGTAACCTCACAGATGAGGCTCGTGAAGAAATCGAAGACCGATTGGACGAAGATGTGGCTGGTGACGAACTTCCAGAAGACGTTGACGATTCTGACGACAGCGACCCGATAGAGGAAGATGTTGATGACGAGGACGATGATGACGATGATGATAAGGGTTGATCAACTCATATCCGTTTGCTCCTAGCATTCATTTCCTAGTAATTTTCTACAACCGATTCATTTTTCTTGCAGCCCTCGCAATGCCTAATTTTGCGCGCCTTAAAGATTAGGACCCATGAGCGAGATCGCAGCAAAGTACGACCCTAGCCTTACCGAAGACAAATGGTACGGCTACTGGATGGAGAACGGATATTTCCATTCGGAACCTGACGAGCGCGAGCCGTACACCATTGTCATTCCGCCACCGAATGTGACGGGTGTTTTGCACATGGGTCACATGCTCAACAACACCATTCAGGATGTGTTGGTACGCAGAGCGCGAATGCTGGGAAAGAACGCCTGTTGGATACCTGGAACCGACCACGCTTCGATTGCTACTGAAGCCAAGGTGGTGAAGAAACTGGCCGACCAAGGCATCAAGAAATGGGATCTTTCGCGTGAGGAATTCTTGGAACACGCTTGGGAATGGACGCACAAACATGGCGGCATTATCTTGGAGCAATTGAAGAAACTGGGTGCTTCCTGCGATTGGGAGCGTACGCGTTTCACCATGGAAGATGACCTGAGCGATGCGGTTTTGGATGTGTTCATCGACCTGCACGAAAAAGGGTTGATCTATAAAGGTCACCGCATGGTGAACTGGGACCCATCGGCATTGACTGCCGTTTCTGATGAGGAAGTGAACCACAAGGAGGTTCAGTCTAAGCTATACTACGTTAAGTATCAGGTTGAAGGAACGGACGAATGGCTGACCATTGCCACGACCCGGCCTGAGACCATTTTGGGCGATACCGCCATCTGTATCAACCCGAATGACGAGCGTTTCAAGCATCTGCATGGCAAGCGCGCCATTGTGCCGATGGTGAAGCGCAGCATTCCGATCATCCTGGATGAATACGTGGACATGGAATTCGGTACGGGCTGCTTGAAAGTGACGCCTGCGCACGATGAGAACGACTACAACCTTGGTCAGAAGCACAAGCTCGAAACCATCGATATTCTGAACCCGAACGGAACGCTGAGCGAAGCCGCACAGTTCTATGTGGGTGAAGACCGCTTCGTGGTTCGTAAGAAGATTGCGAAAGGCCTTGAGGCCGCTGGCCACATCGTGAAGATCGAGGATTACATGAACAAGGTCGGTTATTCGGAAAGAACCGATGCGGTGATCGAGCCACGCCTTTCGGAGCAGTGGTTCGTTAGTATGAAAAAACTGGCCGAACCAGCGCTGGAAAACGTGCTGAACGGCAACATTCAGTTCCACCCGAACAAGTTCATCAACACGTACAAGTATTGGATGGAGAATGTGCGCGATTGGTGCATCAGCCGCCAATTGTGGTGGGGGCAGCGGATTCCTGCTTGGTATGATTCAAAAGGGAATTACGTGGTGGCGAAAACTGCTGAACAAGCCGTTGAAAAGTTCAAAGCTCAAGGTTCAACGTTCTCTGCTGAAGACTTGAAGCAGGACGAAGACGTGGTAGATACGTGGTTCTCATCTTGGCTGTGGCCAATTTCCGTGTTCGATGGTTTCAAAGACCCGAACAACAAGGACATCAACTACTACTACCCGACCAACGACCTCGTTACTGCTCCGGAAATCCTCTTTTTCTGGGTGGCGCGAATGGTAATGGCAGGCTACGAATACCGCGGTGAACTTCCGTTCAAAAACGTGTATCTGACTGGAATTGTGCGCGATAAACTCGGACGGAAAATGAGCAAATCGTTGGGCAACTCGCCCGACCCGCTCGACCTCATTGCCAACTATGGTGCAGATGGCGTTCGTGTGGGAATGCTGCTTTCATCTCCCGCAGGAAATGACCTGCTGTTTGATGAAGGACTTTGCCTGCAAGGGAGGAACTTCAACAACAAGATCTGGAATTCATTCCGACTGATAAAAGGTTGGGAAGTGGATGCGAATTTGAAGCAACCTGCCGAAGCGAAAATCGCCATTGATTGGTTCAATTCTCGGTTCAGCAAAGAGTTGGAAGTTTTGAACGACCACTACGATAAGTTCCGATTGAGCGATGCGCTGATGACCACGTATAAGCTGGTGTGGGACGACTTCTGCTCGTGGTATCTCGAGATGGTGAAGCCTGCGTATCAGCAACCGATTGATAAAGCAACCTTGGATGCCACGGTCGAGATTTTGGAGAAACTGCTGAAGATCCTTCATCCGTTCACGCCATTCATCACCGAAGAAATTTGGGATAATATGGGCAAGCGCGGAAAAGAAGACCGCATGATCGTGGCACCATGGCCAAAGGCGGAATCGGTTGATGAGAAACTTCTTTCCGGTTTCGAAAATGCGGAGAAGGTGATCATGGAAGTGCGAAGGATCCGTAACGAAAAGCAGATCGCTCCAAAGGAGAAATTGAACCTATTGGTGAAAGGAGACTACAGCGATGCGTTCAATCCTGTGATCCGGAAATTGGCCAATCTCGAATCAATTGCGGAGACTTCTGAAGCACCAGCTTCTGCTTCGGCTTTTGTGGTTAAGGGTGCTGAGTTCTATGTTCCGCTGGCAGGTTTGGTAGATGCTTCTGAGGAAAAGGAAAAACTGGAGAAGGAACTCGATTACGCGAAAGGTTTCTTGGCCTCGGTTGAGAAGAAACTGAGCAACGAACGATTCGTTTCGGGTGCACCAGAGCAAGTAATTGCCATCGAGCGAAACAAGAAAGCAGACGCGGAAGCGAAGATCAAAGCGTTGGAGGAGCAGTTGGCCGCGCTCGTGTAGATGAAAGGGCTTTATACGGTCGCGCTACTTGCGCTGAGCAACACCTTCATGACATTTGCCTGGTACGGTCACCTCCGTTTCAAGGACATGGAATGGAGCAAGAACCTCGGGCTGTTTGCAGTCATTCTCATCAGTTGGGGCATGGCCTTCTTCGAATACAATTTCATGGTTCCTGCCAATCGCATCGGCTATGAGGGCAATGGCGGTCCGTTCAATCTGTTTCAGCTGCGCATCATTCAGGAAGTGGTGGGTCTGGTGGTATTTACCATCATTGCCGTCACCGTATTCAAAACCGAAACATTCCGTATGAATCACCTGATCGGCTTCGGATTTCTCGTACTCGCGGTCTACTTCATTTTCAAGAAGTAGTTCAAACGTAACCGCGCACTTTGTAGGTCAGGTAGCCGATCCATTCATGGATCAGTGCCCGCCATTTACCAAAGTTGTCGATGGTGGGGACCAATAGGTAATCGACCTCCCATCTTCTGGTGCCCACCATTTTCATGGCCGAATACGGCTGTACATCAATTCCTTGCTTAGCAAAGCAAGCCTTGGCCCTTCGCATGTGGATGGATGAGGTGACAAGCAGAAACCGCTTTTCTCCCAAGCTCTCCAGAATCGGTTTGCAATTGACCGCATTCTCATGGGTGTTCAAACTCTTGTCTTCAATAATCACGTCTTCGGACGGAATGCCACAAAGCACATAAAGTCCCTTGATGATCTCCGATTCCTTGGCCCACGGTTCCAAATAATTGGCCGGACCACCTGCCACCACCACTTTCTCCACAATACCATCTCGGTAAGGCTCCAAGACCGACAGATACCGATCGGCATTCTTCCCGTATTTGATCCTGTCCGTTTCCTTGTCGTGGTAAACGCCACCACCCAAAAGAATGGCAGTTTTGATGGATGGGTCGATGTCGCCAGTAAGGGTTACCTCTACTTCCCAAAGCCGGATGAGCTCATCTATGATGAACGAATTGGAGAAGAACAACATCATTCCCAAACTCCAGATGAGCAGCCGTTTCCTTCTTTTCTGAT
>JBJOHR010000284.1:0-16542 GCA_046047575.1 Bacteroidota bacterium | reverse complement strand
CCGACCTCACGTTGGAAGAAGCCGACACGCTGCGCAGAGGCATGTCGTGGAAATTCCGTGAGCGCAACGAATTCTGGTCGGTGAAAGACCAATTTTTCAGCAATTGCATTGCAAAAGGTCATCCGAAGGAAACCATCGAGAAGATCTGGGAGCAGATTATGAGTTTTGGGAATTTTGCGTTTGCCAAAGGCCATTCGGCCAGCTACGCAGTGGAGAGTTTTCAGGCGCTGTTCCTAAAAGCGCATTATCCGCTCGAATACATGGTGGCTACGGTAAATAATGGTGGCGGCTTCTACTCGCAGGAACTGTATCTGCACGAAGCCAAGTTGCATGGCGCGAAAATTCACCTGCCGTGCGTTAACCGAAGCAACAGCGGAGCCAACATCTACGGCAAAGACATTTTCATCGGACTGGGAATGATCGCGGGTTTGGAAAGTGAAACGCTGAAGCAGCTTCTAATGGAACGTCATCAAAATGGCGTATTCCAAGACCTGCGTGATATGGTGAAACGCGTTCCTGTTTCGTTGGAACAGCTGCGTATTCTCATTCGAATTGGCACGCTACGCTTTACAGGTTTGGACAAGAAAGCACTGTTGTGGGACGCCCATTTCCTCCTTGGTCACACCAAAGTTTCTCGACCTGTTCGAAAGCTTTTCGATGCCGAAGTGAAGGAATTCCGATTGCCCGAACTCTGGTATCACGAACTGGAAAATGCTTACGATGAAATGGAACTGCTCGGGTTCCCTGTCACCATTTCACCGTTCGACCTAATAGATAGAACTGGCCTGCCAACACTGACGGTTGCGGAGATGAACCAGCGTGTGAATGAGACCGTGGAAATCATCGGTTATCGTGTGCATGTGCGCGGCACGCACACCAGCGATGGCAAATACATGACCTTCGGCAATCTCATCGACCTCGAAGGACAATGGATCAATAGCGTGCAGTTCCCGAATGTGGCCGATAGATACCCGTTCCGTGGGCCAGGCATTTACAAACTGCGTGGAAAAGTGACCGAGGAATTCGGCCACATCAGTCTGGAAACGGAGTATCTGGAGCGCATTCCGAACCTGAGTATTGAAACGCCAAGTACGCGGGTGGCCGATAGTGCGACAGTTAACTGAAACTCAATTCAGCCCCGCCTCAATCCAGTCCAAAGCCGGAAACCCAAACTGAGCGTTGGTCCATAGATACTGGGCTCGTCCATTCTTTACGTAAACATATGCCGGAAAAGTTCCCATTGCCAAAGCAAAGGTTTCCTCTGGCTTCGGAGCGCGATAAATGTCCATGTCTGTTTCCTTGACATGTAGTTTGAAATTAGCCATGCTTTGCGAATTCACTGCATACACCATCACCACCACCCTCAGGTCGGTATTTCTTTCTGAAAGTAATTCCAGCAATGGAATCGCGTTGATGCAATACGGACAATCATGCAATGCCAAACACACCACACCTTCAAAATCAGTATACGCGGAATCTAAAAAAGCTTCGATAGCTTGAGCCGCTGGTTCATCTTGGAGAACAATCCCTTTCTTACTCCAATCCGAATTGTAAGGGGGGTTCAGCAGAACGAAACCGACTATGCAGAATCCGAAAATGGTCACAAAAATCAACGTGCGAAGCCACACAGCACCATCACAAAATGTGACTACAGACACTGAAAGCGCCAAGGTCACTATCAAAAAAAGTACTCGTGGAAATAAGAAAGAAGTCATCCATCCCAGTTTCCATTCCAGCAATGCGAAATCAAAAATGGCCGATGTGCGTACTGCTATTGAAAAGAGTCCTATCAATAACGCCAACGATACCACTAACCGTCCCGTTTTCTTAACGACTGAATTCATACGCTTTAAAACGAAAAAGCCCGCCAACATTGACGGGCTTTTGATTAATAACAGCAGAAAAAATCAATCGCAGTTATAACCTGCTGCATCCAATTGAGCTTTATACTCATCCCATGTCAATCCTGATGGCTCATCGCCCTCACAGTATTTAACGGTCAAAAGTTTACAGCAATCTTCTTGGTTGCAAGAAGTAAGGGTTGTTGCTCCGAAAGCAAAAACAGCAAGGAAAAGTACTTTTTTCATGTGTGTATTAGATTAAAGGGTTTGTGATTCCAAACCTACCGAAGATTTGGTAAGACCCGCTACGTTCATTTACTTAAATCACAAATTGATAACACTTCAACAATCCTTGACTGCCACAACCTTGGGAATCTATAAGCGCTAAACTGTCGGCCAGAAAACGTATGCACGCATAATAGTTTTCAACATTTGGTATGCATGCATACTATTTAATACATTCGCAGTCAATGGCACAGAAACGTCATTTACGTCCGGAAGAAAGTGTGTGTTTTACTACGAAGACCACGTGGCACGCCATTTCCCGATTGTACAACACCACAGGCGCTCAGCACGATGTAAGTGCGGCTTCGGGGTTTGTTCTACTAAACATTGATGTTGAAAAAGGAACCCCTGCTACCAAGATCGCGCCTGCCTTGGGAATGGAACCACGTAGCCTTACGCGCATGCTGAAGACCATGGAGGAAAAAGGTTACTTGGAACGAAAACCGGACCCAACAGACGGGCGTGTGATGCGAATCTTTTTGACTGATGAAGGCAAGAAAAAACGCGAATTGGCGAAGATCGGAGTGGTCGCCTTCAACAAAGCAGTGAGAGATCTTGTTCCTTCCGAGAAGCTGGACGTATTCTTCGAAGTAGCAAACACGATCAACGAGATCATCGACAAGAAGTCGATATACGATAAAGTAAACGTGAATCAATTAGGAATTAAAAATTAGCAATGAATAACAAGGCAATGGCGGTTACGCTGCTTGCCTTTCACTAATCACTAAAAAAATGAAGAGGACTATTAAGAAAGTAGCGGTGCTTGGTTCTGGGGTGATGGGCTCGCGGATCGCGTGTCATTTCGCCAACGTAGGTGTGGAAGTGCTTTTGCTCGACATCGTACCACGAGAGCCGAACGCTGCCGAAGCTGCAAAAGGATTGACAACCGATCATCCTGCTGTAAGAAATAGAATTGTAAACGATGCCTTGGCGTTTGCCATCAAGTCGAACCCGAATCCGCTCTACAAGAAGTCGTATGCCAACCGCATCAAGACCGGAAACTTTACCGATGACATGGCGAAGATCGCTGATTGCGATTGGACCATCGAAGTAGTTATTGAGCGTCTGGATATCAAAAAGCAAGTGTTTGAGAATGTGGAGAAATACCGCAAACTTGGAACATTGATCACCTCTAACACTTCAGGTATTCCGATCAACCAAATGTTGGACGGTCGAAGCGAAGATTTCCAGAAGCATTTCTGTGGAACCCACTTCTTCAACCCACCACGTTATTTGAAATTGTTGGAGATCATCCCGACAGCCAAAACAGATCAAGCGGTTGTTGACTTCTTGATGGATTACGGTGATCGTTTTCTCGGAAAGACCATGGTGCTTTGTAAGGATACGCCAGCATTCATTGCCAACCGAGTTGGAGTTGCGAGTATTCAGGCATTGTTCCATTTGGTAGAAGAAATGGATCTGACGGTTACTGAAGTTGATAAAATGACCGGGCCGATCTTGGGTCGTGCCAAGTCTGCAACCTTCAGAACCTGCGATGTGGTTGGATTGGACACGCTAGTGCTGGTTGCTGGCGGTTTGAAAGCGAACTGCCCAAACGATGAGGCAAGAGCAACATTCGATATGCCGTCTTACATCTCTAAAATGACGGAGAATGGTTGGTTGGGTTCTAAGTCAGGACAAGGTTTCTTCAAGAAAGTTGGAAAGGACATTTTGGAATTGAACCTGAAAACAATGGAATATCAGCCTGCTGGAAAGGTGGATTTCCCAACCTTGAAAGCAGCCAAGGCAGAAGACAATCTCAAAAAGAGAATGAAGATTCTTGCTGGCGGAACGGACAAAGCAGGCGAATTCTACCGAAAAGCATTCTACGGATTGTTCCAATATGTATCGAACAGAATTCCGGAAATAACGGATGACCTCTATAAGATCGATGATGCTCTTGGTGCTGGTTTTGGCTGGCAGTTGGGCCCATTCGCTACTTGGGATGCATTAGGCGTAGCCGAAACAGCAAAAGCCATGGAAGCCGCTGGCAAGAAGCCTGCTCAGTGGGTTTACGACATGCTTGCTGCTGGTTGCGACACATTCTACTCTGTGAAAAACGGACAGAAGTTGTACTACGATATTCCATCCAAGTCTTACAAGGTTATTCCTGGAACGGAAGACCTTATCATTTTGGACAACCTGCGCGAGACCAACGTGGTTTGGAGCAATGCAGGTGCAACCATTTTTGACATTGGTGATGGCGTTCTGAACTTGGAGTTCCATACGAAGATGAACACCATCGGAAGCGAGATTTTGCAAGGAATCAATAAAGCCATTGATCTTGCCGAAGGCGATGCAAAATGGAAAGGAGTTGTGATTGCTAACAATGGCGAGAACTTCTCAGCAGGTGCCAACTTGGGAATGATCTTCATGCTTGCTGCACAACAGGAAGTGGAAGAATTGGATATGGCTGTGAAAGCCTTTCAAGACACGGTGATGAGAATCCGTTACTCATCCATTCCTGTTGTTTCTGCCCCTCACGGCATGGCCTTGGGTGGCGGCTGCGAGATCTGCCTGCATTCAGATAAGGTCATCGCGGCAGCCGAGACTTACATCGGATTGGTTGAGTTCGGTGCTGGTGTTATTCCTGCCGGAGCTGGATCGAAGGAAATGGCGTTGCGCGCTTCAGACGATTTCCAAAAAGAAAACTTGGAGCTCCCAGCTTTGAGAGAACGTTTCCTAACCGTTGGTATGGCTAAGGTGGCCACATCTGCCGAAGAGGCTTTCGAATTGGGCATTTTCCGTAAGGGAATTGATGAGGTCTGCGTGAATTCGGAAAGACGCATTGCACGGGCAAAACGCGCAGTGCTTGAGTTGCATGAGCAAGGCTATTCCAAACCAGTTGAAAGAACAGATATCAAGGTGCTAGGCAAGAAAGGCCTAGGAATTTTCGTTGCAGGTGCAAGGAGCATGGAAAGTGCCAAGTACATTTCTGAACACGACAGGATCATTTCTGAAGAGTTCGGCTATGTGTTGGCCGGAGGCGACCTTTCTGCACCGACCGAAGTATCTGAACGATACCTGCTCGGTTTGGAAAGAAAGGCATTCCTCAAATTGGCCATGACCAAAAAGTCAATGGAAAGGATGCAGAGCCTGGTAACAACTGGTAGACCACTTAGAAACTGATCCTTTCCTTTGTATAAGAGCAAAGGGAAACCATGTCCAACGCAATTGCAAAATACCTCGTCATACTCATTTTTTCTGCCGCGCCTGTGGTGGTTTTCGGTCAATCTTCGGAGCGACCGAAATTCTCTCCGCCCAAGGACAAGCACCGGAATGAGCGTGATGAGTTTGACCGAAAGCAAGGACTTTGGAAACTCTACTCCGCATCAAGATTGCTTATTGCTGAGATCGAATATCAGAACGATAAAAAGCATGGCATGTCCAGCAGGTACTATCCCCACACGGGAGAACTTATGGAGCAGGCCGAGTATTTCGATGGTAAGAAGCATGGCGAATACCGAAAGTTCTACTACACAGGAGCCACCAAAATGGAAGGCGAATATGAGCGGAACAAACGAACAGGTTATTGGGTCAAATATTACCACAACTCAGGCGAGATCAGTTCTGAGGGGTCGTACAAGGATGGCTTCAAGGAGGGCGATTGGAAATACTATAACTCCTTTGGCGAACTCAAATACACCTATACTTATAAGGACGGAGTGCTCATAGCAAAGAATGGGGTTTCCATAGAGGAACTCAAAAAACAAGAAGAACAGAAGAATCAAACGATAAACATCAAGTAAAATGGACGCATACATTGTAGCAGGATTCAGATCGGCAGTAGGTAAGGCACCAAGGGGAGTTTTCAAATTCACCCGCCCAGACGACATTGCCGCAGATGTCATTAAACATCTGGTAGCATCTGTTCCTAATTTAGATAAGGACACGATTGACGATGTCATAGCTGGCTGTGCCACGCCAGAGGCAGAACTCGGTCTGAACATCGGTAGAATGATCTCTTTGATGGGATTGGACACCGTGAAAGTTCCAGGCATGACCGTGAACCGCTATTGCTCATCGGGCTTGGAAACCATTGCAATAGCCGCATCCAAGATCCATGCAGGATTGGCCGATTGCGTCATTGCAGGCGGTGTGGAAAGCATGAGCCCCATGCCTTTCGGAGGCTGGACAGTAACGCCCAACTATCAGGTGGCCAAATACCATAGCGACTGGTACTGGGGAATGGGATTGACCGCTGAGGCCGTGGCCGAGAAATACAACGTGAGCCGCGAGGATCAGGATGCGTTCTCGGTGCGTTCGCACGATAGAGCGTTGGCAGCCATTGCCAGCGGACGTTTCAAGGATGACATCGTTCCGATTACAGTGAACGAAGTTTACTTGGATGCCAATGAGAAGCGTCAGGAGCGTTCGTTTGTGGTAGATACCGATGAAGGCCCACGCAAGGGGACTTCGCTGCAAGCACTCTCGGCCCTCAAGCCCGTGTTCAAAACCGGTGGTTCGGTAACGGCTGGAAACGCTTCTCAAACTTCTGACGGTGCCGCATTCGTACTGGTGGTTTCCGAAAAGAAATTGAAGGAACTTGGCGTGCAGCCCATTGCCCGTGTGGCATCGTATGCCGTCACAGGTCTTGAGCCGAGCATCATGGGTGTGGGTCCAATCACCGCCATTCCAAAGGCACTGAAGCTGGCCGGCATAAAGCAAGATGACCTTGACATCATTGAACTGAACGAAGCATTCGCCTCTCAGTCGTTGGCGGTTGTCCGCACACTTGGCCTCAATGAGGATAAAGTGAACGTGAACGGTGGTGCCATCGCTTTGGGTCACCCACTTGGTTGTACAGGTGGTAAGCTCACTGTTCAGATGATGAATGAATTGAAGAAAACAGGCGGTAAGTACGGTATGGTTACCATGTGTGTAGGAACCGGACAAGGTGCCGCTGGGGTGTTTGAAATGATGTAAAACCTCCCCAACCCCTCCAAAGGAGGGGCTAGCACGATGAATAGGAAGAACAAATAACGTTTAATCAAGGCACCAAAAGCCTCCCCTTTGGGGAGGTTGGAGGGGTCTCTAATTATCAAATAATCATAAAATGGAAACAGTAGAAAAAAAGGCGCTGCAAGGTGGTGAGTGGCTCGTTCGCGAGTCGGAGTACCAAGATGTGTTCACCCCGGAAGAGTGGACGGAAGAGCAGCAGATGATCGCGCAGACTTGTCGTGATTTCATTGCACAGGAAGTAACCCCGAATTTGGACCGCATCGACACCTTGGAGGAAGGTCTGATGGCCGGTCTGATGGACAAGGCAGGTGAGTTGGGTCTGTTGGCCATCACCGTTCCTGAGGAGTATGGTGGCATGGGAGCCAGCTTCAACACCAGCTGTTTGGTGGCCGAAGCAACAGGTTCCGGGCATTCGTTCTCAGTGGCCATTTCCGCACACACAGGGATCGGAACACTTCCGTTGCAGTATTACGGAAACGAGCAGCAAAAGCAGAAGTATCTTCCAGGTCTGGCAAGTGGCGCATTGAAGGCTTCTTACGCATTGACCGAGCCAAGTGCCGGATCGGATGCCAACTCCGGTAAGACGAAAGCAACACTTTCTGAAGATGGTAAATACTACATTCTGAACGGACAGAAGATGTGGATCACCAATGCTGGTTTCGCAGATCTTTTCACGGTTTTCGCCAAGATCGATGACGACAAGAACCTATCAGCATTCCTTGTGGAAGGCAAGTGGGAAGGCGTGAGCCTGAATGCGGAGGAGAAGAAGATGGGCATCAAGGGTTCATCTACCCGTCAGGTGTTCTTCAATAATGTGAAAGTTCCGGTGGAGAACCTGCTTTCTGAAAGAGGCAACGGTTTCAAAATCGCGGTGAACATCCTCAATATCGGTCGTATCAAATTGGGTGCAGCTGCCATCGGTGGTGGTAAGCAGGCCATTACGCAGTCTGTGAAGTACGCCAACGAGCGCGAGCAGTTCACGCGTCCTATCTCGAAGTACGGAGCCATCCAATACAAATTGGCGCAGCAGAGCATCCTCAATTGGGTGAACGAGTCTGCCACCTACCGTGCAGGTCAGGATATTGAGAACTGCATCAACCGCTACATTGCCGAAGGCATGGACCCTGAAAAGGCCAAGTTGAAGGGCGTGGAATCGTACGCGGTGGAATGCGCCATTCTGAAAGTGTTCGGTTCGGAGGCCATCGACTACATTGTAGATGAGGCCGTGCAGATCTACGGTGGCATGGGCTTCAGTGCCGAGTCTCCAGTAGAGCGTGCGTACCGCGATGCCCGCATCAACCGCATCTTCGAAGGAACCAATGAGATCAACCGTATGCTTACCGTGAACATGATGCTTCAGAAAGCCATGAAAGGTGAGTTGGATCTGATGGGACCAGCACAGAAGGTTGCTGGCGAGTTGATGAGCATTCCTGAGCTTGGCGAAGAGGACACCACCCTTTTCGGTAAGGAGAAAGGTTACCTGAAGAACTTCAAGAAAGCTGCGTTGATGGTAGCTGGTTCTGCGGTTCAGAAATTGGCAATGAGCTTGGCCAAGGAGCAGGAAGTGCTGATGAACATTGCCGATATTCTGATTGCCATCTACACCGCAGAATCTGCGCTGCTGAGAGCTGAGAAGATGGTAAGCGTGAAGGGCGAAGCCGCCTGTGCTGCACAGATTGATATGGTAAAGGTTTACTTCAACGATACAGCCGACAACATTTGGAAGTGGGCCAAGGACGCCATTGCTTCCTATGCCGAAGGCGATGAGTTGAAGATGATGAGCCTGGGCATCAAGCGTTTCACGAAAACGGACGTTTACAACGTGAAAGACGCCCGCAGAAGAATTGCCAAAGTGATCATAGACGAGAACAAGTATCCGTTCTGAGCATAGAAGTTGGTCAAGGTTGAAAGTCCCGGACAGCGAAAGCGGTTCGGGGTTTCTTTTGTTTGAGTGTATCCTGCCGAACAATTATCCCCAACTGCGCTTCTATATTTACGTCCACTTAACCAAATGACCTAAATGAAAAATCTCTCTTTACTTGTATGCTGTGTCTTGTTTGTGGCTTTGGCGTTCGCGCAAGAAAAACCACAGATAGTACCCGGAAACATCATAGTTCAGGTTCCCAGCAAAAAGGTGAATGAACTCATAGCGGCCAACCAAACCTTTAATGGGCAAGCAACCGGGCTCAAATTGAACAGACTCCTCTCTGCCCCTATGGCGGCTTATCTGCTAGAGTTCAATCAGAATATCCATCACCAACAATTCCTACAACAATTATGGAATGACCCTAGCGTGACGTTGATTCAGCTCAATCATTACATCCACAATCGCGAAACAACACCAAACGACCCACAGTTGGGCCAGCAATGGTGGCATATAAACAATGGCGCTGGAAGTGCAACGCCCGATGCCGACATCGATTCTGACGAGGCTTGGGACATTACCACTGGCGGTGTAACGGCCACGGGCGATACCATAGTGGTGTGTGTGGTAGACGATGGTGGCGACCTTGACCATCCTGATCTGATGGCCAACAATTGGGTGAACTACAACGAAATCCCGAACAACAACCAGGATGATGATAACAACGGCTATGTGGATGATCATCTGGGTTGGAATCCGGTGAGCGATGATGATGATGTGGATGGCGGAAGCCATGGTGTGAACGTGGCCGGAATGATCGGTGCGGTTGGCAACAACGGGACGGGCGTGGCGGGTGTAAACTGGAACGTGAAGATCATGAACATGACCTACGGAAGCATTGGCAATGGCAACAATCCCAACGAAGCCAATGTGATAGAAGCCTATACCTACCCCTTGGTCATGCGCAGACTCTACGAAAGTTCGGGCGGTAGTTTGGGCGCGTTCGTAGTGGCCACCAACTCATCGTGGGGTATTGACAATGCCGACCCATTGGACGCTCCACTGTGGTGCGCTTTCTACGACACCTTGGGTGCGGCAGGTATTCTCAGTGCAGGTGCAACGGCCAACAATAACGTGAACATTGACAATGTGGGCGATCTTCCAACCGCCTGCTCCAGCGAATACATGGTCTCTGTGACGGCCACCAACAATGAAGATGTACGGACCTTCTCGGGCTACGGAGCCACAACGGTTGACCTGGGTGCACCCGGTGAAGATGTGAGAACAACATCTGCCGGAGGCAACTACACCACCACCAGCGGAACTTCCTTTGCATCTCCGGCCACCGCTGGTGCCATTGCACTGATGTATTCGGCACCGTGTGCTTCGTTGGCCGCCATTGCGCACTCCGATCCGGCCTTGGCCGCCCAAATGGTACGCGATGCCATTTTCAACGGAGTTGACCCTGTGGCGAATCTTACAAACGAATGTGTTACAGGCGGAAGATTGAACCTGAAAGGAGCATTGGATCAGATACTGAACAACTGTTCAAGCGGAGGCTGCTTGGCACCCTTCACCTTAACGGCCAGCAACGTTACAGATGTGAGTGCCGACATTGCATGGGGCAGTTTGGCAGAGGTAGACTCCTTCAACATCAGCTATGGAACGATTGGCGGTGCTGCCACCGTTATCTTCAATCTGACACAGACCCAGTACGGACTTACAGGCCTGAATGCCTGCGAGGAATATTGGTTCTTGGCGCAATCGATCTGCAATGGCTCTACAAGCGATTGGTCTGATACCTTGTTCATTTCAACAGATGGCTGCTGCGAAGCACCTGACGGGCTGGTGCTTTCAGACGCTACGGATACTTCCATCTTGGTTGCTTGGAACACGGTGATTGCAGCCAATAGCTACCAACTGCAATGGAGAGAATTGGGCACGCCTACTTGGAACAACGTAAGCCCAAGCATTCTAGGCGTAACGTATCTGCTCACCAACCTTGAACCGTGCACGGACTATCAGGTTCGTGTAGCGTCTGACTGTGCTGGTGGCACAACGGACTACACGCCATCCGTAACCACGCAAACCTTCGGCTGCGGTGCCTGTACCGATCTTACCTACTGTGCATCTGCCGGCAGCACAGAGTTCGAATGGATCGGCAATGTTACCGTTGCTGACCTTGACAACACCACCGATGGTTCGGAAGATGGTTACGAGGATTTTACCGACCAGTCCGTTGACCTTCAGCGTGGAGAAAGCTACGCGTTGAGTTTGAGTCCTGATTTCTCCGGACAGTCGTTCAGAGAGCATTTCCGAATTTGGATAGACCTTGATCAGAACGGAACATTCAGCGCGCAGGAGTTGCTGTTTGACGACACCGATGGAAGTCAGAATGCGGTTACGGGCAGTATTGACATTCCACTTTCGGCCAACCTTGGTTCTACCCGCATGCGCGTTTCCATGGCTTACGGAAGCCAGTTCGGAGGAGACTACCCGCAGACCTCCTGCGATGAAGGTCAGGATGGCGAAGTAGAGGATTACTGCGTGAACATTCTTGAAGAGGACACCACCACCGTCAATCCGGGAATAATTGAACAGAGCGGTCTGTTCGGAATGGCCGTTTATCCGGTCCCAAGCACCACCTCACTTACTGTTGAGTTGAATGAAACTGTTTCTGGCACTGTGTCACTTCAGGTCATGGACATGACCGGTAAGCAAATCACCACAACAGTTATTCAAGCAGCTAGAACCGAACTCAATATTGTTTCGCTAGCAGATGGAATCTACATCCTTCAGGCAGTGAACCATGAGAATGATATCATTGGCCGGGCAAGGTTCATAAAACAATAGAAACATACTTTTTCAAACACGAAAGGCATTTCCAACAAGTTGGAGATGCCTTTTTCAATTAACCCACTTTGCCAAGAAAAGGTTGGTATCGTGCGTACCTCCGTTGTTTCTGTTGCTGCTGAAAAGCAGGTATTCTCCGTTCGGAGAGAACATCGGAAACGCATCGAACACACCATCAAAGGTCACTTGTTCAAGCCCAGTTCCATCTAGGTTTATCATAAACAGATTGAAGGGATAACCCTTTTCGGATGCATGGTTGGAGGAGAAGATCACCTTCTCCCCGCTTGGATGAAAGAACGGAGCCCAGTTGGCCTTACCGAGGTCGGTCAGTTTTCTAAGCTCAGAGCCATCCACATTGCAGATGTACAATTCCATTTCGGTAGGTGTAACCAAACCTTGTTCGAGCAGTGATTTGTAATCGGCAACTTCTTCTTCCGTCTCTGGTCGGCTGCTACGGAAAATCAGTTTCTCCCCATCAGGCGAGAAGAACGCACCACCATCGTAGCCCAATTCCCAAGTTATCTGCTTCACATCGCTTCCATCAATGTTCATGGTATACAGTTCAAGATCACCACTTCTCAGACTGGTAAAAACGATCAGGTCGCCTTTTGGCGAAACGGTCGGTTCGGCATCGTAGCCCGCTTCATTCGTCAATTGAGAAAGAATATTCCCCTTCAGATCGGCCACAAAAATGTCGAAGCCCGCATACACTGGCCACACGTATTTGCCGTCCTCGCGCTTGGCAGGTTTTGGCGGACAGTTCGGGTCAGCCAAATGCGTGCTCGCATAAACAATGGTGCTATCCCCGGGCATGAAGTAAGAACACGTGGTTCTGCCCTGCCCTGTGCTAATGCGTTGCGGACGCTCGGTCATCATGCGTTCTGCATCTGCCACTGTGGTAAAATAGATCTGATCGCACGAATCGCCCCAAGCCGCATTGGTGGCCTGAAACACAATTCCACTATCGTCAAAACTCCAATAAGCCTCTGCATTATCGCCACCATTGGTCAATTGTATCACCGTATCAAAATGCGTTTCCTGCGGATAATGCAGCATGCTGGTCTTGGTGGCACCCGAATAGCCATCGTGGTCATGCTGACTGCTGCAGGAATAAAGGAATAAGGTTAAAAGGATAAATGGAACTGTTCTCATCATTTGTGGGTATTCTGTGCGCAAAGCTACGTGCATGAGCGGGATTGTTGCGACATTCGCAGCAAATCACTGATATGAGGTACACGCTTTTCATTCTATCGTTTTTCATGCTTTCGTTTACGGCATGGTCGCAGGATGCGGTCGATCAGCTTAAAGCAGATGTCAGTTATCTGGCCAACGATAAACTCGAAGGCCGCGAAATAGGAACCGCAGGCGAACAACTGGCCGCGGAGTACATTGCTAGACGGTATGAAGAAATAGGCCTTATTCCAAAGGGTACAGAAGGCTTTTTCCAAAGCTTTAGCCGAAAACAGGAGCAAGATCCTCATTCCACCACTCCTACCGACACGGGTAGAGTTGTTGGAAGAAACGTTGCCGGATTCATTGATAATGGCGCAAAGACCACGGTCATCATCGGGGCGCACTACGACCACTTGGGTTATGGGGCCCACGGTTCGTTGCATACGGGCGAACCGGCCATTCACAATGGCGCAGATGACAATGCCAGTGGTGTGGCAGTACTCCTTCAATTGGCAGAGAAACTCAAGAATGGGCCGAAAGAAAACAACTATCTCTTCATTGCTTTCTCTGGGGAGGAACGTGGTCTTTGGGGCTCCAACTTCTTCGCCAAAGAGCCAACACTGAAGTTGGCCGATGTCAACTACATGATCAACATGGACATGGTGGGCCGCCTGAACGCAGAGACCACCTTGGCCATTAACGGAACGGGAACTTCGCCTGTTTGGAAGGAAACATTGGAGAAGCTGAACCAAGGTCGTTTTAAACTGGTGCTCTCAGAAAGTGGTGTTGGCCCCAGCGACCACACATCGTTCTACTTAAAGGATATTCCCGTTCTGCACTTCTTTACCGGGCAACACGATGATTATCACAGACCGAGTGATGATATGGATAAACTGAACTTTGAAGGCATGAACCAGATCGGTTCATACATCTTCGCTCTGATTTCTGAACTGAATGACGATGGCGAGATCGCGTTCACTAAAACCAAGGAGGAAGATCAAGGTCAGAAAGTGAGTTTCAGCGTTACGCTCGGTGTTGTTCCAGATTATCTGTTTGACGGTAAAGGCATGCGTATATCGGGGGTAAAAGACGATAAACCAGCTTCCAAAGCAGGAATGATGGAAGGAGACATCGTTATCAAAATGGGTAAGATCGATGTGACCGACATGCAAAGCTATATGCAAGGATTGTCGTCTTTCAAGAAGGGCGATAAGACCACGGTCATTATCAAGCGTGGCGATTCGACCTTGAAGAAAAAGGTGCAGTTCTGAACGTTGCAATATTCTCCGTACTCAGGCGTTCAGCGCGCGTGAAACATCTATTACTCCCCTTTCTCGGATTCGGTCTGCTGCTGACCTGTTGCAGATATGACGTGGAGGAAGAAGAAGTACCCGAATTCAGTATTACAATTCCAGCAGCTGGAAATCAAGAGGCTAACCGATTGATACCGCTTAGCGATGGAATTCTCATCGTTGGATCAACGGAGACTGGAAATTCAAAAGAGGCATTTCTCTGGAAAATCGATTTCAATGGAAACGTGCGTTGGCAGCGCAATTTGGGTCAAGGCACCGAAGGGTGGAGTGTTAAACAAACCTCCGATAATGCGCTGATCCTTGCCGGAACCATCAGTTCACAAACTAGCGATAAGAATATTCTGCTGATGAAACTCGACCTTAACGGGAACACTCTCTGGCAACAACAGTTTGGTGGACCGATGTCAGACATTGGCCGCGATGTCATCGAATTGCAGAATGGCGGCTTCATGGTTATTGGCACTACCCAAAGTTTTGGTCCAGGACCTGCCAGCATGTACGTGGTACGAACCGATGACAACGGCATGGAACTATGGAGCAGAACCTTTGGAGGTGATGGCGTGGACGGAGGCTCGGAGCTGCTTGAATTGGACGGATTCGAGGTGCTACTCTTCGGATTCACAGGCAGTTTTGGCGCTGGCGACCGCGACATCTATCTGCAGAGCGTAAGTACGGAGGGAGACAGCTTGGCGTCCTTCACCTTTGGCGGCTCAGGCTACGAGGAAAGTCAGGCCATACAACTTACTGCGGATGGTGGTTTTGTAATGAGCAACCACTCTGCAAGCACTGACCCGACACACAAGTTACTGGCAACCAAACTGGACCTGAACAGGCAAGTGGTTTGGGAACAGGAATTCGGTGGATTGACCGAACACGAAGGTGGCGAAGGCGTTCTGGCCGATTCGGAAGGAAACTATGTTTTTCTTGGGCGAACGAACAGTTTTGGCAGCGCAGAACAGGTCTACTTCATCAAGACAGACCCAAATGGAAATGTGCTGGAAGAATTGAATTTCGGAGCAGAAGGCGACCAGCGCGGAACCGATCTGATCGAGAAAAACGGGGCATATTACGTTCTAGGAACTTCCACCGTTGATGGAGATATTGATGTAATGCTCATCAAACGTCCCATGTGATCATTCATCTGCCGAAGGCTTCTTCTTAGGAAGTCGACCCGCGTCTTTCAAAGCCTTGTTTACGATCCACTCCAGTTGTCCGTTGGAACTGCGGAACTCGTCCGCAGCCCATTTTTCTATGGCACTCATCACCTCAGGGTCGAGGCGTAGTACAAAGGGCTTTTTCTTAGACAAAACTCAGCTTGTTTTTTCTAGAAGAACCACAATTGTATTGGCACCGCTATCCGCACTCATAGAGATCGGTCTATAGCCTTTTCTGCATTCTTCGTTCAAGCGTGCCTCAAACTTATCGGCCGATTCGAAAAGTTTCTTTTGAAGGAATTTGAATTTGTTGTTCATGACCTGTCAATTATAAAGAGAACCTGTATTTACCACTGGCGCTGCGCTTTTATCTGAGCACAACACAACCATCAGATTGCTTACCATGGCAGCTTTTTTCTCATCATCCAAGTGAACGATGTCTTTTTTGCTCAGTTCTTCCAAGGCCATTTCAACCATCCCCACGGCACCTTCAACGATCTTCCTCCTAGCAGCAACAACTGCCGTGGCCTGTTGGCGTTGTAGCATGGCACCAGCTATTTCCTGTGCGTAGGCAAGGTGGCTTATGCGCGCTTCCAACACTTCAATTCCAGCTATTCCCAAGCTGTGGTCCAGGGCTTCCTCCAGCTTATGGTTAACCTCTTCTCCTCCACCCCGAAGTGAAATTTCCGCCTCATGGTCATCATCCTGAAAATCATCGTACGGATATTGCCCGGCAAGATTTCGTAAAGCTGCCTCGCTTTGAATGCCAACGAATTCCAAATAGTCGTTCACATCAAAAGCTGCCTTGTAAGTATCCTTTACTCTCCAAACAATGACAGCCCCGATCATGATAGGATTTCCCAGCTTGTCGTTCACCTTGATCGGTTCATTGTCGAAGTTGTGCGCCCGCAGAGAGACCTTCTTCTTCACGTTGAAGGGGTTCACCCAAAAGAAGCCGTTGTCGCGCACACTTCCCTGGTAGTTTCCGAACAATACCAGCACCACTGATTCATTCGGATTGACAATAAAAAGTCCGATCAGCATAGTTAATGGAATGAGTTCCAAAGCCAACCATCCTGGCTGATTCGGAAGGACCG
>JBJOHR010000283.1:0-6051 GCA_046047575.1 Bacteroidota bacterium | reverse complement strand
CATGGAAATGAAGTAGATATACTCACCCGTATATCAAGCTATCTAGGCATTAGCAAAGCTGATTTCATGAGCATTAAGGCCATGTTTGTGGTCGAGAACACGGAAACCGTTTATCAGATATTGGAGATTACCCGCTCAGCCACCGATGATGAGGTAAAAAAGGCGTACCGCAAAATGGCCGTCAAGTACCATCCCGATAAGGTAAGTCACCTAGGACCCGAACATCAGGATGCGGCTAAAGAGAAGTTCCAAAAACTGACTGAGGCCTACGAAAGAATTAAGAAGGAGCGGGGATTCAAGTGAAACTACTTCACCTGCATGCGAAGTGTTCGAACGTCTCCACGTTTTTCGTCCACTATCTGCACCACGTAAAGACCTTTTTCCAAATTTGAAAGGTCGATCTTTGCACCGTGGTCGCCTAAGAACGGCAATTCGTATACCTTCTCTCCGATCACGTTGAAAACCACCACGTTCAAAGCGGCAGAACTACCACTTATCATAATGCTGAAAACACCCTCGTTAGGATTCGGATAGATCTTGGCATCCCAATCAGGAGAAACAGCAGGCTCGGCTCCGATAACGTCACCGTCAACTTTAGCAAGCGCAATATTCTGCATCGCCAAAATTGAAATGAGCATATATGGTATAAGTTTCTTCATCTGTTGCGAAAGTAGTCGCATAAATTCGTCCTAAAGATACGCAGATAGTTAATGAAAGTTAAAGTCATTCGTCTAAAAGCTTGCAATGATCATACCATGCTTTGCGTTAGAATCTGATTTTGGCAGCTTTGCGGTAATTATCCATGCACATTCCGAAGCAGTTAGAATTCGTATTGATTACCACAAGCGATGGTTCGCAAACCATTTTGAATGAACGACTGGGCTCGACTTATCATTCTCGGCACGGTGCATTGACTGAATCAAACCATGTTTTTATTGATAATGGACTGCGAAGGATCATTCAAAACGGTAAAACGAATGTTTCTATTCTTGAGATGGGGTTGGGTACAGGGTTGAATGCTTTAATAACGAGTAAGATAGCACTGGAATCGGGCATCAGAATTTCTTACCACGGCCTAGAACTGTTTCCTGTTCCAAAGGAAATTTGGGCTGAGTACGCGTTGCCCAGTGCTCTTTGCATTGATAGACCAATTTTTGAAAGCATACATGGGGCTTTCTGGAACGAATCTGTCTACCTAAACGATGGCTTTCAACTGACCAAGCATCACACTTCGCTGCTGGAGTTCGAATCAGACCTAAAATTTGATCTGGTTTATTTCGATGCGTTTGAACCGGAGACTCAGCCCGAACTCTGGACACAGCACGTTTTTGAAAAGCTGTTTTCAATGATGGATACTGGAGGAATTCTGACGACCTATTGCTGTAAAGGTCAGGTTCGGAGGAATATGCTTGCGGCAGGATTTATGGTAGAGAAAGTGCCCGGTCCGCCTGGAAAGCGTGAAATGATCGTTGCCCACCGACCGTTGTGAACAACTGGAAACAAGATGTTGGCAGCGGCCTGACCCAAAACTATCTTTGTACAACGCATGAATACGAAATTCAATTTCCTTTTCTCATTGATCCTGGCCTTGCTTTCGGTTCTATTCGCATTTGGTCAGGACATGAACCGCACTGATGAGAATGGTCTTAAGCAAGGTAATTGGAAAAAGCTCTACAAAAATGGAAAGGTCCGATATGAAGGTCAATTCAAGGATGATAAACCTGTGGGACTGTTCAAGTATTATTACGAGAATGGAGAACTGCAAGCCACCAATAATCATGTTGGCGATGGTACGGTTGCGAATCACGTGTATCACAAGAATGGTAAGATAAAAGCCAAGGGAATCTACCAAGGACAATTGAAAGACAGCCTTTGGCAGTATTTCAATGAGAACGAAATCCTTGTCTTAGAAGAAACCTACCATTCAGATACCCTTCACGGTTATCAAAAGACCTATTATGAGAATGGTCAGTTAGGAGAAGAGACCAACTATCATCACGGAATAAAGCACGGCAAATGGTTAAAATTCTTTGAGCAAGGGGAATCCTGGGTTGAAGCCAATTACGAGATGGGCAATCTTCACGGGAAGTTCGTGATGTACGCAGATAAGAACAAGATGCAAGTGCAAGGTAAATACCACTTGGGCATAAGAACCGGCACATGGCTTATGTTCAACACCAACGGCACAGTCAGAACCAAAGAGATCTACCGTCATGGATCTTTGCAGGAAACACAGCCTCAGAACGGTGAGTTCATTGAATATTACGACAATGAAATACCAAAAAGTGTGTACAACTATAAGAACGGACAGAAAGAGGGAGAATTCAAAGAATACTACAATAAAGGTGAATGGATTCAGACCGAAACACCCGGAAAAATGGGTGGACCGGTTGAAGTAACTGAACAATTACAGGGAACGCAGCTTAAAGTAAAGGGCTGGTATCATCTTGATAAGTTGAATGGAAAGGTGACGCATTACAAAGAAGATGGAAGTGTGGAACGTGTAGAAGTTTGGGAAGAAGGTGTGCTTGTAAGTACAATTGATTGGGAAGCAGAAGGCAATGAGTAAAGGAAAAGTGCTGGTGGCAATGAGTGGTGGTCTCGACAGTTCTGTTGTGGCCATGATGCTGCACAACCAAGGCTATGAAGTGGTTGGTGTGACCATGAAAACATGGGATTATGCTTCTGCAGGAGGAACCACCAAGACAACCGGATGCTGTAGTTTGGACGATATCAACGATGCCCGTCAAATGGCGGTCGATTTCGGATTCCCTCATATTATTATCGATATCCGTGAAGAATTCGGAGACCACATCATCGATAATTTTGTGGATGAATACATTGCCGGACGCACTCCCAACCCATGTGTGCTTTGTAACACGCATATCAAGTGGGACGCACTACTAAAAAGGGCCGACCAATTAGGTTGCGAATTCATAGCCACAGGCCATTACGCCCAGGTGCGCGAAGAGAACGGCCGCTACATCGTTTCCAAAGGAGTCGATGAATCCAAAGACCAGTCTTACGTACTGTGGGGATTAAGTCAGCAGAGCCTGTCTAGAACCATTTTCCCTTTGGGCAAAATGCACAAGAAAGACATCAGACAAGTTGCTTTGGACAGCGGGTACGAAGCCATAGCTAAGAAAAGCGAGAGCTATGAGATCTGTTTTATCCCAGACAACGATTATCGAGGATTCTTGAAACGGAAAGTTCAGGGATTGGAAGAGCGCGTAGACGGTGGGCTTTTTGTGGACAAGGACGGTAAGATGTTGGGCAAGCACAGAGGTTATCCGTTCTACACTATCGGTCAGCGAAAAGGCTTGGAGATTGCGTTAGGAGAGCCGATGTATGTTATTGGCATTCATCCAGATACGAATACTGTAACGCTTGGAACAGAGAAAGACCTTCTTAAAACTGAGATGAACGTGCGCGGACTGAATCTCATCAAATACGAGTCACTTGCTCAACCAATGGAGGCCATGGTGAAAGTGCGCTACAAACATGCTGGAAGTTTGGCCAGAATTGAGCAACTTGGCAATGAAATGAACGTTCGGTTTTACGAAGAAGTAAGTGCCATTGCTCCTGGACAATCGGCCGTTTTCTATGAAGGCGATGATGTGATCGGTGGAGGATTCATAAAGAAAGATCATTGAAAAAAGCACTGTTCATATCTGTTCTGACCCTGAGTATTATGACAGGGTGCTACGAAGAAGATGGCGATGTGCCTTTTATCGGCTATGAATATTTCCCAACCGAATTGGGGAGGTTCGTGGAGTATCGGGTCGATTCCATTTGGCAGGATGACGTGATCGGCCAGATCGGAAATGCCGAAGCACACTATTTTCTGCGCGACTTCAATGAATCAGCATTTACAGATGAAGAGGGCAGACCTGCGGTGCGCGTAGAACGTTCTTGGAAACAGACAATTCAAGGGACCTTCTCCATCAAGGATATCTGGTACAGGACCCTCACATCTAAAATTGCTGAACAGAACGAGGAGAATGTGGTTTTCATCAAACACAATTTCCCTATAAAAGAAGGCAAGATATGGGATGGGAACAGCAAGAATACCTGGCAATCCATTCAGGAGTTTTACAGACAGACCACCATTCCGGAAGTTTGGGACTATACCTACATGAACGTACATCAACCGTATACGGTCAATGGTCTGACCTTTGATTCAACAGTAACTGTTTTGCAGATGGACAGACCCGCCATTTTCGGTCTAAGTATGTTTTCTCAAGAAGTCTATGCCAAGAATGTAGGACTCATCCATAAGCAGATAGAGATCTACAATATTCAGCAGAATGCCACAAACCCGACCGAGAAGGATTCTGTTGGATTCATGTTCGAAATGGTCGTAACGGATTATGGCCAATGAGAACTTTCGTGCTCATATTAATACTCGCTATCCCATTCGTTGCTTCAGCCCAATCCTCCAGCCCAAAGCGTTATTGGTTTCAATTTACAGACAAGGCAAATACACCTTATTCGCTTAATGAACCGTTAGAATTCCTTTCTCAACGTGCATTGGATAGGAGAAAACGTCAGAATATTGAACTCAACGAATCGGATCTGCCAATAGACCCCGCGTATGTACAGGCCGTCATATCCAAGGGTGGTTCATACCTAAGTCATTCCAAATGGTTCAATGGATTGGTGGTCGGTGTTTTGAACGATACCGTCCGAGATTCCATTCTGGCTTTACCGTTTGTGGTCAATGCTGAACCGGTTGGAAAGCGACCATCTACAGCCTCATTAATTGATAAATTGAGCCCTTTCGCAGATTCAAAATCAGGGTCAGGTTTTGAATTTACTGAGAACGATTACGGACTCGCTTTCAATCAGATCGACATGCTTGGTGGCGTTTCCATTCATAATCAAGGTTATAGAGGAGAAGGAATGCTCATTGCCGTGTTGGATGCCGGTTTCCCGAATGTGGATGTTTTTCCCGTATTCGATAGCCTGCGAAATGATGCACGGCTTTTAGGTGGCTGGGATTTCGTTGATCGCGATAATTCCATCTACGAAGAAAGTTCCCACGGACAATCTGTTCTATCAACCATGGCCGGCCATCTGCCCGGAACATTTATTGGAACAGCTCCAAAGGCCAGTTATTTGCTGCTCAGAACAGAAGATGCCGATTCGGAGTTCCCGATCGAGTTGGAATACTGGATTGCTGGAGCTGAGTTTGCCGATAGTGCAGGCGCGGATGTTATCAACTCTTCTTTGGGTTACACCACTTTCGATCAGCCACAATACGATTTCAGCTATGCCGACATGGACGGAAATACCACGCGCGGTACTCGTGGAGCCGATATGGCCGCAGCCAAAGGAATTTTGGTGGTAAACAGCGCGGGCAATTCTGGAGACAACCCTTGGCAGTATATAGGCGCACCTGCCGATGGAGATAGCGTGTTGGCCATAGGAGCAGTTACCTCAGAAGGCTTTATAGCGAATTTCAGTTCCATCGGACCATCATCTGACGGAGATGTGAAACCCAACGTATGCGCACAGGGCCAATTGGCAGCCATCGTCAATTCAGGCGGTACGGTTTCTGGCGGGAACGGAACTTCTTTTGCAGGCCCGATCATAGCTGGAATGGTTGCCTGTCTCTGGCAAGCCAATCTGGATTCGGCCACCAACATGGACGTTTTCCATGCTATTGAGGCCAGTGCTCACAAGTACAATAATCCGGATCATCTGTATGGCTATGGTATCCCGAACTTCGCCAAAGCCAATCTGATTCTGAAAGGGCTCAATCCCACGGATCCGGAAAAAAGTGAGTTGTTTTCTATTTATCCTAATCCGTTTGTTGACGGATTTTCGGGAACATTCTATTCGGCATCTAAGCAGAAAGTGATAATCAGATTAGTCAATAGTTTAGGGCAAGAAGTGCGAAGAATTGATGCAGTGACGGAATCGATCAGCGGTGAAACCTTCCTTTTCGATGACTTGCAAGACCTTGCAGAAGGCCTGTACACTCTTCATGTTGAAGCTGATTCGGGTAAGTTCTATCAGAAATTGGTGAAGACGAGGTACTAGTTGTTT
>JBJOHR010000282.1:0-4844 GCA_046047575.1 Bacteroidota bacterium | reverse complement strand
CTCCCCTCCTTGAAAGGAGGGGTTGGGGGAGGTCGTGGATTTTACTTAAAATCGTGCTCCAATTTTAAACACTTAAAGCAAAGATGAGTAAAGGAAAAACGAATGGCGCCAAAGCATTACTCGATACGTTGATGAATGCGGGTATCGATACCTGTTTCACCAATCCGGGAACATCGGAAATGCATTTTGTAGCTGCACTGGATGACAGCGACATGCGAGCCGTGCTCACGCTTTTTGAAGGTGTGGCAACAGGCGCAGCCGATGGATACGCACGGATTGCTGGAAAGCCAGCAGCCACGTTGCTTCATTTGGGTTGCGGACTTGGAAACGGTCTTGCCAATTTGCACAACGCACGGAAAGCGCGTGTGCCAATGGTCAATATTGTAGGCGATCACGCTACGTACCACACGCAGTACGATGCGCAGCTTCAGTCCGATATTGAAACCGTTGCGAAAAACGTTTCCACGTGGGTGCGGACCACGCAAGAGACAAACAAAATAGGTGAAGATGCTGCCGAAGCGATCAAAGTTGCCACAGGAGCTCCAAACCAGATTGCTACACTTATTCTTCCTGCCGATGTTTCGTGGGGCGAGGGTGGTACAGCTGTAACCGATTTTTCTCAGCCTGCGCTTAAGCCAGCCTCTGCGGATGTGGTCAACAGCATTGCCGAGGTTTTGAAAATCTCCGGAAAGAAAACCGCCATTCTGCTTGGTAGAAGAGTGATTTTGGAAGACGGGTTGATGCTCGCTTCCAAACTTTCGGAAAAGACAGGAGCGAAACTGTTCACGGAAGTATTCCCAACGCGTTTACAGCGTGGTGCTGGATTACCGAACGTGGAGCGCATCGCCTACTTGGCGGAAATGGCTTCGGTGCAACTGAGCGGTTACGAACACCTGATTCTCATTGATGCCAAAGCACCTGTTTCGTTCTTCGCATATCCAGGTAAGAAGAGTTACCTCGTGCCAGACGATTGCAAACTGCATGATCTGGTGACCAAGGAGCAAGACGCACTGAAAAGCCTCGAAGCATTGGTTGCTGCGGTTGGTGCAACCGACACCGCCCCGAAGTTGCAAGAAGCTTCAAGACCGAAACTTGCTTCAGGAAAACTGAATGCAGAAAAAATTGCTCAAGCAATTGGCGCGTTGCTTCCAGAAAATGCCATCATTTCAGATGAGGCGCAGACTTCAGGATTGAAAATTCCGTTCTACACCGCTGGTTCTCCGAAGCATGATCTTTTAACCCTGACCGGTGGTTCCATCGGACAAGGCTTGCCCGTGGCGGTTGGTGCTGCGGTGGCTGGCCGCAACAGACCTGTTCTGGCATTGGTGGGCGATGGTTCGAGCATGTACACGATACAGTCTCTCTGGACCATAGTTGCCGAAAAGCTCAACGTGGTGACCGTGGTGATGAACAACGGTTCGTACGCCATTCTCAACATCGAATTGGAACGGGTAGGAGCCGAGAAGGTAGGACCAAAGGCCAAGGCGCAATTGGATATTTCCGAACCGGGAATTGACTTCGTTTCAATCGCTCACGGAATGGGAATGCCAGCCGAACGTGTGCGTACAGCAGAAGAATTCAATAAGGCACTGGAAACCGCTTTCCGTGATGGTGGACCGTATCTTATCGATGCCGTTGTGCCGAGTGAGTATGAGGGTTTCAAGCTGAAGGCATTGCCTTATTTGCTCAACTCGTTGGATAAACTCCCAAATTCTTGGGCCAAGGCACTGAAGAATAAGTTGGCTCCGTAACTGGAAGACCTACCAGGTTTCAAAAACCTAGTAGGTCTCACGGTCTACTTCTTCCGAATAAACTGAAAAGCCGCACTTAACCAGCCAGCCACCAGTATCAAACCACCTATCGGTGTAACAGGACCGAGCGCTCGAACGCCTTCTATTCCGTGAATAGGAATGGTTGAAAGTGCGAATATGGAACCTGAGAAGAACAGCGTTCCAATCGCAAAAAGCCAAAGCGAAACCTTCAGATTTACATTGAACTGTTTGCTCAGCACCACTGCTAAAATCATAGCGAAAATGTGGTAATACTGATACCTCACGCCCGTGGCAAAACTGTTCAATTGCACATCACTCAATTTGCCTTGCAGACCGTGTGCGCCAATGGCGCCAAGAATGACGGTTATCGCTCCAAGAATAGCTGCAAATACGATCCAGTTTTTCATGCGACTAAGATAGGGCTATCGATAACCGATTTCGGGTGTCAATGCCACTTTGCTCCGCATGAAGTTGCCAATTCCGAAAGCAATTTCCTTCCCTTCCTCGTTATATATGGTAGCTTCGGCTATCAGTAAATTCTTCGTCTTGGAACGCAGCTTACCCACTGACCTCAATTTGCCTTTGTTAGCAGGCCGAATAAGGTTAAGGTTGAACGAAGAAGTGAGCACGAATACGTCCTCCACAACCGAGTTGGCGGCAAAAAACGCTGCATCGTCCAAAAGTTTGAAATACACTGCCCCGTGAATAGCGTCCAGAGCATGGAAGTATTTGTCAGAAATGGTGAGACCAATTTCCGCTTCGCCCTCACCGATTTTGGCTGTTATCGTATCAAATATCTCAGTATTGACCTTGGTGGCCAGATACATGCGTTCGAGTTTCCTGTAATGCGTTTTAGTCATATCAACCCATCTTTATCATACAATCCCACCCCTTTTGTCACCATTTCGGTGATTTCCTTTTCCAATTCTGGACTTAGCTTTTTGATGTGAAAACAACTTTTGCCTTTCAGGCATTTCTTCAGTTCGTCTGATGGCGCAAACTCGGTTGGGTGCGTGTAAATAGGGAAGTAGTACAGTCGGATGTCCTTCGGTTTGGGCACCACGCTGGCGAAATAATAGCCATCCACTTTCTGCTTGCCTTGCATGGTTTCCTTTTTGCCGCAAAGTTCCAGCACGTTTTTCTCGTCTTTCCGCACCCGCAAGGTCGGAACATGCGATTTCAAAATCCCCCGAAGCGCGGCTTCAATTTCGTTCAGGTCTGTTTTCATGGTGCCAATATAGTGTGCAATTCCCGTTCACAATTTGTCGCCACTTGTTGCTTGTTGCTTGCGCCTTGTGGCTAAGTTTGCCTCAAATGAAGAACATTTTAATAATTGGTGCCGGGCGGTCGGCCACAACGCTGATTGACTATTTCCTGCAACATGCCGAAGCGCTCGACTGGCACATCACTGTGGGCGATATTTCGGAGGATTTGGCACAGAAGAAGATCGGTTCGCATCCGCGCGGAAGTGCCATCAAATTTGATGTGTTCAATGCGGGGCAGAGACGCGAGGAGGTTTCGAAGGCTGATATTGTAGTAAGTATGCTTCCTGCAAGTATGCACATGGAAGTGGCGAAGGATTGTCTGGAACTCGGAAAGCATCTTACAACGGCTTCCTATATCTCGAAGGAGATGAAGGCGTTGAACAAAGAAGTGGAAGCGAAGAACTTACTGTTTCTGAACGAGATCGGGCTCGATCCTGGCATTGACCATTTATCGGCCATGAAACTGTTGGACGAGATACGTGCCGAGGGCGGAAAAGTGGAGCATTTCGAAAGCTTCACGGGTGGATTAGTGGCGCCTGAGAGTGATGACAATCCGTGGCATTACAAGTTCACGTGGAACCCGCGCAATGTGGTTTTGGCCAGTCAAGGCGGGGCGGTTAAGTTCATTCACAACGGCAAGTACAAGTACATTCCGTATCACCGTGTGTTCCGCAGAACGGAGTACATCGATATTGATGGCTATGGCGAGTTTGAGGGCTACGCCAATCGCGACAGCCTTTCGTACCGCGAGGTTTACGGGTTGCATGACGTGAAAACGCTCTATCGCGGCACGCTGCGCAGACCGGGTTTCAGCCGTAGTTGGAATGCATTCGTTCAACTCGGCATGACAGATGACAGCTACGTGATGGAAGGTTCGGAAACCATGACGCACCGCGATTTTGTGAACGCGTTCCTTCCTTATAGCTTAACCGATAGCGTTGAATTGAAAGTTCGGGCAGGACTTCTTTTGGAGCAGGACGACCGATTGATGGAGAAACTCCGTTGGCTGGGGCTGTTCGAAAACACACCCGTTGGCCTGAAAGATGCTACGCCAGCGCAGATACTTCAGCACATTCTGGAGAAGAAATGGGCCATGAAACCGAACGACCGGGACATGATCGTGATGTGGCATAAGATCGGGTTTGTGAAGGATGGACAGAAGTTTGTGACCGAAAGCTCGATGGTGGTGAAAGGCGAAGATCAGGACCATACGGCCATGGCCAAAACAGTCGGATTGCCGCTTGCAATTGCCACGCGGATGATTCTGGAAGGAAAGATCAAGGAACGTGGCGTGTGTCTGCCGCTCGCAAAAGACATTTATGAGCCTGTGCTGAAAGAATTGGAAGACAATGGCATATCTTTCAACGAGAAAACCTACTCGGTGATAGAATTCGACACATGAAACGAATTGCAGTATTCCCAGGGTCCTTCGACCCGATAACCAAAGGCCACGAAGACATTATTCACCGGGCTGTTCCGTTGTTCGATGAGATCATAGTTGCCATCGGCACGAACTCGAGCAAAAAGTACATGTACTCGTTGGAGCGCAGGTTGGAAATGATCCGTTTCACCTTCCGAAATGAACCGAAAGTGAAGGTCGATACTTACTTGGGAATGACGGTTGATTACTGCAAGGAAGTTGGCGCAACACATCTGCTTCGTGGCCTAAGAACCTCAGCGGATTTCGAGTTTGAGCGTAGCATTGCGCACATCAACCAAACGCTTTATGCCGACCTCGACACGGTCTTTTTGCTCTCGCTGCAAGAGTATTCCGCAATAAATTCAACGATTGTGCGTGATATACTCA
>JBJOHR010000281.1:0-3345 GCA_046047575.1 Bacteroidota bacterium | reverse complement strand
ATCCAGAAAAATCAAGTCAGGAAGCTCTGCCCCTGAAGCGAGCAGGCTCTTAATATGTTCCAATCCTTGTACACTGGAATTCAGTATTGTGACCTCAGCATCTGGTGCTACTTTTCGAATTACTTCTCTGTGTAGAACATTGAGAATCAAATCGTCATCAACTAGTAGAATTCGTTTCATACGCTTAGATCTTTTGGTGTTTGGCAGGTGTGTTTTGGTTTTGGTAAGGTGCTGCCGGTAGCGTCAGACTGAAAGTAGAACCCTCCCCTTTCTGGGATGTCACGGAAATAGTTCCATTCATTTTTTCCGCAATCTCCTTGCAAATGTATAGTCCGAGGCCAGTTCCTGCCGAATTTGTTGATCCTCGGTAAAACATGTCGAAAATTTTATTCATGCTCGATTCCGAAATTCCCTCACCATTATCGATGACATCAATTTGGATTGCATTATTCACTTCAAAAACATGAACACGGACGAAAGAATCTTCGATGTTGCGACGGTATTTTACAGCATTCCCGATGAAATTCTTCAAAATAGTATTCAAACGATAATGGTCCGAATAGATGTCTGACGAAGTCTCAAATTGCAGGTCAAACTGAACTTGATCTGCATTCGCATAACGAAGGTCATCAAAGATGGTCTGAATCATCTTTTCTAAATTGAATGTGGAGAGGTTAAGCTCCAATCGGGAGTTTCTTGAATAATCTAATATTTCTTGTATGGTTCCGTCTAACCTTTCTGTCGATTCACTGGCAAGTCGCATGAACATCAAATCGTCATCGTTAAGATTCCTATTCTCGATAATCAGATGCAGAATTCCCTTAATACTGAGCAATGGTGATCGCAAATCATGCGAAATGCTATAAACGAAGTTGTCTAATTCGTTGTTGATTTTCCGCAATGCCTCGTTCTTCGAAATAACATCTTCTTGGGTTTTCTTTAATTCAGTGATATCCAAGAAGATACCAATGTTTCCTCCTTTCAACACGTGATTGTTTTTTTCAATGGATGCGGTGCTAACGAGATAGTGGCGTTTACCGGAATCAGGCACGTCCAAACTAATCTCATAATAACTGTCTTCTATCTTATTATACGACACTACTGTATTATCAATTTCGATGCTTGAACTTCCACTTCCTAAAAGCAAGAGATCTGAAGGCGGGAGCGAACCGAACATGTCGATGTATTTAGGATTGCGGTACACAACCTTTCCGCTCTCATCCAATTCCACCAACCCTAGGTTCATGTTGTCTATGATTCCCCGGTATTTCTCTTCACTAGCCCTCAATCGCTCAGCCGCATTCTTTTCTTCTGTAATATCTGTCGTGGTTCCAACCAATCGTTGTACCTCACCGAGCTCATTACGCTCTGCAATAACGAGTGTCTTCAGAGAACGTTCTGCATGATCGTTGATTCGATGTATAACAAGCTCATGTTCAATCATTTCGCTTGTTCCATCAGTAAGCTGATGCAAAGACTCCCTGAATTGATTGAGCTGATCTGGATGCAATGCCTCCAGCCAAAATTTCCTATCCTCGCTGATCACCTCAGTAATTCCGTATTGCTCCAAGAGAATGGAGTTCCAGTTTACTTTGCCCACATTTGGATAGTACTCCCAGATACCAATTTTACTTTTTTCGGTAATGAGCTCAAAACGCGAATTAATGCGCATGATCTCCTGTTGAGACTGGATTTCAGCAGTTATGTCTTTTTGAAGCGCAATAAAATTGATATGTTTTCCATGTTCATCAAAAACAGGGGTTATCTCAAGTAGATTGTGGTAAGGCTGGCCGTCTTTGCGGTAGTTCACAAGCTTTACTTCGATTCGCTCCTTTTTCTGAAGAGCATTCCGCATCTTTTCAATTTCGGCTGGAGATGTACCAACACCTTGCAAAAACTCTTTGGGTTTTTTCCCTATTACTTCATTCAAGGCATACCCCGAAGACTGCATAAAGCTGTCGTTAACCCATTCGATGCGACCATGCGAGTCGGTTATAATCACTCCGTTTTTGGTTTTAGTTGCTATCAACGACAACTTCCTCAACTCAATAGCTGCATTGCTTATGGTTTGTATCTGCTTCTCAATTTCAGTTCCCCGCCTGCGGTTCGAAATCAAAGCATGTCCTTGCTGAACAAAAACGCTGAATATGGTTTCATGGCGCTTCTCGATGGGTCTGTACAAGGGGTGCTTGTGGATTGATATTCCCCCAAGTATGTAGAATTTAATGCCCAATCGCTTATCATGTTCCGCATGAAACAAGGCTTCTTTGATGAAATGAAGACCGCTTAATCCATTAAAAGCTTGATCTTTTAATGTTGAACCGCTTTTGTTGTCGAGTTTGTATTGTCTTAGTTTCCGTAGGTCATTTTCAATTTCATCTTGCACCAAATGGGCCTTGCCAATTCCTTCGGCTTGAAACCAAGATAATTCTGCGTTTTGATCTTCTTCAATGAATACCACCGCCAGTTCCAATTCAAGGAGATCAATGATCGCTTCCACAAAGAGTTGATAGAAATCTGTATCTTCTTTTGTTCTGAGCGCTCGGGAATTGAAATCATGTAGTTTCTTATACATCTCCAATTCACTGTCGAGCTGATCTCGCGTATTAATGAGCTGCTGTTCCACAAACGAAAAACGGGTTACCCTCAACTGTAAGTCGCGGTAACGTTCCAATAATTCGTTGTATGGAATGTTTTCGTGCATTATTCTTTGCGGTATAACACGTACAATGCTGATGTGTAATTGTGGTATGTATTTTTCCCACACAAACGGGCAAACTCACCAAAGCCATACATTCCGAGCCATGGCGGACATTCACCATCTACTAAGAAAGGCTGCTTCATAATATCAACCAATTCTTCTTTCATGATCCGGTTGAACAAGAACCTACCCCTTGCTAAACAGTCCGCATGAAATACTGCAACTGGTGTTTTACCTGCCGAGCGTTCACGCATGGTTCGAACCATACGCTCCATTTCATCAAAAATCAAATCTTCATCTCGCTTGGTTAGCCACAATTCGGTTCCTTCTTTCACGGTGGTTGCATAGTACATGTTTTCTCCCTCGTGTTTGGTTACAACCCGAAGTATGTGGTTGTTTCCGTATTCCTTCGCTGCTTCAGGAGATAGCTTTTCTCCCAATGCTCCAATCGGAATAGAATCCCCACAAGTAGCTCCGTCAGGTAGTCCTAGACGCAATAGATACTCCGACCAAGCAGGTTTTCCATTCAACTCATGGATGATGTGTCCGCTTGACTTGGTCACTATCAATGGCTCTCCTATTGCCACAAAACCATGGGTAGCTTGGGTGTCTACCTCCAATGAAGTGTCTGAAAAACCGATGGC
>JBJOHR010000280.1:0-5300 GCA_046047575.1 Bacteroidota bacterium | reverse complement strand
CTCGGCCAGTAGCGCCAGAAGTATGAATAAGGGAAGGTATTCTATATAGTCCAAGACACGTTATGCAGAACAGCTTCTAAAGTAGGAATCCATTCTGCGGCTCAAGTGGCTTAGGAATATCTGAATCGTTTATCATTTCTCTCAGGTCAATTTCGATGCCACGAGAAATGGTTGTGATCGGGACATCATTGTAAGTTCCTTCAAACGGGTTCTCCGAGTAGTCACCTATCTTTTCCATGAGCATGAAAATCCATGTAATGAGCCCAACGATGAGCGGACAAACCCAGAATAACCAACCGGAATAGTTGTGGAATACATCCATGATTCCGAATGGAAGCAAAGCACAGAAAACAATGGTTAGCCACAAGGCCGTAGACGCATACTGCCGCGGAAATGGGAAGTTTTTGATACGTTCAGATTTGCCTTGATCTTCGTAGAATGCGGTTATCAGATGAACGAGCTCCATATGACGGAAATCCTCGAAATAACCTTGGTCTCTCAACTCCTGTAATCTTCGAGATTGATCGGCCAAAATGTGGGTAGCTGAGTTTCCGAAATGCTCGTAGCGATTCAAGTCTTCATCTGAGATGAACTTTGTCACATCCAGTTTCAACTTGTTGTGATAGTCTTCACAAACCGTTGGTGCGTACTTTGACTTGACACGCTCTTCAGTGTGTTCCCATTCTCTTGCCAATCGTAGCTGATGCCGTAGAGCGGTAAGCCATGCAATGTGGCGATAGATCAGTTCCTTCTTCACCTCTTCGGCTCTGTCTCCCTGAACAAAAGACACCACCTGCGCCCCGAATGAACGGCTGTTGTTCACAATGCTTCCCCAGATCTTTCGGGCTTCCCAGGTTCTATCGTAACTGCTGTTGTTCTTAAAACCGAGGTAGAACGCTACGGCAATACCAATTACACTGATCGGTTGCCAAGGCAAAACTATATGAATGTCGAAGATGGAATGTAAGAGGCATAGCCCCAAGCCGTAGAGTGTTCCGATAATGAACGGCCATTTGGACCAACTGAAGGTCATTCCAAAGCCGTAATTCCGTTTTACGTACATGAGTTAAGTTGAAGGTTAGGGCAAATGTAGGCGATGCACTAGAATGAACACCCGACCCGAAGATTAAGGTTCCAGCCCAGGTCATCGGCAAAATAGGATTGCCATTCAATGGCACTTGGGACAGACCCCCATCACATTGAATTGAATATCGCTTATCTGATAACCATCGGGCAGTTTGAGGTCCGAAGGAACTTCGTTGTCTAGGCAATTGGTGTTGCCACATTCGGTGCAATGGAAATGCACGTGATTGTCATGATGTTCGTGCTCATCACAATGCTCGGCACAAAGGGCATATTTCTTTTGTCCCGCAGCGTCAATGGAATGATGGATCAGACCACATTCTTCGAAAGCTATAAGTGTACGGTAGAGCGTTATTCGATCAACGCCCTCAAGCTGACTTTCAATCTCAGAATTGGAAAGTGCTCCACTCGCTTTATCTAGTACGGAAATGCACGATTTCCTTATATCGGTAACCCGAAGACCGTGTTCTTTGAGTAGGGCAGAAGCAGTTCTTTTCAAAATATTTCGACCGTAAATTGAACCGTGTTCGATGGATTGTTCACCGCATCAAATGCACGAAGTTCAAATATATATGTTCCGTCCGCAACGGTTGCAGGAACATCAGCATCGAAATTGAAATTGTATGTATCGCCTACAGCGCTGTCAATGTCTTCTTCAAAAAGCGTAACAACGGTTTGGTTTGTGGTACTCCAGTACCGTAGTTCTAACCGACCGTTAGTTCCTGCACCGAGCGGGTTATTATCGGTTAAGGTTCCTTGAAAATTTGTCGATGTTCCTTTCTGTGCGCTGAAGTTGGAACTTGCTGGAACTGAAGTACTCAAAACAGGTGGTTCTATATCATATGCGTTGGTTACGTTAAGCGCATAGAACGTTGATTGAGCATTGTTTCCTGCCGCATCAGTTGCCTGAATGCTGAAATGATACATTCCTGTGGTGACGTCAATGGGAACAGGTAGTTTCCGAGTTATGGTCTGGTCAGAACCGGCCACATCTTCGATCGAGATCACGTACCAGTCCGTTGTTTCGGTCTTCCCTGAATGTCCGTGGCAATCGAAGTTATTGTGCAGGTCGATCTTGTACTGGGACAGTTCCTTGTCATCTGTCAGGCGGAAAGTGATGTCAAGTGTGTCCGTAGAGTTGAGGGTAATGACGTTATCTTCCATTTCCCCGCATACCAGACCCGGTGCGGGTGTGTGTGACAACCCCGTCATTTCGATTACGGGAGACGTGTTGTCAGGTTCCGTACACGATTGAATGAGCAGGGCGGCACTAAGGAAGATCGCGGTCTTTTTCATGGAATTCATTTTGCAAAAGAATAAAAAAGGCCTTCAAGATGCGGCTGAATGCATCGAGAAGGCCAGAATAAGGACACAACTGTTAACCAAAAACCGTTAGAGTCCTGTATTATCGTTGAGGTTACTGTCCAAGTTCGAAGTGTATGTCTGCAACTTCAAATTCGGTTTCATCATGGCTCGTGACGCCTTTTGCCTCCAAATGGAATTCCGTTCCAGCTGGATAACCGGAAAGATCCACATCTTGCATAAATGTCTGTTGCAGATCGTGGGAATGAGCGTCAAAATCAATGATCAGATCATTCTCATCGCCTTCTGGATGCATTATCACTTCAATTCCGTGACCTTCTTCTTCGAAAACGAACTCAATATGAATGTGTACATCATTGGCATTTGCCAAAGGAATTACTTGACCATTAGTAGGTTCATCGAATGTTATGGTCACGTGGTTGTGATCATGGTCATCATCTTGGTTACACCCTACAAACCCAGCACTAGTAATAACCAATGCTGCCAATAATACTTTCTTCATTTTTGTGCTTTTAAATATTGTTTAATGCAATGATGTTGCAAATATAGACATGGTTTTTCTTTGTGCAACAATGTTGCAGAAAAATATCTTTGCTGCCCTCAAATGATTCGGTTTGCGCTTTTCGTAATGTTTCTCGGGTTGGGGGTTTTGCAGTTGCAAGCTCAGGTGTCTGGCGTTGTTTCTCACGAGCGCAATGAGCCGCTACCGAATGCCGCATTGCTTCTTTTACCTGATAGCATTTTCGCCATCTCGGACGTAAATGGCAGGTACAGTTTTAAGAACCTTGCCAATGGCAATTACAGGTTGGTGGTTTCCTATGTGGCGCACGGCTCGGACACAAAGGATTTCACGTATGATGGCACTCCTATCGAACTCAATTTCTCGCTGACCTACGATACAGACCATCTCGGAGAAGTAATTGTAGAAGGCGAGCACGGCCATGCGGAAGAAGTGCTACGAAACGTGCATGTTGAAGAGGGTTTTGTGGAGATGGAAACCAAGGCTGCGTTGGCGCAAACGCTCGATAAGATCGCGGGGGTTGCCTCCATCAATGTTGGCGTTGGGGTTTCCAAACCCGTTATCAGAGGATTGTCCAACAATCGGATCATTGTGTTGACCGATAATGTGAAGCAGGAAGGCCAGCAATGGGGTGCAGACCATGGTTTGGAAGTGGATCAGTATGATGTGGAGGAAGTAGAGATACTGAAAGGTCCCGCATCCTTACAATATGGTTCGGACGGATTGGGTGGCGTGATCAATATACTGCCAGAGAAAATTCCCGAAAAAGGCAAGTTGAGTGGAGTAGTGCTGGGCAATTTCCGCTCGAATAATTTGCATGGAGGTGGCTCGGCACGTGCTGCGCTCAACATCAATAATGTGTTCGGAAGCGTCCGATACAGCTTTCAGCAGTTCGGGGATTACAGCGTTCCTGCCGATAGCTTCGAATACATTGGTTTTCGACTTCCGATAGTTGACCGAACGCTGAAAAACACGGCTGGGCAGGAACAGAACATCAGCGGTTTTGCGGGCATTCTGCGCACTTGGGGATTAACCCGTGTGGATGTCAGTCATTACTCATTGGATGTCGGACTGTTCTCTGGAGCAGTAGGAATTCCGCGTTCGTATGCCCTGACAGATGATGGCGACCATCGGAATATTGATGAGCCTCGACAGTCGGTCCGTCATTTGAAAGCGGTTTTGAGCCAAGAGGTTTTTCTGCCCGATCATCAGGTACTGCATTTGCATTTGGGATTTCAGGAGAACATCAGACGCGAGTATTCCTTTCCTGAATTCCATAGTGTTCCAACCGTTGACCCGAACAACACGCTGGCATTGGAGTTACGACTGAGAACCTTCACACTCAACGGTCATTTCGATCACGAAGTGAATGACAAACTGACCAACACCTACGGTTTCGATGCGCAGTACCAAACCAACGACCGCAAAGGGTTTGAGCTGTTTCTGCCTGATTTTCAAACCGTTCGATCAGGCATTTACGCCATCAGTAATTGGCAAGCGAATTCAAAGCTTCTGGTGCAAGGTGGTCTGCGTGCCGATTATGGCAAGAACATCACGGAGTACTCCAAGCGCTACGTCTACAGCGGTACCAACACTAGTGTGGATAGTTTGGAAAGCGCGGCCACCAATGAGGATTACTTCAATGTGTCTGGTTCGGTTGGTTTGAACAGAGAATTGGGCAGCAAAGGCGAATTAAGAGCGAATGTCGGCAAGAGTTTTCGGGTTCCGTATCCGAATGAAACGTCCAGCAATGGCGTGCACCACGGAACGTTCAGACATGAGGTCGGAAATCCTGATCTGAAAACGGAGCACGGCTACCAACTCGATTTGAGCACCGATTGGCAGTGGAAGAAAGTATCGCTGAATTTGGCAGGGTATTTCAACTACTTTCAGAATTACATCTATCTGTCGCCAAGTTCTAAATTCAGCACGCTGCCAGAGGCTGGCCAACTGTTCGAATACAAGCAACATAACGTGATCTACACAGGCGGTGAGTTGAATTGGAGTTATCGTCCGATGAAGTTTTTGGAACTGAACCAAGCGTATGAATATGTTTGGAACTACAACCTCGAAACAGGTTTGCCATTACCGTTCACACCGCCTGGCAGTATTTTCTCAGAGGTTCGATTGCACTCGAAAAAGCTCTGGATATTCGAGAAACCGTATTTGTTTGTTAACGACCATTATGTCTTGGCTCAGAACCGCGTGGATAGAAATGAACCGCAAACTCCTGATTACAACCTGATCAATGTCGGTTTGGGTTTCGATCTGAAATTATCTGACAAGGAAAAGTTCGTTTCCAGCCTTCAGATCAGGTTCTCTGTGCAGAACATAACCGATCAGCGGTATCTCAATCACTTGAGCCGTTACCGTT
>JBJOHR010000279.1:0-3932 GCA_046047575.1 Bacteroidota bacterium | reverse complement strand
TCCCGCACGCAACTTGGGATAATCTTTCAAAACCATCCACTTGGGCATATCTTCAAAAACGGTCACATCAAAAAGCCCATCTGCCGGATCGGCATAAGGCGCGGGCAACATTCCCCCTCCGTTGTGCCTACAGATTGCAACACTCAGATTGAAGATCTTCTGTTTGCGAACCAATCCGTTGTATTTCAACACAAGTTCAGGAACCTTGAAGGAAAGTAGCCCTTTGAATACAATGTAATCGTAGAAGAGTTTTCCCTGAAGTAAATTGGAACTCTTTCTGGCTTCAGTGATCAGCACAGCGCATTGCGACTCATAGGCAACGCCAGCAATGTTTACGAAGTAATGCTTGGCCGCTTTGCCCTTTTTTATCAGATCGATAATTCCCAGGTCATGCTTGATTTCAAGACCATGACGTACCATGGCCACCCAATCTTTCGGGTTGTCTGGTACTTTGAAAAACCTGCACCAATCATTGCCCGTTCCACTTGGGTAATGAGCCAACAGGACTTCATCCGGTCTACACGATCTCTGAGTCATCAGACCATTCACCGCTGCATTCAGCGAGCCATCGCCACCATACGAAGCGATCTTTCGAAAACCTTCCGTACAGGCCCGTTCAACTAACTGCTCAATATGCCCGTTGTACTCGGATGACCAAACAATCGGGTCGAAACCTTCTTTCAGCATGGCCTGATGAACCGCTTTCCACTTGATTCCTCCTTTGCCATCGGCAGATGCAGGATTGATGATAAAAAGCCAGCGGTCTTTCATGGTAGCACGATCGGATGTAATTCTACAAAAGAAAACCAACTGGCCAACATCGCGTGCGTAAATTCGCGCTATGCGGATCGCGCTCATTCATTACAGATTATTGAAAAATGGTGGTCTGGAGACCCGCCTGTTCAACTACCTGAGCGAATTCAGAAAGCTGGGGCACGAGCTTACATTGGTGGTTTCGAAGATCGATCCTGATGTTGAAATTGACCCTAGCATTCAAGTCCAACAGGTGAATCTTAAGCGTGTTCCTAAGCCACTTCGCATGTATTTCTTTGACCGCGCGTTGAATGATATTGTCGGCAAACGAAACTTCGATCTCTCATTCTCGCTCGGACGCACTTCTCATCAGGATTTGGTCCTATGTCCAGGAAATCATCTTGGCTACCTTAAGGCTACAAACAAGCGTATCTGGTCGCCTATTGACCTACTCAATATCTACATGGATCGAATTGCTTATCGCAAAAGCAAATTGATCTTAGCAGCATCTGAAATGATGAAGGATGAATTGGTGCAATTGTATCAAGTTCCCGAAGAAAAATTAAAGGTGCTCTTACCTCCTATCGATACGACAAGATTCAACAGTTCAGAAAAAACAGACAAAGCCAAGTTTCGTAAGAAATATGGATTCAGTTCTGATAAAAAATCACTTTTGTTTCTCACCACAGGCAACGAGCGAAAGGGTTATCCTTTCCTACTTCGGTTGATGAATGAGCTGGTAGATAACCCCGTAGAACTCATTGTGGCTGGAGTAAAGCCGATACCTTCTTCGTTGCAAAACGTGAAATACATTGGATATACTGACAAACCTGAAGAATTGCTTTGGGCTGCAGATGCGTTGGTTCATCCCGCGTTATACGAACCTTTTGGTCAGGTGATCACGGAAGCAATTCAATGCGGAACGCCTGTTCTGGTATCTAAAATGGTCGGTGCAAAACAGATTGTGAATGGTTCCGTTGGCGAGGTAGTAAGTGACTTAAGTACGGATGCATGGAAGGATGCCATACTGCGAGTTACCCAGACTGAATGGAATATGCCAACTGATTTTGCCGAGAACAATGATTTAACCGTGCAGCAGCATTGCCAGAAGATTTTGGAATACGCTGAGCAAATCAAATAAGCTCCTCGGTTAAAGGCGCTTTCTCGGTTCTTTTTCCCAGTTCAATTACTTCCAGATCACGGATGTTTCCATTGTCCAATACAAATCGGAGCATCGTCTTCATATGGTGAAACCCGCTGATTCCGGCAGCACCGGGATTCATGTGTAACACCTCGAGTTTCTTATCATACATGACTTTCAGGATGTGTGAATGGCCACAAATGAAAAGCTTTGGTTTCTCCTTCAGTATCAGCTCACGAACCCTAGGCACATACTTGCCTGGATAACCACCAATGTGAGTGATCAGCACCTTAACGTCTTCAATTTCGAATAACAGGTCTTCCGAATGCATTGACCGAAGCTTTCCGCCATCAATGTTCCCGTAAACCGCTCGGTACGGTTTCCAAGCGGCCAATACGTCTGAAACAGTTACGTTGCCTATATCGCCAGCATGCCAAATTTCATCGCAATTGGCGAAGTACTTTTTTATTCCTTGGTCGAGATAACCGTGCGTGTCTGAAAGAAGCCCGATTCGCTTCATCAACGCAACAATTGAACTCCGCCCGTGTAACTGTGGTCTTGACCGGTCACATCAAGCACATAGAACTTATAAATGTAAAGTCCTGCTTCAACGGGTGCTCCCTTGTAAGTTCCATCCCAGGCATTCTCCATTTTGGCTGAGTAGAAGATATTCTCACCCCAGCGGTCGTATATCCACATTTCGTATTCCTGAATTCCAGCTCCGTGACCAAAGAAAGTCTCGTTGTTACCGTCTTCGTTTGGCGTGAAGGCGTTGGGTATATAAAGGGTAATAGCAGGTTCAATAACCACCCTGATGGAAGTCTGATCATCACATCCATAATCGTTGTTCACAGTCTGAATGACCTGATAAATTCCTGCTTCTTGATACTCGTGAGATGGATTTTGTTCAACAGACGATGCACCATCGGCAAAATCATAGTACCATTCTGTTGCTCCGAAACTTTCGTCAATGAAATCGACCTCTGGAAAGAACATGATGTAGCTGTCTTTCTCGGTGCTGAAACCCGCTGTCGGTCGCGGCCAAACATCGATGGCATCGGCTACGAATAAGGTGTCATCACAACCATTTGTAGTCGTTGCAATCAATTGAATATCATAGAATCCACTATCCAAATAGGTTGTTTGAGGATGTGTGACATTTGAAGTGATTCCGTGACCAAGGTCCCACTGATAGCCAGCAATAAAATAGCCGTTGGAAATTTGGGTTCCGTTGTCAAATGTTACGGTCAGTGGCTGACAGCCAGCCGATGGAAGTGCCGTGTACGCGATCTCTGGAAGAGGAAAAATCTCAACTTCATGTTCAATGGATTCTGTGCATCCATAGTTGGATGTGGCAGTTAGCGTTGTTTGATAGAATCCTTCACTTGCATAATGATGAACCGGGTCTGATTGATCTGAAACGTTCGAGTCTCCAAAATCCCAATCGTACTGAACTATGGTTCCTTCACTGATCACCGATTGATTGGCGAAGTACACATCATCTTCAAAACAAGTATCGTTGTGAGTGAATTCGGGTTCAGGCAATACGTAAACCCGAATATCCTTGGTAATGGTATCCTTGCAACCAAAATCGGAAGTCACGGTCAGCTTTACAGGCAGGTAGCCAGTTTCTGGAAAAACAAACGTTGGATTTGCTAAGGAACTACTCGCATTGAAACCGAATTCCCAAGCATGATTGATGATGCTTCCGCTGAGGATATTGGTCAGGTCGGTGAAATGCGTTACTTGGTTAAAGCAAACGCTATCGGCAACAAAATCAGCAACGGGCATTGGGTAAACCGTAATTGTCTGTTCGATAGTATCGAAACAACCAAGGTCCGTTTCAACAATAAGTTGAACCAGATAATCATCTGGTGCGGGATATACGTGTGTTATCGGCCCTTCGCCTGTCTCCAAGGTGTTATCTCCCAAATTCCAGTTCCATGTATCTACAGAACCGGAATTACTAGTGCTCGCGTCTACGAATGTGGCATCTGCATCTAAACAGATATCTGTGAAGTTGAAATCAGAAACAGGC
>JBJOHR010000278.1:0-5646 GCA_046047575.1 Bacteroidota bacterium | reverse complement strand
CTACCTTGGTTTCATCACTGTTCTGTTCCATGTATTTGTCCAATGCATCATCAACACTGCCATCAAAGACGATTTCGCCTTTTTCTAAAACGATGCATCGGTTGCAGTAACGGGCAATTTCTGCCAATTCATGACTTGCCATTATAATGGAAGAAGCTTCATCAAGTTGTTCTTTGAGAAGTTTGTCAGCTTTTTGTCTGAACAAAAGGTCTCCTGCAGAGAAGACCTCATCAAGCAGCAGTATCTCAGGCTTAACAACTTTGAATATGGAGAATGAGAGCCTCAGCATCATTCCGGAACTGTATGTTTTAACCGGTCTTGACATGAATTCTCCAAGTTCTGAGAATGAAGCGATCTCTTGCAAAGAGGTGTCCAAGTCGGCAGCCTTTATGCCTAATATCTTAAGTTGCATTCGGATGTTTTCCTCACCGGTAAGGTCGGGATGCAGCAACGAATCAAAATGACTGAGTGATAGGACCGGCCGCTCAAGGATAACTTGGCCCCAACTGGGCCTTAAATGACCGGAAAGTATTTTCAGCAAAGTGGATTTTCCAGAACCATTTAGACCAATAAGTCCGATCTTGTCTCCTTCAAACACCTCAAAACTCACGTCTTTTAATGCATCAAGTGAATGTTGGGGCCCATTGCCAACAAACGAGTATCTCTTACCGAGCTTTTCTACTCTGATCCTTGAACTACTCAATTGCTAAAGCTTAGAATTCGATATTTATTGGTTGGGCTTATTCTGAACGGGTGTTGATGCGCTTGCCGAGATCAGGCTGACTATAAATGGCCGTTTGTATCATGTCATCCACCATCTGTGCATCAGAAGATCCGGCCAAAACTTGTGCATTGATCACTAAACCTTCGTGATATTGATGCAGAAGGGTTCTCTCTTTCAATACAATCTCAAACCTTGTTCTGAAATTATCCTGCTCACATGGTCGGTCAATTTCACAGGCGAAACATCTTGTAAACTTTCGTTTTACGATGGAGTCGGCAATGAACTCTACTTCTGACCAGTACCGAGTGCATTCGGAATCTTGACTGTAACTCGTTGGTAGATTTAGACTGGCCAGCATACGCTGATCAATTATTATCTCAGCCATGACAGTATCCGTAGAAGCTTTAACGCTTAGTATGTTGTTGCCGATCTGGTTGATAACCGTTAGGATATCAATAGGTTTGCCTTGCTCATCCAACAATATGTAATTCTGAATAGGGTCTAGTATGTAGAACAGGCCATTTGCTCTGGCAAGTACCACTTCATGAGATAGACCTACGTCTTCAAAACCGAAGCTGAATGTGTAGGCAGTGATCCCGTTGTCAACCAGCGCCTTCGTCATTATCGTTGCCACCTCGCCACATATCACAGTTCCGCTGTCATGCTGAAAGAGCTCTATAACTCTATCCACATCGATGTTTTCAAATCCAACGCTCAGCTCGTCTTTGACCTTCTGACTTTCCAATAATCCAGCATCAGCGTTCTCTGCCACAAAATCCATTACCTCAATAATGTAAGTTAGGGTGTCGGTATCGCCATTAAACTTTGGACATACGGTGCAAATTGGAAACGCAGAGTTCTGTTGTTCTGAACTGACCGATTCCGGCTGATTGCAGCCAAACAGGCCCAGCAGCAGTATCAGAATCAGAAATACATCAAACGTTTTGATCGGTCTCATTCTTCATTCTTGGGTTTAAATCAATGGGTCAAAACCAAAACAGTCACCTAAGGCCAGTATCCGAAACAATTGGCAGATGAGTAGCATCAAAGATATGTCAAATAGGCTTCGTACCATTGTGGGTAAAGTCTCAATACAATACTAGTTGAAACGATGACCTCGGGAAAACTGTCGCGGATAACCGAATGGTGGAGACCCAAGGCGGGAACCATTTTCTCCCTTTTGCTATTCTATTTGGCACTATGGGATGTTCCCTTTAATGAGGCCTGGAAGTTGCTGGTTTATTCAGTAATAACGTTGAGCGGGTTCGGTATGACTGCGTATTTTCTGAATGATTGGGCTGACATTCCTCAAGATAGGAAAGTTGGGAAGACCAATCTGGTTGCTGACATTAACATAGGTCTTCGGCTACTTGTTCTCTGCGCTCTTCTATTTGTAACGCTTTTCCCGTGGTTCTTCTTTTTTACGGTTGACGGTTTCAGCATCACACTCATTTTGCTGCAGTTTGTTCTCATGGTGGTCTATCCCATGCCTCCGGTCCGCCTGAAGAATCATCCAAGAACTGCTATGGTCACCGACTCGCTCTATGCATTTGTAATTCCATCGGTTTTGGCATGGCATACGTTTGATCTTACGGCTTCCAGGAACGACAATACAGGGGAATACCTTCACTTCTTTCCCCTTGCCATTTGGATGCTGATGGTCGGTCTGAGGCATATAACTGCCCATCATGTAATGGATGCTGAAAATGACCGTGTTACTCGAACTCCTAATCTTGCCTTGGATGTACCCCCTTTGAAACTCCGGTCATATATTGAACGAATATCCATTCCTATTGAGCTAGTTGCAGCTTTGCTTTTCTTCCTTATCCTGTTCAATGATTCTGGATTGTTTCCCTTAGTGCCTGTAACCGCCATTATTCTTTTGGGAGCAACTTTGCTATCACAGGGACGAATGGGTTTCTTCACCTCTTTCCGAGGCAATTCTCTTGATAGGTTCAATTCGTTCTGGCTAGGTGTATTGAGTGGTTGTCAGCTTGTTGCAACAGATGTGGGTTATGTGATTGTTCTCTTTTTTTTCTTGGCACTTTTCAGCAGGTTTCTTTCACACCCGGTGATGTCTATTCTGATTGAAAGTACGGCCTTAAGAACAAAGAGATATCTGATTTTTCCCTTTCAGCTCCTTTCCTTGGTTTTCAATTGGTCGTTGTACTATTTCAGAAAATGGGTGCTTAATTGGAACGAGGAACGCAATTGGGGAGAACACTACCAGAATCGTTTGAACCATCTTGCGCTGCAGGATCGTAAGGAACGCGGCATTGTAGCTGTTTTCAACCAGAACTACGACAAGTACACCGAAACTTTCGTAAAAGGTCACATTGGTCAATTGCCATTTCACACCATCCCATTCCATGGTTGGCCATCAATGATTCATACAGGTAACATGGAAAACCTAGTTGCTGACCATCATTACATGCAGAGAGCCAAGTATGCTTGGTGGCAACTGACCGATCAGAACGCCAGAGACAAGGAGAATGACCTCATTGCACAACGATTGATAAAGGAAAATGTGCAAGTTATTCTTGCCGAATTCGGAACGGTCGGTGCAAGGCTTTTAGACGTTTCAAAACAGACCGGAATTCCACTGATCACCATCTTTTATGGTTACGATGCCTGGCACCGCGATGTTCTCTCCGAGAATGAAGTTGGTTACGAACAACTTTTCAAGCAGGCATCGGCAGTAATTGGCGTTAGCAGAGATATATGCAATCAGTTAGCGGTACTTGGCTGTGTCCCAGAAAAGATCATCCACCTGCCGTGTTATGTCAACTTAGAGCTTTTTAAGCCAGTTCAGCGAGATTTCTCGAGAAAAATCCTTTTGGCCGTTGGCAGATTCTGCATAACCAAAGCTCCAGACCTGACCATTTTGGCGTTCAGTGAAGTGTTAAGATCACATCCCGATGCAGAGCTTCGCATGGTTGGCGCAGATGATGGCAATGGCATTATGGAATCTTGTAGGTCCTTGGTAAAAGCACTTGGAATTCAGGAAAACGTTAAGTTTCTCGGGTCCATGTCTTCTGAGAACGTAGCAGCCGAAATGCGTAATGCCAGCGTGTTTGTTCAGCATTCAATTACAGCTCCAGAAACGGGAGATAAGGAAGGGACTCCAGTTGCCATTATGGAAGCAATGGCCTGTGGTCTGCCAATAGTTTCTACCAGACATGCGGGTATTCAAGAGGTCGTTCAAGATGGGATCTCGGGAATATTGGTGAATGAGTTTGACTACCTTCGAATGGCCAAAGAGATCACAGAATTACTTGGGCATCCAGAAAGACTTGAAGAAATAAGTTATGCCGCATCAAACGGTATTCGGGCCAACAGATCGGTAGCAGATCACATACAGATATTATCAGAAATCATAGACATTCATAAGGTTAAGGCATGAAAAGAGCGGTTGTTCTAGGGGCGGGAGGATTCATTGGAGGGCATTTGGTCAAGAGGTTGAAAAGTGAAGGCTACCACGTACTTGGGGCCGATCTGAAGTATCATGAGTATTCAGATTCTGCGGCAGACCTGTTCTTGCAAGGAGACCTGAGAGAAGTGGCATTTGTAAATGAATGTATCGCGGAAGGAACGGACGAGGTATATCAACTGGCCGCAGATATGGGCGGTGCCGGGTACATCTTTACGGGAGATAATGATGCGCATGTAATGCACAATTCGGCACTTATAAACCTGCACGTGGCCAATGAATGTGTGAAGAAAAAAGTAGGTAGAGTCTTCTATTCGTCCTCAGCATGTGTTTACCCCGAGCGCAATCAACTGGATCCAGACAATCCAAGGTGCGAAGAGGATTCCGTGTATCCGGCCGAACCGGACAGTGAATATGGTTGGGAAAAACTCTTCAGTGAGCGCCTGTATCTTACGTTTGCCCGCAACCACGGACTATTGGTACGCATTGCCCGCTTCCATAATATCTACGGACCTGAAGGCGCGTGGAACAACGGAAAGGAAAAAGCACCGGCAGCTATTTGCCGCAAAGTGGCGCAAGCAGAGGAAAATGGTATTGTTGAGATCTGGGGAGACGGCAAACAGACCAGGTCGTTCCTTTACATTGACGATTGCTTGGACGCGGTACGGCTGATGATGCAGGGGGACTTTGTGGGCCCGGTCAACATTGGTTCTGAAGAAATGATCTCCATCAATGATTTTACACATCTAGTGGCCAAAGTAAGTGGTAGAACTGTTCAGATCAAGAACATCCAAGGTCCTACTGGTGTGCGTGGCAGAAGTTCTGATAATGCACTGATAAGGAAACAACTCGGTTGGGATTCAAAAATCTCATTGCAAGACGGTATTTTCCGAACCTATCAGTGGATTGAGGCACGTGTTAAAGCATCCAGAATGGATACTTCCATACTATGAATGAAAGCAATAGTTTGAAGTTCATTTCTTTTCAGATAATCAGGTTGACAACGATAATCCGTTGATTACTTAGTTTGCACCAAGTAAGACCATATCTCGCATTGGCGATTCTGCAGACCATACTGTCATGGGTTCTGTTTATGGTATGGTCCCCATTCAACATAGAGTATGCTATTTTTGGAGACCATCTGATTGCGATAGGATATATTCCAGGCGAATACGTGGATGTCAGATTCGATGAATTCGATATGATCTACCTTGCTAATTGCTCTGTCTCAGAACTCCGGTCTTTTTTCCCGAACACCTATTTCTTGATCTTCATTGCTTTTTTTTCCATCCAGTATCTGGTGCCTCTTTCACTGATCATTTTCTTGATCATGAAGTTGAGATTTCGAGTTAAGCGATGGTTTTTCGACTGGCTTCCACACTACAACCCGTTGGTAGGTTTTGTAGTGATTCTTGTAGTGGCATTACTCCATTATTTTATTCTCAGGGCAAATCCTCCTGCCAACTATTTGTTTTTTCAGTTGATGGTCTCT
>JBJOHR010000277.1:0-14425 GCA_046047575.1 Bacteroidota bacterium | reverse complement strand
CCAAAGCCGATCGGTAGCAAGGTCTCGGGGTCAACGAGTTCCAGATACTCGAGTTTGATATGTGGTGTACCATGGATTCGTGCTTTGGCATTCTTAAGTGCGAGATCTGGCGATAAGGTTTTCAGCTCATTGCGCAATTGAATCAAGGTTTCGAACAGCTCTGTGGACAAAACCCTTCCTTGCTCTGAAAGTCGCACGTTCCTTGAACTCATGGCCAGGCCACTTGGTTCTCTCACGGTTGGACATCCAACGATGTTCACAGCGTAATCAAGTTTTTTCACCATGTGTCGAATGATGGCCAATTGTTGAAAATCCTTCTCACCGAAAAACGCCATATCAGCACCAACAAGATCGAAAAGCCGCATCACTACCTGAACGACACCATTGAAATGGCCCGGCCTGTTAGGGCCTTCCATATTCTGATCCAAACCATCCAGATCGAACGTTGGGGACTGAGACGCGCTATCTGGGTAGATTTCATCAACAGATGGAAAGAACATCACGTGCACCCCATTGTTTTCCAGCAGCTTCCTGTCCGAATCAAAAGTGCGCGGATACTTTGCGAGATCTGAACTGCTGTTGAACTGTGTCGGATTCACGAAGACTGAGACAACTACGACATCAGTATTCTGTTTGGCAGCTTCGACCAAGGATAAATGACCACGATGTAAAGCTCCCATGGTAGGTACGAACCCAATGGTCAAGCCGTTTTTTTCTGCCTCTTTGGCAAAGTCAAGCATCTCTCGTGCGGTGGTCAGAACTTTCATGTTACTAATTCGGTTGCAAAGCTAAAAAGCACTACTTGATTATGTCAGAAAAAATCCGTATACGAGAGTTGTCGTCCTTCTGAAAGCCGCGCCACATCTTGCTTTCAGCAATTTTTATTAGTAAATTTGCATACTTTTTTCACCCAAAAAATCAAAATATGTCGCAAAAGGAGAGAGTGCTGTTCGTATCTCAGGAAGTGGTTCCTTACTTACCAGAAAGTAGAATTGGAAAAATAGGTAGGCATTTGCCACAGGGAACTCAAGAGCGAGGACGGGAGATAAGAACATTCATGCCCCGATTCGGCTGCATCAATGAGAGAAGGAATCAGCTTCATGAGGTTATCCGACTATCGGGAATGAACCTGATCATTGATGATACCGATCATCCGTTGATCATTAAAGTTGCTTCGATCCAACCGGCTAGAATGCAGGTTTATTTCATTGACAATGAAGAATATTTTCAGCGCAAGTTCTTCTTGAACGGCAAGGATGGCAAATTCTTTACCGATAATGATGAGCGTGCCATATTCTTCTGTCGTGGCGTTATTGAGACGGTCAAAAAACTTGGCTGGGCTCCAGATGTCATTCATTGCCATGGTTGGATGACAGCACTGCTGCCATTCCTGATCAAGACCGTGTACAAGGACGATCCGATCTTTGAAAAATCCAAGGTGGTCTATTCTGTTTATGATGACGTCTTTGCAGGTTCGCTAAGCGACCGTATGGCAGACAAGGTGAAATTTGACACCCTGTCTGATGCTGATGTGGAAGTATTTGCCGACTCAACTCACTTAGGCCTCACCAAGGCTGCTATCCGATATGCCGATGCGGTTATTATAGGAGATGAGGAATTGACCGCGGAAGAAGCTGCTGCCATAACCGGCTGCGATAAGCCAGTACTTGGATTTAAGGACGAAGACAATTACTTGGATGCCTATTCTGAATTTTATACTGAGGTTCTGTCTGAAGCTTCTGTATTGGCAGATTGAAGCAATTTAACAGATATTGAACAATAATTGATTAAGCGGAGGGTTAATCCCTCCGCTTACTTATTTTGGCCCCATGCATTTTTACAGAGGAATTGTACTCTTAACATCCATCGTATTACTAACAATTGCGGCTTGCAAAGAACCTGAAGGTATAGGTTTGGATGTACTTCCAGATGGAGAAGAAATGCCAATTGCTTGGGTCGATACCTTTACTATCGAAGCGCAAACGGTGCGAATCGATTCGGTCAGAACCTCAGGTAGAGGAACTCATCTTATCGGTGATTTTGCAGATCCGGTCTTTGGCAGGGTAAGGTCACAACTCTTCACGCAGTTCAAGCTTCAGACGGCACCCGGACAGTTTACGCTTGACGATGTCATTGATTCTATCGTATTGAATTTGGCCTACGCAGGTTCTTATGGAAGAATTGACAAACTCAAAGGGCGTCACCGATTCGGAATCTACGAGATTCAAGAGGATTTATATGAGGATTCGATCTACTATTCGGATGACACGATTCAAAATGTTTCATCCACCCCAATCGCTGAGTTCGAATTCTGGCCTAACCTTCTTTCCAGCCTGTATGTCACACAAGATTCAGTCCCTTTGCCTCCTTCACTCCGTGTCCGATTGGCCGACACCTTAGGGCAGGCTATTCTATGGTCACCTAATTTGGCTTCCAACAACCTTTTTTCAGAACAATTTGAAGGATTATGTATCAGGCCTATAGCACCAAACATGCCGACAGACCATGGTTCACTGCTATATTTCAACCTTCAGAGTGACAATTCGCGGTTGGAGCTACATTATCATAATTCTCAGGAAGATTCCATTCAATACAACCTTGATATCGATAACCGGAATGCCATATTCATGGATGTCGACCACAACTTCAGTCAAGAGATTGTTGATGCCCTGAACGGTGGGACAACCGTTGGTGCGGAGAAACTGTACATACAGTCATTGGCCGGAACACGTATCAGAATGCGTTTCCCACACTTAAAGGAACTGAGAAAACTTGGTGCGGTAGCAATTAACAAAGCTGAAATTGTGCTTACTGTGCGCGATGATTATCAAGACGATTTCGGTCTTCCGTCCATTCTAACGGTCAATAGTATTAACGAAGGAGACAGCGCGTTTCTTCTGATCGATTCCTTTGAGCCAGATGGTTTGGATTACTTTGGTGGGGTATACGATAGCGAGAAAAAACAGTACGTATTCAACGTTGCGCGACACCTACAGTCGATCATTGATAGTCCAGATGAAGAAGATTATGGGCTTTATATCATGTCTCTTAACGCGGTTGATTCAAGACGAGGGGTTTTCTATGGTCCTGAATACCCGGATATGGCCAAAAGGCTGAAACTCAGAATGACCTACACCATAATAAATTGATCCATGTGCGGAATCGTTGCATATATTGGAAAACAGGATGCGTATCCGATCTTAATAAAGGGGCTTAAACGGTTGGAGTATCGCGGCTATGATAGTGCCGGGATCTCCTTGATGAGTTCTGGCCTGAACGTATACAAATGCAAGGGCAAAGTTTCTGATCTGGAAGCTTTTGCTGCAAATAAGGATATTTCCGGAACGGTAGGAATTGGTCATACTCGCTGGGCGACCCATGGAGAGCCCAATGATAGAAATGCACACCCGCATTACTCGGGCAACGAACAGTTGGCCATCATCCACAATGGCATCATCGAAAATTATGACTCCCTAAAAAAGGAACTCATTCAACGCGGACATCAGTTTAAGAGTGACACCGACACAGAGGTCCTTATTCATTTGATAGAGGACGTGCAAGAAAATGAGAATCTACCATTGGCCGAAGCAGTTCGTGTGGCTCTTACGCAGGTCATTGGAGCCTATGCCATTGCGGTGCTCGACAAGACTGATCCCAACGTGATCATCGGTGCCAAGAAAGGTAGTCCTATGGTTGTAGGAATAGGTCAAAACGAGTTTTTCTTGGCATCTGACGCTACACCAATTGTAGAGTACACCAAAGAGGTGGTTTACTTGGAAGATGAGCAGATTGTTGAACTCAGATTAGGACAGGGAATCAAGATCCGGAATATTGAGAATGAAGTAATGACGCCTTATATACAGGAGTTGGAACTTCATTTGGAAGCGCTGGAAAAAGGGGGATACGAGCACTTCATGTTGAAGGAGATATTCGAGCAGCCCAGATCCATTGCAGACAGCATGCGTGGGCGTTATCATGTCGGAACCGGTGATGTAAGCCTTGGCGGCATCATTGATTACGAACAGAAGATGATAAACGCCAAGCGAATTATCATTGTAGCCTGTGGAACATCTTGGCATGCCGGACTGGTTGGAGAATATCTTATTGAGGATCTGGCGCGTATTTCAGTTGAAGTCGAGTATGCTTCGGAATTCCGATATCGTAATCCGATCATTAATGAGGATGATGTAGTGATAGCCATTTCCCAATCCGGAGAAACGGCAGATACCTTGGCCGCATTGGAATTGGCCAAATCAAAAGGTGCAACTATTATTGGCGTGTGTAACGTAGTTGGATCCTCCATATCCAGAATAACAGATGCCGGGTCATACACTCACGCTGGTCCTGAAATTGGCGTTGCATCTACCAAAGCGTTTACATCGCAGGTTACTGTTCTGTTGCTCATGGCGCTTCGTTTGGCCCGTAAGAAAGGTGCCATTCCTGAATCGCGATTCCATCGGATTTTGGCCGCGCTGGAGAAGATACCCCAGCAAGTGGAGGAGACTCTCAGATCTGCAGACCTTGTTGAACGAATTGCGGCAGAATACAAGGATGCAAGGAACTTCCTCTATTTGGGCCGAGGTTATAATTTCCCAGTTGCCCTGGAAGGAGCATTGAAGCTTAAAGAGATATCATACATCCATGCTGAAGGTTATCCCGCAGCCGAAATGAAGCACGGTCCCATCGCGCTCATTGACGAGGAGATGCCTGTAGTGGTAATTGCAACTAGCAAAGGCAACTACGACAAGGTTATCAGCAATATCCAAGAAGTGAAAGCCCGGAAAGGAAAGATCATTGCGGTTGTAACCCAAGGCGACACAACGGCAGCGGAACTGGCGGATCATGTCATCGAAATTCCTGATACCGAAGCTGAACTAATACCGATACTCGCATCTGTACCACTACAACTGCTATCTTATTACATCGCTGTTATGCGTGGTTGTAATGTGGACCAGCCTAGAAACTTGGCGAAGTCGGTTACCGTGGAGTAAAGATCTGAAATGAGGCAAAAAGAAAGGGCTCCGAAATTCGGAGCCCTTTCTTTTTGGGTTTATGCGAGAATTACTTCGCAGCCTCGAATCGTTTAGAAACCTCAGCCCAGTTGATCACATTGAAGAAAGCCGAAATGTAATCTGGTCTTCTGTTCTGATAGTTCAGGTAATAAGCATGCTCCCAAACATCCAAACCAAGGATCGGAGTTCCGCTGCAACCAACACTCGGCATCAGTGGATTGTCCTGATTGGCCGTGCTGCAAACCTCCAACTTTCCATCTTTAACGCACAGCCAAGCCCAGCCAGAGCCAAAACGCGTTGCAGCCGCCTTGCTAAAAGCATCTTTAAATGCATCGAACGAACCGAAAGCTGAATTGATGGCATCGCCCAAGGCGCCAGAAGGCTGTCCGCCACCGTTTGGCGACATCACATTCCAAAAAAGGTCGTGGTTGTAAAAACCGCCACCGTTGTTCCTGACCGCTGCATTATCGAAACCAGCCACAAGGAGTTCTTCAATTGATTTTCCTTCCAAGGCCGTGCCTGCAATGGCAGCGTTCAAGTTGTTCGTGTATGCCGCATGATGCTTGCCATGATGGATCTCCATGGTGCGCGCGTCAATATGTGGTTCCAACGCATTGTAGGCGTAAGGAAGAGCTGGTAATTCAAAAGCCATTTCTATCTGTTTTTAATGGTTAATAATTAAGGGTCGCAAATATAACAATCGAAGCATGGGCTTGTTGCGAGGTGCCATTTTCGAGTGTTACCGATCCATTACATTTGGCCTCCAAAACGAAGATCATGTACGGAGAATACCAGCAGTTCCTGTCAGCAGAGTTGAGTTCAATCCGAGAAGCAGGCCTCTACAAAAGAGAGCGCATCATCACCACACCCCAAGGAGCCGAAGTGAAGGTGAACACAGGAGAGGATGTGGTAGTGATGTGCGCCAACAATTACCTCGGACTTTCCTCGCATCCAGAAGTAATAGAGGCCGCCAAGCGCACGCTAGATACGCATGGTTACGGCATGTCGTCTGTGCGCTTCATTTGCGGCACGCAGAACATTCACAAGCAATTGGAACAGAAGATCTCCGATTTCCTTGGCATGGAAGATACCATTCTCTATGCAGCTTGTTTTGATGCCAATGGCGGTGTTTTCGAACCTCTTTTCGGTGCTGAAGATGCTATTATCAGCGATGAACTGAACCACGCGTCCATTATTGATGGCGTGCGCCTGTGCAAGGCCGTGCGTTACCGATACAAGCACAGCGACATGGTCGATCTGGAAGAACAGCTCCGTCAATCGCAAGCACAACGCTATCGCATCATCGTTACAGATGGTGTGTTCTCCATGGATGGTGATATTGCCAAGTTGAACCTGATCTGTGACCTGGCCGAGAAGTACAGTGCCTTGGTAATGGTGGACGATAGCCACGCCACGGGTTTTATTGGAAAAACAGGCCGAGGCACGCACGAATACCACAATGTGATGGGCCGCGTGGACATCATTACAAGCACACTTGGAAAGGCGCTTGGTGGTGCTATGGGCGGATTCACTTCCGGAAAGAAGGAAGTGATCGATATGTTGCGTCAGCGTTCGCGGCCCTACCTGTTCTCCAACTCCTTGGCCCCTGCCATTGTGGGTGCGGCCAGCAAGGTGTTCGATCTTTTAAGTTCATCAACCGAACTTCGGGACAGATTGGAACAGAACACGGCCTACTTCAAGGAAGGAGTACGCAAGGCAGGGCTCGAAACCAAGCCGGGCGACAGCCCCATCGTGCCTATCATGCTTTATGATGCCAAATTGGCACAGCAATTTGCCGACAGACTCCTTCTAAAAGGCATCTACGCCATCGGGTTCTTCTATCCTGTTGTAGCCAACGGACAGGCGCGCATACGTGTTCAGATATCAGCCGGCCACACACAGCAGCAGCTCGACCGTGCCATCGAGGCCTTTACTTCGGTAGGCAAGGAATTGGGGGTGTTGAAATGATTTATTTACAAACCATTGTTCATTTTAGAATTAAGTAATATCTTCGCAGCCCCAAATTCGGGGAGGAGTGAGAACTCTTACGATGAACTGAAAACATAATTGAAGTGAAAGCACCAAGCTTTAAGACCATTTCTGCCAACAAGAACACCGCCAACAAGGAGTGGGTGGTTATAGATGCTGAGGGAAAAACCCTAGGCCGTTTGGCTTCTACCGTTGCTTATTACCTGAGAGGTAAGAACAAAGTCAATTTCACCCCACATGCAGATTGCGGAGACAATGTCATCGTGATCAATGCGGAGAAGGTTGAACTTTCTGGAAACAAGAGAGCTGATAAGCAGTACATCCACCACACTGGTTATCCTGGTGGTCAGCGATTCAGAAGTGTCGATCAAGTATTGGCCAAAGACCCGACAGGTCTGGTGACCAAAGCTGTGAAAGGAATGCTTCCTAAGAACCGTTTGGGCAGAGCGCTTTTCAATAACATGCATGCATACGCTGGCTCGGCTCATCCACACGAAGCGCAAAAGCCACGAACAATTTCACTTAACTGATCATCATACTTAAATGGAAGTGATAAACACCCTAGGAAGAAGAAAGACCGCTGTTGCTCGCGTATATTTGAAGAGCGGCAAGGGGAGCATTGAGGTGAACGGAAAAGACGCGAAGGTCTATTTCCCAACCTCGTTGTTGCAGGATACCATCCGAAGACCATTCAATGTATTGGAGGTTGATGGTAAGTACGATGTAAAGGTTAATGTTGCCGGTGGAGGTATCACTGGTCAGGCAGAAGCAATTTCGCTTGCCATTGCTAGAGCATTGGTAAAACAAGATGAAACTGTTAAGCCAGCCTTGAAAAAATTCGGTCTGATGACGCGCGACCCGAGAATGGTTGAGCGTAAGAAGTTCGGTCAGAAGAAGGCAAGGAAGAAATTCCAGTTCAGCAAGCGTTAATCAGTCAATAAGTCTTTTTATAACAACAATACTCGAATGGCTCAACCTACAGTACAGGAAATGCTAGAAGCCGGTGTTCACTTCGGACACCTGAAAAGAAAATGGAATCCTGCAATGGCTCCGTACATCTTCATGGAGAAGAACGGAACGCACATTATCGACCTGAACAAGAGCTCGGCCAAATTGGACGAAGCCTGTAAGGCGATAAAGAGCATGGCCCGTTCAGGAAAGAAAATCCTTTTCGTAGCTACAAAAAAGCAAGCTCAAGGAATCATTGCACGGGAAGCTGCTCGAGTGAACATGCCTTACGTTACTGAGCGATGGCCAGGTGGTATGTTGACCAACTTTGCCACTATCCGAAAGGCTATCCGCAAAATGGCATCGATCGACAAAATGGCCACTGACGGAACATTCGACACCATGTCGAAGAGAGAGCGTTTGATGATCACACGTCAGCGTGAGAAATTGGAGCGCGACCTTGGTTCTATTGCAGACCTCACGCGTTTGCCATCTGCCATTTTCATTGTGGATATCGTAAAGGAGCATATCGCAGTTAACGAAGCACACCGTTTGAATATCCCAACCTTTGCTATCGTTGACACGAATGCAAATCCAAAGGAAGTTGATTTCGCCATTCCGGGAAATGACGATGCCGCTAAGGCTATCGAGCTTATCGTTAAGGCAATGACCGATGCTGTGGCTGAAGGATTGGCTGAAAGAAAGGCTGGCAAAGGAAAGGATGACGATAAAGAAGATGAGGATGACGATGCTGCAGAAGAAATCGTAGCAGAAGCATCTGAAGGAGATACAATCGATTAAACAGGATCAACGTTGGAAACGACCGTGAAAATTACAGCAGCTCAAGTAAATGAGCTAAGACAGAAGACCGGAGCAGGAATGATGGATTGCAAGAAAGCCCTTGTCGAGGCTGCTGGCGATTTTGATACTGCCATTGACCTATTGAGAAAACAGGGACAGAAAGTTGCCGCAAAGCGTTCTGACCGCGATGCAGCAGAAGGAATTGTTTTGGGTAAAGTAAATGGAAACAAAGCCGTTCTGTTGAATCTTAGCTGCGAAACAGATTTCGTAGCAAAAACAGATGACTTCATTGGCTTTGCGAATGATCTGATTGAACTTGTCTTCGAGAATAATATCGGTTCGGCAGATGCATTGGTTGCAGCCAACTATAAAGGTGGTTCGGTATCGGATGCGATTACTGAACTTACTGGTAAGACAGGAGAAAAAGTACAGGTTTCAGGTTTGGAAATCATTAAAGCCGAAACGGTTGTAGCATATAACCATCCTGGAAACAGAGTGGGAACTATTGTCGGTCTTAACAAGGCTGGCTTCGAAGAAATGGGACGTGATGTCGCCATGCAAGCCGCAGCTATGGCTCCGATCGCATTGAACAAAGAGTCAGTATCTGACGAGATCATTGCCAAGGAGATTGAGATCGGTAAAGAACTGGCAATTCAAGAAGGAAAACCAGCAGACATGGCCGAAAAGATCGCTCAAGGTCGTTTGGGTAAGTTCTTCAAGGAAAACACCTTGATGGAGCAGGCCTTCATTAAAGACAATAAACTGAATGTTGCCCAATACCTGAAGTCTGGAGACCCAGAGTTAACGGTGACCGAGTTCAAGCGCTTTTCGCTTGGCAGTTAATAAAGACATGAAAAAGAGGATTTAAATCCTCTTTTTTTTTGCCTACAATTTTTTAAGATCGCAACATGGATTTTAAGTATAAAAGGGTACTTCTGAAGCTCAGCGGAGAGTCGTTGATGGGGAACAAGCAGTTTGGGATCGATCATGATAGATTGGGTCAATACGCTCGGGAGATCAAAGGAATTGTTGATGCAGGCGTAGAAGTGGCCATCGTGATCGGAGGAGGAAACATCTTCCGTGGCATTCAAGCTGCAGAAGGTGGAATGGACCGTGTACAGGGCGATTACATGGGCATGTTGGCAACCATGATCAACAGCATGGCGTTGCAGTCAGCATTGGAGAATCTCAATGTTCAGACGAGATTGATGTCTGCCATCAAGATGGATGAGATCGCTGAGCCATTCATAAGAAGACGTGCCGTACGCCATTTGGAAAGAGGACTGGTGGTGATTTTCGGGGCCGGAACTGGAAACCCATACTTCACTACCGATTCAGCTGCATCTTTGAGGGCCATTGAGGTGGAAGCCGATGTCATCCTGAAAGGAACCCGCGTAGATGGCATCTACACGGCCGACCCGGAAAAGGACAGCACGGCCGAAAAGTTTGATACCATCAGCTTTCATGAAGTTTATGAACGGGGTCTGAACGTTATGGACATGACCGCATTCACACTTTGCAATGAAAATAAACTCCCCATCATTGTATTCAATATGGATGAAGGAGGCAATTTGGCCAAAGTGGTTGCAGGCGAGATGGTAGGAACGCTAGTGGAAGGCTGATCTCTTAGAATCCCTATTTTCGACCAAATTTCAATCATGGAAGAAGAATTACAATTCATTTTCGATACGGCAGAAGAAGCCATGGAAAAAGCGCTGGAGCGTTTGGAACATGAATTGGCACGGATCAGGGCTGGAAAAGCAAATCCTGCCATGCTAGCTAGCGTTATGGTGGAGTACTACGGTTCTATGACACCGTTGAAAAATCTGGCCAACGTGAACACGCCTGATTCCAAAACCCTGATGATCCAACCGTTTGAAAAGGGACTTTTGGACGAAATAGAAAAAGGGATCATGCGGGCCAATTTGGGATTCAATCCTGGGAACGATGGCAAAGTGGTCCGAATCAATATTCCACCGCTGACAGAGGAAAGAAGGCGCGATCTTGTAAAACAATCAAAGGCCGTTGCCGAGCAGGCCAAAGTATCCATTCGGAATGCGCGAAAAGACGCCAACGATGAAATAAAGGCCTTGCAAAAAGATGGGATGGCCGAGGATACAGCCAAGGTGGCCGAAGCAGACATTCAAGAAATGACCACCAAATTCTCTGCAAAGGTGGATGTGATGATGGATGAAAAGGAAAAGGACATCATGACCATTTGATCTGTGTTGGTCAGTAGAATAACCAAAGCCTCAAACGAACGTTTGGGGCTTTTTTACTTCTTGGGAATTGGAAGAATGGCCCTTGTAACTTTCATGTGATCGCTAAAATTCGGTCGCCTTTTCATGGAGCGCTTATCCATTAAAGGAACACTGACAAACACGAACATGAGTGTTATTGCAAGTGCTCCCAGGCCGGTCCACCAATTATCGAAACTGGCGCTCAACGCAACCAGATATATTCCCCACCAAGTGAGTATTTCTCCAAAGTAGTTCGGGTGGCGACTATGTTTCCAAAGGCCCTCAAGCATGTTCTTTCCCTTGTTCTCTGCCTTCATCCGGAAGCTTCGCATCTGTTCGTCCGCTATGAATGCGATCAGAATGGCGCTTGCCGTTAACGCAACTCCGACCCAAGCTATCCAGTTCATTTCAAACGGATTCTTCATTCCGTAGTACAATGGAATACACGATAGGAAAACCATCACGGTAGGGAAAAGATGTATGCCAGAAAAACTGACCAACCAATAAGCTCTGGGGAATTGACTCCTAAAATCTCGATAACGCCAATCCTCATGGGTCAGACCTGGCCAATCCCTAAGGAAGTTACTCGTTAATCTCAGGTTGTACGCGTGCATCAAAACGAAAAGTAAAATTGCTGGCATCGAATCCAACCCGAACAAAAAAGCAAAACCAGAAACGATCACAGCAGGCTTAACACTCCAATATGGATCATACATGCTAGAGTTATTGAAAACCAGCGAACAGAAAAAGATGAAAATCGTGGCGGCAAGGTCTGCAACGGCCAATCTCCACAGGTCATCCAATTCAGCACATAGATTCCAAACAACAATGGCCACCACAATAGCTAGCGTATATGCCACAACTTGAACGAGAACGCTTGTGCTTTTTCCCAATGTCATCTGATCGATTATTCCGCAATATAGTTTCATGCAGAGAAAATTGAATCGTCCCTTCGTAAATTCAACCCATGCTTGAAACCGAATGGAAATATGCCGACCTGCCCGACCCAGCGCAGGTGAATGAGCTGTGCGAGCAGCTTGGTGTAAAGGAAGACGTGGCGCAACTGCTTATCAATCGTGGGATCACCGATTTTGATGAGGCGAGATCCTTTTTCCGGCCATCTTACAGCGATTTGCATGATCCATTTCTGATGAAGGATATGGACAAGGCGGTTTTGCGCTTGGAGGAAGCCTTGGGAAATGGGGAGAAAATGCTCATATATGGAGATTATGACGTGGATGGAACCACTTCTGTGGCGCTGGTTTACAGTTTCCTGAAAGACCTCGGACAGGTCGATTTTTATATCCCCGACCGTTACAAGGAAGGCTACGGACTTTCCATTGCTGGAATTGACCATGCGAATGAAAATGGGATCAGCCTGATCATTGCGCTCGATTGCGGCATCCGAGCTATCGATAAGGTCGCTTATGCGAATGAACTTGGAATAGACATCATCATCTGCGACCACCATTTACCGGGAACGGAACTCCCCGCAGCACATGCCATTCTGGACCCGAAGCAAAAAGGCTGCGAATATCCTTACAAGGAACTCTGCGGCTGTGGCGTTGGGTTCAAATTGCTACAAGCCTATTGCGAGAAGAACGATGCCGACTTTGACCGATTGACCGCGAAGCTGGATCTGGTGGCTGTAGCAATTGCGGCAGATATTGTTCCGATAACGGGCGAGAACCGCATTCTGACCACCTTCGGATTGCAAAAGATCAATCAGGAGCCGTCAACCGGCATCCGCGCGCTGCTCGAATACACCAAAATGAACCGCGAAATGACCATCAGCGATGTGGTCTTTACCATTGCGCCACGCATCAACGCGGCTGGTAGAATCGCTTCAGGAAAGCGCGCGGTGGAACTGCTGATTTCGGATAATCTGAACGAAGCACTGGAGTTCTCGGCAGAGATCTCCAAGTACAACACCGAGCGCAGAGATCTGGACAAGTCGGTGACGGAAGGTGCGCTAGAGATCCTACGAACCGATGATTTCTACAGCACTTCCAGAAGCACGGTGGTGTTCAATCCTGATTGGCACAAAGGCGTAGTGGGTATTGTGGCTTCGCGGCTCATTGAGCAGCATTACAAACCGACCATAGTGCTGACCGAATCGGAAGGAAAGGCCACGGGTTCTGCCCGGTCGGTGCATGATTTTGATGTGCATGCAGCCCTTTGTGAGTGCGAAGATCTGCTGGAACAGTTCGGTGGACACAAGTACGCAGCGGGCATGAGTCTGCGTTTGGAGAATGTGGATGCCTTTCGCCAACGGTTTGAGGAAGTGGTGGCCGCACGCATTGAGGAGCACATGCTCACGCCCAAACTGGAAATCGACCTCGAGATCAACCTTGACCGCATTACACCCAAGTTCATGGCGTTGCTCAAGCAGTTTGCGCCCTTCGGGCCTGGAAACATGAACCCTGTGTTCGTTTCCCGGAATCTGGTGGCGGAAGATGTGCGAACCATGGGAGCAGATGATACGCATCTGCGGTTCAAACCTGCGCAGCAGGGCGTAAAGCATTTGATGCTACAGGCCGTAGCCTTTAAAATGGGAAAGCTCTACCCGCAACTGGCCGAAGGAAAACCCTTTGATATGGCGTACACCATTGAAGAGAACCACTGGAAAGACAAGGTTTATCTTCAGTTGAATGTGAAGGATGTTAAGTTCCATTAACATAGAGAATCAAGTGTCAACATATTTAGCAGTTGGAATATCGGTTACTCTCGTGATGTACTTTTTACAAAAAGCAACATCTACCGCAATTCCTACTGAACACGATGGAAACCCGATTCTTCAGTTACCAAAGTTCTTTATGGTATTTGGTTTCCTTGCACTGTTTGGAGGCGTTTGTGGAGCTTTGTATTCGTTGTTTTTATCAGAAAATCAAGCGACAAACATGCTGTTTCCAGCGATTATGTTTCTACTAATGTTTTCATTGCCAGGTGTTATTTGTCTGCAATGGTATTACAACTACTGGACAAAATTTGATAATGACACTATAGAGGTTTCGGATTGGTTGGGTAGAATAACAACGATAAAGTGGAAGGACATTGAATCCGCAAATTTTAACGCTATGACACTTCTACTTTTACTTAAAACGCCCGAAACAACTGTAAAAGTCTATCAGTTAGTCAAAGGGTTTCCCATGTTTGTTGGAACAATGGAAGAGTTAACGGAATTCAAAGCGAAAGAACTTAAGATTCCTCGCTAAATACAATCCTACTTCAAAACCGTTGACCCGATCTCCTTGGCCAACACCTTTCTGACTGCTAACTGACGGTTCAGTTTTTCCATAAGCAGGAGCAGTTGTTCCTCTTCCGCTTTCTTCATCAGTTCGCGGGTCTCGTTGATCATCTTTTCGAGCTTGCGCAGCTTCAGCACGTTGAGCGATGAAAGGATGGAACGCTTCAGCACGTCTTCTTCGCGGGTCA
>JBJOHR010000276.1:0-9403 GCA_046047575.1 Bacteroidota bacterium | reverse complement strand
TTCCTTTTTGAAGGATTGATCCTTCGCGAGAAGGACTACCGCCAACAACTGAAAGACCTTGATTGGAGCGCCTACCAAGGTGCATTTGTGAATATTGAATGCACAGCTGATGCCATTGTTCCGCAGTGGTCTTACATGTTGGCCGCGACCTACCTTCAACCCGTTGCCAAACGTGTTGTCATGGGAACTTCCGAAACGCTAGAAACCGTGCTTTTCCAAGAGGCACTGGCCCAACTTGACATCGAACAGTTCCGCGATGAACGTGTAATTGTAAAAGGTTGCAGCAAGTATCCTGTACCTACATCAGCTTATGTGGAGTTCGTTTACAAACTCACACCCATTGCTAAAAGTGTGATGTACGGAGAGGCTTGCAGCACGGTGCCGCTATTCAAAAAGTAGTTCAAGGCTCCGAGGTCAAAGTAAACTCACTTTGAACTCGGAACCTTGAACATTAAAGAAGCTTACAACTTCAAAATCCTGTTGGAAGTGCGTTTTCCTGTTTCCATATCTGTAACCTGCACCATGTAGGCACCAGATGGCAGTTGCTCCAATGATACTTCAACACGCTGCTTCATCGTTGAGGTGAACACAATTCTGCCCATCGCATCAAAAACCTCTATCGAGTGGTTGGCCTCCGAATCAGTGACAACCGCCACAAGGTCTGTTGCTGGGTTCGGATAACAGATAAGTTCTGTTGATGATGTTTCAATTGGCTCATCAACGGTCGTCACCGCACAGTTGATGGTCGATTCTATCGGCTCCGGCTCATAGTTTCCACCACCATTGGTTCCATTTGCCAACGAACCGGATTCATTATTTCCACAGCCGTAGTAGGTACCATCCGATTTCAGGAAGAGGCTATTGTCGCCACCGGCAGAAATTTCAACGATGTTGCTCAGGCCGATCACTTGCTGTGCAGTCCCGGAATGCTCAAAGAGCGCATCGTTGCCCAATTGGCCGTATTGATCATTGCCGGCAGACATCACCGTTCCATCGCTCATTAGAAAAAGTGAATGTGCCCATCCGCCATCAATATCGATCACATCACTCAGCCCGGTAGCCACCACTGATGACAAGAAATATGGTGGGAACGAGCCAATGGCGCATTGTCCTGACGTGTTCATGCCGCATGACCAAACGGTTCCATCCGACTTGAGTATCAGTGAATGTGCATTTCCGGTCGCGATCTTGGCCACATCACTTACTACCATGGCAACAGGTGCGCTGGCGTTATTGAAATCCCCTGTGCCGAGTTGACCATCCTGATTGTAGCCGCAGCCGTAAACTTCGCCATTCGACTTCAAGAACAAAGAGAAATAGCTTCCGGCCGCAATGTCAATAATGTCCGACAGACCACTTACCTGCACCGGAACGTTGCTCGTGATGGTTGTTCCATTACCGAGCGCACCGTAGTAGTTGTCGCCCGTGGCCCAAACGGTTCCATCGCTTTTCAGGAACAGTGAATGGAAGTGCCCGGCCGAAACGGCAATGATGTCCGTGAGACCCGGAATCTGTAGCGGAACGTTTGTGCCTGTGTAATTGCCAAATCCGATACGGCCGTCCCAGTTGCGGCCACAGCCGTAAACGGTGCCATCGTCCATCAGGAAAAGCGTGTGCTCATCGCCAGCCGACACAGCGGCAATTCCCGTCAGGTTCAGAACATCGACCGTTACGTTTTCTGATGGATATAACTGACCATAGCCCAATTGCCCTGCATTATTGCGCCCGGCCGACACGGCCGAACCATTGGGACAGATATAAACGGTGTGGCCGTTACCGGCAGCAATCGTTTGCGCACTGACAGAGCCGGTGCAAGCAAGTAAAAGGAAGAGTAGAGATTTTTTCATGATCAGTGTGTTTTGGAATTCGACTTCGAAATACGTTCGGCCGGATTATTCTTTAAAAACAGAGTTTTGCAGATATTAAAGGTCTGAATCGAATCTTGGAATCGAATTCTATCTTCGTCCTATATACAAAATGGATGATTCGCTACGAAAACTGATTAAAGGTCTGAGTGCCTCCGAAAAGAGGTATTTCAGACTTTACGCCCAGCGATCGGGCGATGGCGCCAACCATCTGGCGCTGTTCGAGGTGTTGGTAAAAGACCCGTCAGTAACAGATAATGACGTTCGCCAACGTCATAAATCGGAAAAGTGGGCCGCCAATCTGCCCGTTACCAAGAATCACCTCAAGCACCAGATATTGGATGCGCTGGTTCACTTCGGTCGCGAAAACGGTTACCGGAACACTATCGAACACGGTATTCGAAAAGCCACCATGCTGCATGATCACGGTTGCACCGCTGATGCCGTGGAATTGCTGAATAAACTGGAGAAACGGGCCGCGGATGGTCTGTTCTGGAGTTCCGCCCTGCAAGCGGTTCAATCCCTTAAGGCCATCCAGTATGGTGATGGAATAGACATCAATCGCCAGCTGTTGGCACGGGAGCAACAATATCTGAACTACATGCTCAACGAATCGGCCTATTACACGCTTATCCGCGAACTGCTCAACATCCGCTTGGGCTCGGGCTCGGTGCGAAGTGAGGCTGAACGTGCCTGCTTGGACGAACTGCGGCATCATGCCTTGGTGAGCGATATGGAACTGGCCGTCACACCCATCGCCAAGTACTACTTCCATACATTCTGGGGCATCTGTCATTCTCTGTTGTCGGATTCTGATGCTTCGGAACAGAGCTATTTGTGGTCGTTGCAGCTTGCACGGGATGTTCCGGCATTGGCTGCGGGGCGGATAAAGGATTATTTCAGCCGCATGAACAGCTACATCAGTAAACTCTCGGCAAAGGGCTTTACTCCCGAATTCACCGACTGGATGAACGAACTGCGGGCTGCGCCAGCAACACCGATGTTCCGAGATCTGGAACATGTGAAGGAATTGACCACCGTTTACGCTTCCAACCATGAATTGCAGGCCTATTTCCACGAACACAGTTTTGTTCAGGGAGCAAAGCGGGCCGATGAACTTTGGGCGGAAGTAACGGCCGCATTTGAACCAGTAAAGGAACCGTTCCGTTTGGTTTTTCTTTACAATGGAATGGTGCTGCACGTTATGGCCGGTGAGTATCAGACCTCCAAAAGATGGATACGCGCCATTCTGGAGATGCCTGGTGAAGCGAGCATGCTTACGCGACAACTGGCTTCCCTTTTGAACATCATTGTGCGGTACGAACTGGGCGACCTTGAACTGGTGGAATCTTTGCTCAGAAGCCAAAAGCGGGATGCGCAAGGGCTGGGTTCGGCCACGGCACAACGACTGTTCAAACACTATGGCGAATTGCTTCGGGCCGATTCTTCAGAATCAAAAAAGCTTTGGGTGAATTTGGAGACGGATTTTTCGGAACTGTGTCAGAAACCAGAGGAGAAACCGCTGTTCGCTCTGTTCGATTTCGGGGCGTGGACGAAACGGTTCAAGGTGTAGTGTTCAAAGTTCAAGGCGCGTTTACCTTAAACTCGGAACCTTGAACTAAACGAAAGCCTGCATTTCGTAGAGCTTCTTGTAAACTCCGTTGTGGGCGATCAGCCCCATGTGGTTTCCGCGCTCAATGATCCTTCCATCATCGATCACAATGATCTCATCGGCAAACTGGATGGTTGAAAGACGGTGTGCGATCACCAACGATGTGCGGTTCTCCATCAACTTGAAAAGAGCATCCTGAACCAGCTTTTCAGATTCAGCATCCAAGGCTGAGGTCGCTTCATCCAAGATCAGAATAGGCGGATTGTGGAGGATGGCGCGCGCAATGCTGATTCGTTGCCGCTGTCCACCCGAAAGTTTGCCGCCATCCTCACCAATGCTCGTGTGATAACCTTTGTCCATCTGCGCAATGAAATCATGCGCATTGGCCACCTTGGCGGCTGCCATCACTTCCTCTTCAGTGATTCCCACCAACCCGAAGGCAATGTTGTTAAAAACCGTGTCGTTGAACAGAATTGCTTCCTGTGTTACGATTCCCAACTTAGCACGCAGGTCCCATGCCTTCACATCCTTGATATTGACCCCATCGATCAGCACTTCGCCACCCGTTGGGTCATAGAAGCGTGGAAGAAGATCCACCAAGGTGGTTTTTCCAGCTCCCGAAGGACCTACTATGGCAATGGTGCGTCCGCGTTTCACCGTCAGGTTTATGTTCTTGAGCACGTTTACCCCATTCTCGTACGAAAAACTAACATTCCTGAATTCAATCTCTTTTTCGAAAGCCGATAAACCAATTGCATTTGGCTTCTCTTGAATGGTCTCCTTTGCTTGCAGAACAGTGTCGATCCGTTCAACGGCAGCCATGCCTTTCTGGATCATGTAAACGGCCGATGTCAGCGCCTTCGATGGCTGAATGAGCTGCGAAAACACAACGATATAACCGATGAACAGGTCGGCCGTAAGCCCATTGCCACCAAGCACAAGGGACCCGCCTCGGTAAATCACAAGGACCATGACCAAAGTGCCCAGAACCTCACTGAGCGGACTGGCCAAATGTTGCTTTTGTGTCATCCTCACTTTCAGGTTCATGTAGTGCTGATTCTGATCCTGAAACTTCTGTATAGACGAGTCGATGCCGTTGAATGCTTTGATGATCCGAAGGCCAGAAAGTGTCTCGATCATGTCCGATACCAACACGCCCATTTGGTTCTGAACCTTCTTGGATGATTTTTTCAAACTCTTGCCTATTTGTCCTATAACAAGGCCTGTAACCGGTAGAAGAATAAGCACGAACATGGTCAATTCTGGGCTCCACACCACCAAGGTTCCCAAAAAGAAGATAATGGCGAATGGTTCCTTGAAGACGACTTCAACAGAACTCATAATGGAACTTTCTACCTCCTGCACATCGCTGGTCATTTTGGAGATGATATCGCCTTTTTTCTCCTCAGAGAAATAGGCAATGGGCAGATTCACCACTTTTCGGTAAAGTTGGTTGCGGATGTCGCGCACCACCCCGTTTTTTACAGGGGCACTGACAAATAAAGCCAGGTACCTGAATAGATTTTTCAGGAAGAAAGTAAGAATGACAAATCCGCAAATGAAAACCAAAGCCTTCATCTGTCCGTCCACGCTTATCTGCCCTGAGTCGTCAAGTATCAATTTGCTCACTTGGTAATAGAACAGGTCTATAAGTGAGTTGGGGTTGAAAGAAAATTCAGGCCTGACCGTAACAATGGGCTGAATGCCGAACAGCACACCCAGCAATGGCACCACCATGGTAAGCGAGAACAGCGAAAAAATGACCGAAAGGATGTTTAGCAGAACCACGGTCAGCACCTGACCTTTGTAATCCTTAAGCAGCGCAATAATGCTCCAATAACTCTGCATGGCACAAATATACCTTTCGTTGAGTTGCGAGAAACGAGCAGTAAGCCACGGTATTGTTTAGAAACAGCAGCCCTTTGCAGCTAGATTCCAGTATTAGAATTTGGACTTTCTTCGAGTTACCTTTGTGATAATGGAAACAACACGTCAGAAAAAGGTTTCGAGGGTCATATTGCGCGAACTGGGAACCTATTTCCAACGCAATGCAAACAGCTATGCCAAAGGAGGGATGATCACCGTTACTGCTGTGCGGGTCAGCCCCGATCTGGGTATTGCCAAAGTATATCTCAGCATTTTTGCGGTGCCCGACAAGCAAGCTGTTCTGGCCCTGGTCAAAGAACGCACTTGGGAGGTGCGGAAGTATTTGGCCAATGAGCGCAATGAGTTACGAGTGGCGCCCGAACTGATGTTCTTTCTGGATGATTCGCTGGATCACATTGAGCGTATTGACCAACTTTTGAAAGGCGACTAAATCGCACGTTTGAACCTTCCTGTTCACATAGCCGGACGCTACCTTTTTTCGAAGAAATCGCATAATGCGATCAATATCGTTTCGGGCATTTCGGTGGCTGGTGTTGCGGTGGTCACTGCGGCCATGGTCATCGTGCTTTCTGTTTTCAATGGCTTCGAGGGACTGGTCATTTCTCTTTACAACGTGTTCGAAGCGCCCGTGGTCATCAGTCCGGCCGAAGGGAAAACGCTGGAGATGAGCACGATCCCGACCAATGTTATACTGGAAACCGAAGGTGTTATCGGTTATGTGGAAGTATTGGAGGAAAGTTGCTTGCTGCGCTACCGCGACAAGCAGTATTTCGCACGGATCAAGGGTGTGTCTGACAACTACTCAGAATTGACAGACATAGATTCGATGGTAGTGGACGGAGACGCTGCCATGCATGTGAACGGCACTCCTGCTGCCATGTTGGGTTCGGGTGTTGCCTACCACCTGAGTGCCAACGTGAACGACCCGCTAAACGCCATTGAGGTTTATGTGCCGAAGCGTGGTTCGCGGTCCACTATCGACCCGTCCAAAGCATTTAATGTGAAGCACATTTTTGCTACTGGTGTTTTTTCCATTCAGCAGGATTTCGACCTCACGTATATGCTCACTCCCATTTCCTTTGCCCGCGAATTGTTAGACCATGAAGGCCGCGTTTCTTCGTTGGAATTGGGTGTTGACCCCAAAGCCAACATGGCCGAAGTACGCGAATCGTTGCAAGAAAGGTTGGGCTCTGATTACGTGGTAAAAGACCGTTACCAACAGAACGAACTGCTGTACAAGATCATGAAGAGCGAAAAGTGGGCCGTGTTCATGATCCTCTCCTTCATTCTCATGATATCCATTTTCAATGTGATCGGTTCGCTCACCATGCTTATTCTCGAAAAGAAAAAGGACATCAACATTTTGCGGAGCATGGGCGCCAGCGAAGAACTCATCCAGCGCATTTTCATTCTGGAAGGCGTGTTCATTTCTATGATAGGAGCGGTGGCTGGGTTGGTGCTTGGGCTGCTAGTTTGCTTCGCACAGATCCAGTTCGAATTGGTGAAACTCAACTCAGGAGGAAATTATATTATCCAGGCCTATCCTGTGGACGTACAAGCATTGGATGTGCTGTATGTTTTCGCGGTAGTTGCAACCATTGGTCTGTTGGCCTCGTGGCTGCCTGTTCGTAAGATCATCCATCCGGTGGACACCTTACGGATCGTTCAGGAGTGAGAGATTAAAACTTCCCCTTCGTTTTAGCGGCTTTTACCGAATCGTTTCTCGCCTTGTCCGGAGAGCCATGTTCTATGATCTGCTTGCGCGAAGTATCGGGCATTTCACCTTTCAAAGCTGGCTTTTCTGCTGTTGCAGCAGGCGCTTTCTCATTGGCAGACGCACCATCCGTGGTGGTTTCAGATTCTGTGTATTCATTCTCCTCAGGTAAGGTTTCGGGGTCAATGCGCTCCGAAGAAGTCGGGTTGCTGAGGTCCTGCTCTTTTTCCTTCTGCTTGTTTCCGTTACAAACCGACAGTAGAATGGACAGTAGGCTAATCGATAATAAGCTTTTCATTGGAGATGATTTTATCGTTGGATGTAACGTTGATGAGGTAGGTTCCGCTGCTCAATGCGTTTCGGTTAAAATGAAGCGTTTTGACGCCCGGTTTCAGGTTGTCGTTCAGAAGAACCTTTACCAATTTTCCTTCCAGATCGTAAATGCTCACATTGATGTTGGCGCGTTCCAACATTTCAAATTCAATTGAAAAGTGATCTATGGTAGGGTTCGGGTAAACCCTTGTAGGTGTGGTGATCTGTTCTTCCGAAACCGCACCTGGGGAACCGCCATCGGTCAGTTCGGCTATCCACGCATTCCAGCCATTGTTCACACCAAAGTTGTTTCCGCTCATGCCGTAGCAGCCGCTTGCCCAAACTGTTCGATTAGCGCCATTTCTTCTGGAAATACCCGAGTAATCGCCCCAGCGATCGGGACTTTGACCACCGATGTTCACATCATCTTCTCCAGCCTTTATCTGTACCGAATTGCTCCATTGCATGCTGTGGTCGCAGTTAACGGCTCTGAACTCAGGGAATATGGTCTGACCAGAGCGTAGAAAACCGATGATCACGGATTTGTCGTTCTGATCTGAACCCGAACTGGCCACAGCTGGATAGCAATAGTCGAATTGCCCGACATTGCCAAAGGTTGCACCTTGCACGTTCATGTTGCTGACGTTGATCCGCTTGTAGTTGATGCCGTTCCAACCTTGACCGATGTCACTGGTAAACACCATGTGAATGGTTCCGTTGAGGTAAAAACCGTTCTGTATCCGATTGTCGCCAATATCCAAAAGCACGTTAGAGCCATTTTGAGCAGCCTGACCGCCCACATCAAAGAAATCGGTATTGGCGCTGTATGCGTTCAATTGCTCGTTGCTGGCCGACATGTCGTCCGTAAGGTCGAACACCATGATGCGGTCAGATGGTTCAGACGTTTCGTTCGCCACCAAGAGAACACCTGGGCCGTAGTTGCCTTGCTGTCCCCAGCTTAAAGGTACCATGGTAAAGGCCGTTTCCTGCGTTTGATCCACAACGTTTGACCAGTATTGATAGTTGATGCTTTGCCCATTGTAACAAGCGTTCTTCTGTATCTGAAAAAGGATGTTGCCAGAATTCTGACCTTGATCGGTGAACATGTTTCCCGTAACGTACAGCTCGTTATTGCTTACTGCAATGTTCGGGTAATCGAACCAAGAGCCGGGGTGGGCCTGATTAGCCTGAACACGGTAAACCCACCAACCGTCCTGTGCCGGGTTATTGCTTTGTGAAAAGCATATGAGCAGTTCGCTTAGCTGCGATGATGTTCCATGCAGAATGAGATAAATGAAGCGGTCGGCACCACTGTCGTAAAGCACCCTTGGATCGTATATGTTGCCAGTTGGCGCAGGGTTGAGGAAGTTGAAAAAGTCTGCGTGGGAGGTCAGCGTGAACAGATATGGGTCTTGCGCATCGCCATCGTAAACTTCCATGGTTGCGTTGTCGGCACTTACAATGATTCCACCGTTAGAGATTCCCATGGAGTTGTCAGATGGGGTTCCACCAAAAAGTTCGTTACCAAGAAAATTGGTGCCAACGGTTGGGTCGGTTGCCAACGGATCGGCCACTTCTGGGCTCTGTTCTCGGCCTGTGTTTTCAAACTTCAATCGGGTTTTCTCGGCTTTCTTGAGTTCCAAGGCAGTTTTGTTCGGTGCACCATGCTCAATCCTTCTGGAAGAGAGGGTTCTCATCCATTGGGTATCCACATCTTGGAACTTCCGCAGGCCAAGACATTCGGCCGTCATTTCTTCAGACTTTGTGAAGCGGGCCGTTTCGACTTGATTGAGTTGTGAGTTGGGCGTGACCTTGGCGTGCTGGGCCAACACGTTAATGCAGAAGAGACCAACTGCTGCTAGGAGTAATGTTCTTTTCATGGGGTTCAATTTGGAATTAGCCCTAAAAATAACCTAAACGCTGAAAACTCCGAGGCTATTTTGGCTTTACCAGAATACGTGGTTCCATCATATCCAGAATGGCGTATTTCAGGCCTTCTCGGCCAAAGCCACT
>JBJOHR010000275.1:0-4786 GCA_046047575.1 Bacteroidota bacterium | reverse complement strand
TTCTCCGAACCCAGAATAGGCTCAAACGCATCCACCTTCACCTTGCCAATGCGTTGCAGCGCATCGCGCACCTGCTTGTTCTTGAATTCCAACTGCTTCTCGTAGGTCAGATGCTGCCACTTGCAGCCGCCACACACCCCGAAATACTGACACTTGGGGTCGATGCGCAGCTTGGAAAACTCCTTCACCTTGGTGACATACCCCTCCGCGTAGTTCTTGCGCTTGCGCTTGATCTGAATGTCGCACACATCGCCCGGAATCACACCCGTTACGAACACCACCATCTCATCCACCCGCGCCAGCGCCTGCCCCTTGTCGGCAATGTCTGTGATGGTCACGTTTTCGAGTATCTGCTTGCGTCTTCTGCCCATGCCGCAAAGAACGGGAAGGAATGGTAATCCCGATAGCTATCGGGAGGAAAAAGGGAAAAGGGAAAAAGGAAAAACGTGTCTCAAGCGGAGCAGCAGGGATAAATCGTTAATCAACAATCGATAATCGTTATTCGCGAATCAATTGGGGCTTTCCGCTCTTACCCCCTGCTAGCACCCGCTTGCACCGCGACCTTTTTACTACCGTCTGTCATGCCATCCTTTCAATGTTGAAATTGCCTGAGAAATGAACCTTGATATTGTCTGGGGTGTAAATGGTTTTCATAGCGCAACATCAATGGTCAGATTCGGTACGGAATTCTTTCCACCTGTTTAATAAATGCAGGTCCTCTTATCGACAGTTGGTTATTTTTGACAATCGGGCTCAAAAAATTGAAAAGAGTATGAAAAAAGGAACAATCATGATGGTAGCTAACTTGCTACTAAGCCATTACATCTTTGCTCAGAACATTGATTGGCTACGCACCGTAGGCAGCACAGGGTCTGACTATTCTAATTCAGTTTGTCAGGATGATCTTGGGAATATTTACACCTGCGGATATTTCGAAGGAACGATTGATCTGGATCCAGGGCCCGGTCTGCAGGAGTTTATCTCTTTTGGCGGATCCGATGCCTTTATTCAAAAGCTCGACCCTTCGGGGAATTTTCTGTGGGCCCGCAGTTTTGGTGGCCTTTACACCGATCAGGCAGCATCTGTTACCGTTGACCCGGATGGGAATGTGTATATCACCGGCCATTTCATGAATACAGTTGATTTTGATCCGGGTCCTGGAACATATGGCAGAACTGCAGTTGGCGGTAAGGATATTTATGTAATGAAACTGGATGCTTCGGGCAATTACTTGGGTTCAAGGGCATTCGGAGGTTCATCCAATGATCAGGGTAACATTATCAAAGCAGATCCATACGGCCATGTTTATATCACCGGATTCTTTTCCACAACCACTGATTTTGATCCTGGCTCCGGTGGTCTTTCATCACACACCTCTGCCGGTTCACTGGATGCCTTTGTTTTGAAACTGAACCCTACGTGGGGGGTTGCATGGGTATCGGTTTTAGGCGGAGCTGATGTTGATATGGCTTGGGGAATTGAGTTTGATGCAGATGATAAGGTTTACGTTGCTGGTATTTTTAGTCAGACGGTAGATTTTGATCCAGGTCCCGGAAGCACCACTTACACTTCGGCAGCTGGCTACGATGCGTGCATAAATAAATTGGATTCTGCTGGAAATTTCATCTGGGCCAAGGCCATTAGCGGACCAAACCACGTAGAAGCTTATTCTATAAAGCTCGATGATCTGCAGAACATATACGTGGTAGGTGATTTTTGGGCTACACCTGATTTCGATCCAGGACCCGGTACAGTGAATGTCAATTCTAACGGTTTTTTTGACGTTTATGTGCTTAAACTGGATTCGGATGGTGACTTTGTTTGGGTAAAGACAATTGGTGGAAGTGGCAACGATTACGGTCAATCGATTGAGTTGGATGCATCAGGAGATATTTTAATAGCCGGTACATACCAGGGGGCAGTGGACTTTGATCCCAGTACAGGTTCCGCTGTAATGACCGCTGCTGGTGGTTTTGATGTGTTCGTTCAAAAGCTTGATAATTCAGGTAATTTCCTTTGGGCGAACTCTGTTGGTGGGTCCGGAACCGATCAGCCTTATCGTACTTATTTGAATACGGATGGTGATCTGTTCGTTACCGGATTTTTTGAAGAAACGGCTGATTTTGAACCGGGAAGCGGTACGAACAACGTAGTTTCCAATGGTATGACGGATGCCTTCGTATTTAAAATGAACCAACCTACCGTTGGTCAGGGAGTAACCCATACAGAGCTTTCCTTGTCGGTATCCCCAAATCCAACCAGTGAAACGGTGTACGTGAACTTCGGACAATTCTTACCAGAGGTAGAATGTAGTTTACTTGATCTGGATGGAAGATTGATTTCAACCAAAGTGTATCATAATGTTTCTTCAACCGTGCTTGACATACCAAGCGCGACAGGGGTGTTTATTTTACAGGTGAAAACTGCCAAGGGTCAATATGTGACAAGGATTGTAAAGTCTTAAGTCACATGTTGGGCGTTGCGAGGCATTGTGCCTTAAGCAACGGACACTGTTCATCCTCTCCGCCAATGGATCGAAGAGCCAGCTCACTTCCTTGTAAGGAGGGGTTGGGGGAGGTCAGTCGCTCAGCTAGTGCCCGCTTGCACCGCGACCTTTATACTACCGTCTGTCACACGTTCCTTCTTAACGCCAATAGCTTCGTTCTATCGGCCAACCCGCACCATCTGCCAACCAATAGTCGGTTTCTGTCTGGTCGGACTTCGTTTCTGCCAAGCCCAAGCCCATAACTGCCTAGCCCAAGCCTGTAACTGCCAAACCCAAGCCTATAACTGCCAAGCCCAAGCCTAGAACTGCCAAGCACAAGCCTAGAACTGCCAAGCACAAGCCCATAGCTGCCAAACCCAGATCAGTAACTGCCGTACCCGATCCATCTTCTGCCAGACCCACCAAAGGTTCTGCCAAGGCAGATCGCTTACAGGACACCCGAAAAGGAGCAGAATGAGTCCTTAGTTGAGGCCCAATGTTCAATGGTCTGATCACATGGCGCCATATCTCCATCTCAAACCATTCAACTCAATTCGCATTTCACAAAACTCACATCTCGTCTCTAACTTGCGCCCATGTTGCTGCCCAGAGAAAACACCCTCCGTTCGCTAAGAAACCTGTACCGCGATGTGCTCGGTTCCATGTACGAGGTTGAGGAGATAGACGCGCTGTGGAAATATTCGCTGCACGATAAACTCGCCATAAAGGCAGAGCAGACCACACTGGATGAGCATCTGATCACCGAAAGCAACCTCAATACCATCATTCCTGTTTTGGAACGCTTGGCAACGGGAGAACCCTATCAGTACATCATCGGCCAGGTGGAATTCCTTGGGTGCCAACTCAAGGTAGACAGCCGCGTCCTGATCCCCCGTCCCGAAACAGAGGAACTATGTGACCTCGTACTGCGCGAGAATGACACCACCAAACCCCTCCATGTCATCGACCTTGGTACAGGCAGCGGCTGCATTCCCATTGCCCTCAAAAGCAAAGCCCCAGCTTGGAACGTCAGCGCGGTAGATGTAAGTGAAGAAGCCCTTTCCCTCGCCACCGAAAACGCCACACGCAACAACCTCGAAATTACCTTCCAAAGGCTTGACCTTCTTTCCACTCGCAACTCGAAACTCGGAACTTGGAACTTGATAGTAAGTAACCCTCCCTACATTGCTGAAAAAGAGGCAGATACGATAAAAGAGAATGTCTTGGTTCATGAACCCCATCTAGCGCTTTTCATTGCTGATGAAGACCCGCTTTTGTTCTATCGGAAGATGTTGGATATCGGTCAGCAATCGTTAGAAAAAGGCGGCAAATTCTACTTCGAATTCAACGAAAAGTATGGGGCCGAAATGAAGGTGTTGATGAAGGAAAAAGGTTATTCCGATATTCGGATACTCAAGGACCTGAGTGGTAAGGACCGATTTGCTACCTGTGAGAAATAGATGATTGAAGTATCCACTGTTTTTTCAATCAGTCACAAGATTGATAGGGAACGGTCCAAGTGGAATAGACGAAAGTTGAATCTTCCCCCTCATTGAGGAAGAAGGCAAATTCCGTGGATGATGAGTCAGCAACAACAAAGGTATCCTCGTATACAAAGGATTGAAAGTTTTGAACCCAACCGTGGTTTAAATAATAGTCTATCAAATTTGTGTCAAACGTCAGAACCAGTTCATCGCAAATGCAGAGGGTATCAGCTTCTTCCCAACCAATTATCTCAACGGTTGGAGGAAAAGTCTCAGTAACCTCTACCGAAGCATAGTGCGTTTCGCATTCGTGCTCAGGTGTAGGTACTTCCGATTGTTGATTGCACGATGAAATGATCAAAGCACTTGCAGGGACAACCAGTTTCCAAATTTTCATGTGGTAAACCTATTCATTTGATTGAGATGAAGGAAGGTTGTGATTGTTCTAATTGTGTAAAACCGAGCTATGTAAAAGGAGTGAGGAGTTAGAATTCCGTTTTTCTTTGTGTCTCAGCGCCTCTGCGTGAAATCACTCTGCATGACAAAAGAAGAAGCCAAGAACAGAATTGCTGCCCTCAGCAAAGAGTTGGACGAGCATAATTACCGCTATTATGTTCTGAGCGAACCTTCCATTTCCGACTTCGAATTCGATAAGAAGTTGGAAGAACTCATTGCCCTCGAAACCGAATTCCCTGAGTTTCTGAGCTCCGAAAGTCCGAGCCAGCGCGTGGGTGGCACCGTAACAAAGGAATTCCCAACGGTAAAACATCAATACCCGATGATGTCCCTGGGCAACAGCTACAGCAAAGAGGAGATG
>JBJOHR010000274.1:0-8857 GCA_046047575.1 Bacteroidota bacterium | reverse complement strand
CGGGTTTTATTGCCATTGCCACGATTTTCGCCTTTGTTTGGGGATACAACTTCTTGAAAGGCAACGATATCTTCAGTAAGCAACGGGTTTTTTACACCACGTACGAGAATGTTGGAGGTCTGACACAGTCAAATTCGGTCATGGTCAATGGATTCAAGGTCGGACTTGTAAAGGATGTTTACTTTGAACCAGTGAATCGAAAGCATCTTATTGTTGAGTTCATGCTCACTGCAGATAATTATGAGATTCCAAGAGGAACCAAGGCAGTACTGGTTTCCGATCTGTTGGGCACAACGAGCATCAATCTTATAATTGGTGAGGAAGGTGGCTTTTACGAAGAAGGAGATACACTTGTATCTGACATAGAAGGAGCGCTGATGGAGAGTATCACCGACCTTTCTTCCAGTTTGGCCACCACTAAAGTTAAGGCAGATAGATTGTTTGAATCGCTTGATTCCCTGGTTGGCGATATCCGCGATGTGTTGGGGCCGGGTGATCGCAATTCCAGTGTGAACCGAGCCATTACAGATCTGGCCGCCACCATGAAGAATCTGAAAGAAGCCTCATCCAAGATTGACGGAATTCTTGCCAACGATGGTAAGCTTGGAAAGATATTGGCCGATGTGGAAGGATTTACCAAAACGCTTGATGAGAATAAGGATGAGATAGACAATCTGTTGAACAACCTTTCCACTTTCAGCGACACATTGGCTGCAGCAGAATTGGCCTCAACCATTAACAATGCCAACAAAACATTTGCTGAATTGGCTGAGGCCATGGAAAAGATCAATAATGGCGAAGGAACCATTGGCAAATTGTTTAAAGATGATTCCGTCTACGCAAATTTAGAAGCCGCAACAAGAGATCTCGATAGCTTGTTTGTAGATATTAAAGCCAATCCTAACCGGTACGTTCATGTTTCAGTTTTCGGACGGAAGGAGAAAAAAGAAAAGAAAAAGTAGTTAAGCTTAGATATGGAGTACATTCCGCAGATTCTGTTCCTGATCATGTTGGCACTAGGCTTTGGCCTGTTTGCCAAAAGTGCCATGCGTATTCGTAGAAACATCCTGCTTGGTAGAGATATCGATAGAAAGGACAACGCAAGCGCTCGAATGAACCTGATGCTCAAAGTGGCTTTGGGTCAATCAAAGATGGTGGTCCGACCAATTGCCGGTGCGCTTCACATCATCGTTTACGCAGGTTTCCTTCTCATCAACATAGAAGTGTTGGAGATCATCATTGATGGACTCTTTGGAACACACCGAATTTTCGCACCGATCTTGGGCGGACTTTACACGGCCGCCATCAACTTCTTCGAGATCCTTGGTGTGTTGGTCATCATTGCTTGCGCCATTTTCCTTTGGAGAAGAAACGTGATGAAGATCGGTCGTTTCCACAGCACCGAAATGAAGGGCTGGCCGTTCAAGGATGCGAATTACATCCTCATAATTGAGATCGTACTGATGACGGCACTTCTGGTGATGAATGCTGCTGAAGGGGCTTATCCCGAAGGTCATCATAAAGTTGCGCCATTCATAATCAGTGGTTTGTTCTCTGGTTTTCTGGAAGGAATGAGCTATGAGACGCTTCATCTGATTGAGCGCGTATGTTGGTGGGCGCATATCGCAGGGATTCTGTTCTTCTTGAATTACTTACCGTACTCAAAGCACTTCCACATCATTTTGGCTTTCCCGAACGTCTACTTCTCTAAGTTGACGCCTAAAGGTCAGTTCACAAACTTGGAGTCGGTAAAGAAGGAAGTGGAGTTGATGCTCGACCCGAATGCCGATCCATATGCAGCTGCACCTGCGCCAGATCCGAACGCAGCCCCGCAGCGTTTCGGTGCCAAGGATGTTCAGGATCTCAGTTGGGTTCAGTTGATGAACGCGTACAGTTGCACGGAATGCGGTCGTTGCACGTCAAATTGTCCGGCAAATATTACGGGTAAGAAACTTTCTCCGCGTAAGATCATGATGGACACACGCGATCGTTTGGAGGAGGTCGGTGCCATCATCGACATGAACAAAGGCACCTTTGTGGATGATGGAAAGTCGTTGCTACACGATTACATCACACCTGAAGAACTGTGGGCATGTACTTCGTGCAACGCGTGTACCGAAGCTTGTCCAGTAAACATCGATCCTTTGAGCATTATTGTTGATCTGAGAAGGTTTTTGGTAATGGAAGAATCTTCAATGCCGGCAGAACTTGCGACAGTGATGAGCAACATTGAAAATAACGGTGCGCCTTGGCAGTTTGCTCAGGCAGATAGAGCCAATTGGGTAACGGAAGAATAAGCAGAAATGGGTTTACAGGTAAAGACAATGGCGGAATGCATGGCCGAAGGAAAAGAACCTGAAGTTCTTTTCTGGGTCGGTGCCGCGGGAGCGTTTGATGATCGTGCGAAGAAAATTACACGTTCGTTCGTTAAGATATTGAACAAGGCAGGAGTTGATTTTGCCATTCTTGGTGTGGAGGAATCGGACAGTGGTGATGTGGCCAAACGCGCTGGGAACGAATTCCTATTCATGATGCAGGCCATGATGAACATTCAGTTGCTGAATGCCTACAACGTGAAGAAGATCGTTACGGCCTGTCCGCACGATTACAACACGCTGAAGAACGAATACAAGAATCTGGGTGGCAACTATGAGGTGTTACACCATACAGAATTCATCAAGGAATTGATCGATAAAGGAAGACTTAAGATTTCCGCTTCCATGAAAGGAAAGAAGGTCACATTCCATGATCCTTGCTATTTGGGAAGGGGTAATGAAGTTTTCGATATTCCTCGTGAGTTGATCGCTGCAACAGGCGTTGACCTCATTGAGATGAAACGTTCTCAAAGAAATTCGTTCTGCTGTGGTGCCGGTGGCGCACAAATGTTCAAAGAGGCGGAGCATGGTAATAAGGAAGTGAACATGGAAAGGGCAGAGGAGGCGCTCGGTTTGAAGCCTGATGTGATTGCCACAGGTTGTCCGTTCTGCAATACCATGATGACCGATGGTGTGAAATACAATGACAAGCAGGACGAAACACGCGTGCTTGACATTGCAGAGATCATAGCTGAAGCGAACGGCTTGTAGAGCATGAAGATTACCCTCGAAACATTCGAAGGATTCGCACCCAACTCCAGAACGTGGGTGTATAAGGCATCTCGCAATCTTACCGATGCGGAAGCTTCTGAAGTGAAGCAACTCGCAAGCACGTTTGCTGCCGGATGGAAAAGTCATGGTGCGCCATTGAAAGCCGCGGCCGATGTACTTTACAACCGTTTCTTGGTTATGATGGTGGATGAAGACGCGGGTTCGGCAAGTGGTTGTAGCATTGATAGTTCAGTGGCACAGATCCGCTCCATTGCGCAGAAACTGAACATCGATCTTTTTGACCGTATGAATTTGGCGTATCTCAACTCAGATAACCAACTTGAAACTGTTCATGCCAATAAGGTTTCGGAGGCTTTTGAACACGGAGCTTTGAATGAGCAGACCACCGTTTTCAATAATATGGTCACTTCCTATTCAGAACTTCAGACCAACTGGAGAATTCCATTGGTTAAGAGTTGGGCGGGGAGTCGGATAAAAGTGGTTTAGCTACCACTTAAAAATATCTTCCACTTTCTCAGGTCGTTCTGATTCGCGCCAGTTGAAGCCATCCAGCTTCATATCCTCAATATTGACAAGATTCAAAGGGTAGAGCGTTGCATCAGGCTGATTCAGGAATGTGATGTCTTTTACTTTATCCTCTTTGATGTGAATGATCAGGTTGCTGGCCTTGGCCTTGTTCACATTCTCAGGTTTGGCGCTGTTCTCAGCAGCATAATAAATGGTTTCACCGTTTCCTTCCACGTAAACACGATAAAGCTTCTGCTCTTTGAAGTAACCCGTCATAAACCGACCTTTTATCTGATTGAACATGGCGCTGTCCTCCTCAGAAATGATCATTGAATTCTCTTTCATATAGAGCTTGTCAATCCGACTGTTTCTGTTTTGAATCCACATGCTGTCGGCTGTCAATTGGTTCTCATCCGACCACAGGATCGGGTCTGTGTAAAGTCTTATGGTGCTATCGGCATAAGAGTATACCAATGAATCGCATTTGCCACGCATATCGGGCTTAAAGAATTTGGCGTGGTGATAGGCGAAAAGAATTCTCCGGTCGATCACCGTATCTACAATACTCAGCAATGTGTCGGCATGAAGAAACAGGGAATCTGCTCCCATATCCTGGATCATTACGGCACTGTCAGTCAAAAGCACCAGGTCTCCAACCTCGTAGTATTTGGCTCGCTCTCCGGTGAGAATGATATCTTGAGCCGTGTCGGCCACAACCACATTTCCCGTGGCCAACCCGTAGCCGTATTTCTTGTTGTAGTAAAGGCTGTCTCCAGTTATGGATTGATCGGTACTGAGCACCGTTGCCTGCTGGCTGAACTGCGAAACATCCAATTCGGTATCGTACCAGCCGAATTTGCAGAGAATGGTATTCTCATCGCTCACAATTTTGGTAGGGCCTAGGAAGAATGCGACCTCTGTTTTGGTGTTGTACCGCAGCGTATCGCACACAAGGTCGTACTGCTTGTTCACCAGTTTCACGCTATCCTTAAAGAATAGCTCTTCCAGCGCGCTGTAGTAGTAACCGATCTTACTGGTAAGTGTGTTTTCCTTGTCTACAATTTTGCCGCCCGTGTTGTACCATGCCTGTTCTGTAGCCATGTTGTAGTCTAGCTTTTGGCTGGTGAGGGTCATTTCGCGGTCTTGCAATTTCACGTTGCGTTTGGCCTTGGCGAATTCGGTATTCCCATTGTAGTTCAACTCATCGCACCAAAGCTTAATGCTGTCGCCTTTGTTAATGAATACCTTGGAATAGGCATCCATGCTATTGTCTTCGTAGAGATAGGCGCTATCGCAGTACATCAGTGCGCCTTCATGTTCAAAGATCACATTGCCAAGTAGTCGTCTGGCCTTGTGGCCTAGCGCTTCGTCATACTCCAGTACTTCGGCATTTCGCAGCTCGATCTTCTTCGCTTTTTTATCCTGTGCCAAGCACGAGAAAGAAACTAGTAACGAAGCTGCAAAGAGTAATTTACGAAGCGGCATGATGCCCAAAGTTAATTGGTCAGGTTGCGCTCAACTGCGTTCTTCCAAGAAAGATACATGGCATTGAAGTGTGCAAGGCACTCCGAGAGGAACTGAGAGTCGGCTATGCGTTGCAGATTGGCCAAGTTACCAGCCTGATCGATAGTGATCTTATACGACTGCTCCATAGGGCCTGCTTCGAGCTTGAGCGTGTACTTTTCGTTGTACTCGAAAATGGTGATGGTAATGCTCGGATGCGGTATGCGGCCAACAACTCTCATTTCGTTCCGAAACTGTAAAAAGGAAAAACGGGAATTCGGAATAACGTATTCGTCATATTCGTACAGGATTCGTAATTCGTATCCATTTAGAATTTCATCACAATTTTAGCATTGATTCGCCTTGCGGTGAGATAATTTGGAACCGCGTATTGACGGTTGGTGATGTCTGAGATCCACAGATAGCTGAGTGTATTGTTGGTGCCCAAAAGATTGAATACTTCAAAGCTGATCCAAATGGATTGGAAATACTTGAGCGGATTCTTTGGTCCAACAAATCGTTTCTTCTCTCCAAGCAGAAGGTAGGAGAAACCGATGTCAACTCTTCTGTATGGAGGAATTCGGAGTGTATCTCTGTAACGAACATAGTCTGGCGGACCGAACGGCATTCCAGTTCCAAAAACCAGATTCAGGTGCATTTTAAGTTGCGGCAATTTTGGAACGTAATCTTGAAAATAGAGCGAGAAGTTGACCCGCTGGTCGGTTGGTCTGGGAATGTAGCCGGGTTCTCTCCTGACACTGTCGGCAACCGTTTGATCTTCTGTGATTCCATAACGGATCTGCTCTCCGGCAGCATTGTAATAATCATAGTAGAAGTCATCAATTATGTCTTCCTGAACCGTCATTACCGACATACTTGCCCAACTTTCAATTCCTTTAACGAATTCCCCGTTCACCTTAAGGTCAAGACCCGTGGCGTAGCCTCGCGATTTGTTGTTGGCGTAATACCGGATACGAACGTTATCGATCTCGTAGGTTACCAGATCGTTGAGGTATTTGTAATAAACTTCGGCCACCAATTTGAAAGGTCGTCTCCATGCTTTGAAGTTCCAGTCCATTCCAATTACGGCATGATACGATTGCTGAGCACGGACATTCTTATTTAACTGGCCATTCAGATCGCGCAACTCGCGGTAGAATGGAGGCTGATAGTACATGCCGCCCGATAATCGGAAGATCATGTCAGTCTTTTTCCATTGCGGGTCGAACGAATAGTTGGCCCTTGGTGTAGCAATAAACTGCTTGTTCACGTCCCAATAATGGAACCGCACACCGGCCGTCAACCGATGTTTGCTTGTGTCGGAGAACATCCATGTGTTCTGGATAAAGCCGGAAGTTCGATGACTTCTGAGGTTTATCTCTGTTTTCAGAAGTTCATTCACGGTCAATTGATCGGAATTGAGTGGAATGGAATAACCTGCACTGTCGATCATCGACCATTCGCTGAGTCTGTCGTTGATGTCTTCGTATTGATACTTCAAACCCCAATCAAGAATTCGATGACCGTTGAACCATTTTCCCAAGTGGCGAACCGAGATCACATTGGCTGTCAGGTAGTTTCTGGCGTGATCCAAGAATGTTCCGATTCCGCGGTTGAATGCCACTTCGCCAAGATTGTCAGACCCGAAGTTGTTCTCTAACTGACCGAGGAAATATTGCCCTTGCACATCGAAAGTCTCGGTTTCGTTGGATCGGAAAGCCGAAGCGATCAACTTCAATTTCAAATTGGGATCAGGTCGATATTCGGCAGTCAATGCACCGAGCATTGTTTCAAAAGTGTTCACTTCCTGCCCATCGAAATAAACCGTGAATCGAAGCGCATCGCTGATCGTTCCGAAGTCAGTTTCGCGGTTTTCTGGAATGAACTGATAGCGGTTTTGGGCATAGTTGGCCAAGAAACTGACGCTCCATTTATCGTTAACGTCGAAGTTGAGCAAACCTTGAACGTCAATGAACCGAGGTCGGTAAGATCCATCCGTGTCCAAGCTTCCAAGAATGTATTGGTTGGAACGATAACGGACCCCTGCCAAGAAGGAGAATCGGTAATCTTTTGATGAACCTTCCACATGAGCTGCTCCGCCTAAAAGTGAACCTGATACGGTTGCTGCAAACTTGCGGGGCCGCTTGTATTTCACGTCCAATACGGAAGACATCTTATCGCCATACTTGGCTTCAAATCCTCCGGCAGAGAAGTTCAAGCTACCAACCAGGTCGGGGTTTACGAAACTCAGCCCTTCCTGCTGCCCGGAACGGACCAGAAAAGGACGATAGATCTCCACATCGTTCACGTAGACCAGATTCTCATCATAATTCCCGCCACGCACATTGTACTGCGAACTGAGCTCATTATTGGAACTTACACCGGGAAAGGTCTTGAGTACTGCTTCAATCCCACCTCCAGGAGAAGGAATTATCACCGCGATCTTCGGGTCAACCCGCTGCATGGTATTCAGTCGGTTAGCATCGTCTCGAACGGTTGCGGTGGTCAACAGATTCTCCTTCAATTTGAGAATTCTGACCAGTTCGCGCGTTTCTCCAGGGTTCAGCGTCAACTCGAACGATTGACTGTCATAATTGATGTGAGAGAAAGCGATCTTGAGTTTGATACCGGCCTGCACCTGTAGGCTATAGTTTCCAAGACTATCGGTCGACCCACCAACATTGGTGCCCATTATGGCCACATTGGCAAAGGGAATTCCTTGGTCGTCTTCGCCTTTCAACTGTCCATAAACCGTGGCTTTGTTCTGAGCATTGACACCGCTGATCAGCGAGGTAACGATGATCACCAAACACAAGGTTGGCTTCAGTATTCCAAGGCGAGCAATCAATATCTACCCTTTTTCTTCTTCTTGAAAGTGCCGTCTTTCCAAGCCTTTATGAACTTGGCCCAAGCAATTGGGTTCAGCAGGTTGTTCGGAGGCAACTGACCGGCATAGTAAAGTTGGTTGGCCTGAGTCTGTAGGGCGATCTTATAGCTTTCGCTGCCATCGGCCTGCATGTTTTCCATGCGTTCTTTCATTTCTGCACGGTCCAGATTCCGCATGGCCAATTGCTTGTCATCTTCTGGTAATCGCAGATCAAGGAATGCCTGCCTGAATTGCTCTTTGGTTGGCCAAGGATAGATGACCGCTTCTTGGAGTATGATCGTGTCAACATCCATCATCTGAATAAGAGAATAGTTCTTTCTGTTCAGTGAATCGGGAATGACGAACAAGGCGTCTTTGAAACCGACATATGAAAACTGAATGGTATCGCCACGTTCTGCCACAAAGGAATAATAGCCGAAGTAATCTGAAATGGTTCCGCGGTTCGAGCCTTTGATCATGACGGTGGCAAACGGCACGGCTTCCAAGCTATCGCGGGTTAGAAGAACCCCTGAAAACTGAATAAGGCTATCGTTCTTGGTCTGTGCTTGTGCCGAGCCTGCAAAGAATCCGCATTGCAGCACACTGACGAACAATAGGAATAAACTGAAAGCTGCGGTCTTATACATTTTTACGCCTCGGTAACGCATGACTTTAAATTCTATTGCACAATGAATCGTTCTAATTCTTCAATGATGCTGAAGATCATTTCATCATTCTCTGGTGTGTCTGTTTCATTCAGAAAGGCTCGCAGCCTGATGATCTCATTCTCAAGCATTTCCTGGTCGTTGATGGTTTCCCAGTTCTCAACAATCGTCAACACTTCCAGGCATTCCATGTACGATCCGGTACTTGC
>JBJOHR010000273.1:0-8705 GCA_046047575.1 Bacteroidota bacterium | reverse complement strand
CACCTGAGTTGGGCCCATACCACAGGCGACCTCGACCTTCAGGATGTGTACGTGATGAACATGCACCCCAAGAAGAAAAAGTGGTACAGGTTCGATGGCGAATATTACAAACTGGAGACCAAACGGGCCAAACTGCGCGTGGCCTTGGGTAAGAAGAAAGGATTCAAAATTGCCATTGGTAAAAAGTACTGGTGGAGCAAGTATGGCCCCACCTTCATTACCAAGCAAGGAACTTTCTCCTTCCGTATGCCCACCATCTTTGAGATGAATGCCGGAGAACAATGGTACCGCATGAACAAGGCCAAGAATTTCACAGAATTCTACAACACCCTTGATATTCAAGGCATTTGCCTGCAGAACATCACCTATGCAGATAAGAACGATACCATCTTCTTCATAGCCAACGGAAAAGTTCCCGTTCGCGACCCGAATTACGATTGGAGTAAGGTACTTCCGGGCGATACGTCTGCAACACTTTGGACAGAATACTTGAAGACGGAGGACCTGGCGCAGAACCTGAATCCAGCTTGTGGTTATGTGTTCAACACCAACAATTGTATCTACAACAATACCTGTCAGGACTATGCCAACGACCCCGACCTCTTTCCGGTAAGCATTGGTTACGATGCGCAAAAGCAGACCAATCGTGGCAACCGCAGCAAGGAGATACTGGAAGGTCTATCGCACATTGATTATGAAGGGGTCAAAAAATTGAAGTTCGATATTCAGTTCCCCGACAGCATGGTTTTTTTGAAGAACTACCCCATCATGGAACTGTTCCGAATGAAACCAGCGGATTTCCCCGAAGTGGCCGATGTGCTGGAGAAGTTCCAGAAATGGGATTTCCGTGGTGATAGCACCAACATGGAAGCAGCCACCATTCTGACCATGATGTACATGATGTATGACGACAACACATGGTCGGTTCAGCAGATACGCGATAACGACAGCATCAGACAGGAGTTCTTTCTCAAGAACCTGAAGGCGACCAAAGAACGGTTCATACAGCACTTTGGCACCTTGGATGTTCCGTTGGGCAAGGTTCAGGTATTATCGCGTGGCGGAAAAGACCTTGCCATTTCGGGTGGCCCCGATGCCATCCGGGCCGTGTATTGCCAAAAGCGCGATGACGGCAAGTTGGCCATGTTTATTGGAGATGGCTTGGTTCAGATCGTAAAGTTCACCAAAGACGGGCCAGAGATAGAGAGCATCAGCCCTTACGGATCGAGCAATAAACCTACTGGCAAACACTACACCACGCAGATGAAGAAATTCGTTGCGCAGGAAATGAAAAAAATGAGTTTGGATAAGGACGAGGTGTATAAGAACGCTGCCGAGGTTTACCATCCGGGTGCTGAAAGAGCACAGTAGTTGATGGTTATCGGTTAATCGCTGAAAATGATTGAGATCAAACTGAATACAGAGATCGAAAGATCCGCAGACGACTGCTGGAAAGTATTCGGTGGTGGCTACACGGATATTTATAAGTGGATGTCGGGCGTTACAAGTTCTGATGCAGAAGGAGAACCGTTTGAAGACGCTCCTGTAGGTTCAAGAAGGATCAAAGCGCAGGGAATTACCTTCTCTGAAAAGCTTGTGCATTTCAGCAATGCCGAACGTGCGTTCACCTACGAAGTGGTAGGGCTTCCGTTTGTGGTCAGATCTGCAAGAAACGTTTGGAGTTTTACCGAAGCCAGCGGTAAAGCAACGTTGAACATGCACCTGCGACTGCAAATTGCAACAGGTTTTGGCTGGCTACTCAACGGATTGGTGAAGAAGCAAATGAGCAAGGCGATGTACCTGCTCCATCAAGATTTCAAATACTTTATGGAGAAAGGAGAAGTGCACCCACGTAAGGCCAAAGAGCTGAAGAAGTAGTCACTTCCCTAATGTAGCTTCGAAGTAGGCATCCATTTGATCGAAATCCATTCCTGAAATAAGTTTCCCTTCAGGTGTTACAATGAACTTGGCCGGAATATCTGTCACACTATAATCCCGCGCAATGGACGATGCAAGCAACACGGGTGCGTTCTCTACCAACTGATGTTTCCAACTGAAACCAGCTTTTTCGGATACTTGCCGCCAACGTCTGTCATCCTTTTCAAATGCAATGGTCACAAAGGTTACCGTATCACCGTATTTGGCATAAAGATTCATAAGCTTTGGAATATCCGCCAAGCACGGACCACACCACGAACCCCAAAAATCAAGGACCACATATTCACCGCGCAAGTCAGAAAGTAGAAAAGGTGAGCCGTCTATCAATTGAGCGCTGATCTCGGGTGCAGTATCATCAACTGAAGGTGAACAAGCCGTAAACCACAGCATGGCCAGTATGAGCAATCCTTGGATTCTCATCAATGCGAAGATGGCTCTTCTACCCTTGCACTATCAGGATGCGTTGTGCCGAAAACTCTGTCCCAGAACACCGTGCTCAGCCCGAAGCCACTGTTAGGTTCACGGTAATGGTGCAGCAGATGGCTCCGCTTTATGCGCTGAAACCACTTCCACTTGAAATTGAAGAAGTGGGAAGCAAAATGCATCAGGTCGTACACCATATACCCGAATGTGAAACCTGAGAAGAACCCAGCGGTCAATCCTTTATCCTGAAACACTAGGAAAAACAACCAGTAGAACAGCACGGCCAACGTCAAGTTAATGGCTGGTGGCATCACCAAACGCATGGAATCGTTCGGGTAATCGTGGTGAATACCGTGGGCTATGTAGTGTATTTTCTTGCCCAATGGTGTGGTAAACTCTTTATGAAAGAAGAAGCGGTGAATGCAGTACTCCATCAGGGTCCAAAAGGCATAACCGGCCAAGAACAGCAGCAGCACCTTCCAAACAGGGTTACCGAACTCTACCAGCGAAAGATAGCCGAAGTAACCGCTGATGGGAACGAAAAGGATTGGCACCGAAGAAAAATGGATCCGTGAGAAGAAGTCCAAGAAATCGTTCTCAAACATCCGTGGCGATTCATTCCTAGCCGATACGAACAGTCTCTTTGCCATGGCGCAAAGGTAAGCAGGTCGCTGTTGCTCACAAATGAAAAGCCCCACTGTTATCAACAGCAGGGCTTTTCGATTACCGTGGCGACCTTAGAACTGGTCGTTCAGGTACTTGGGTTCGTTCGTACTGGGCCTTTCTTGAACAGTCGTCTTGGTCAAGGTAATTTCAATACGGTCCGTGCCCACCGTTCGCTCAATGGTAATGGTATGGCCTACTTCAACCGGTTCCTCCATCTTATTGTTGGCACGCTCCTCATAGAAACCATCGGGGTTGATGATCAGCATCAGGTAGCTGTCTAAACCGGGTGCTCCCACTTCTCCATTAGCACCACCTGGGCCACCGGCATTGCGAAAAATGCGGTAGGTACCATACCAGTACTCGTAAGGGTTGATGAAGTATTCGAACTGAAACGCCCCTTGGTTGGTTGGGTAGAACGAGCCGAGGATCGGGTTGTTTGGAATACTCGGATTGTCATCCCAATAGCTATAGGGCATGGCATAGTCGTAGTCAACTCCGAAGAAGGCATCTCCAGGTCGTCCGTCTGGTCCTTGAACCGGGTCCACAATGAAAACACAGCTTGAAAGCGACAGGGTAATGCTTATGACTACACTCAGGGTTTGGATGAGGCTTTTCATGACGTTGATCTTTTGGTGTTTTCATTGGCAAACCAAACGCCATGCCAGTCTCGTGTGATAGTGATCAGTATATTAGAATATTAGCTGATTAGATGGCTGTTTTTCAACAGGATAAGGTCGACCAACTGATCCACTAATTAACTGGTCAACTGATCAACTAATCGACTGATCTACTCACAGTAACGCTTAATGATGTTATATGAAGATGTCAACCCGAGTTCACCAGCCAGACTAAGGTCTTCGCAACCTTGCTTGGTCTTTCCTAGAATGAGACGTATGAGACCACGATTGAAATTGGCCTCAATAAAGTTGCCCCGCACTGAGGCTGCCAACCCGAACTGATTCTCGGCCTCTTCCAACCGTTCGGAAGTGGCAAGCACAAGTCCTAAATTGAAGTAGGCAAAGGTCATGTTGGGGTCCAGTTGCAGCACTTCACGGTAAACGAACTCTGCCTGTAGCAGCAAGCTGTCTTCCAAGCGCAGCATGGTACTGTCCACCACATCCAACTGCCCCATCATTTGTCGGTGCTTTTCCTGCACCGTATAGAACTGCATCTGGGTAATAACCGCCTCGGCAAAGCGATACGCCAAGGTCGATGATTCGTTGGTCATCTCCGTTTGAAGCAATTGTTTGGCCCTATCGTGGTTACCTAATTGGGCAATGATCACCGCCTTTTTCACATGCTGGATCGGTGCCAGGGCTTCTGTCTGTGTACTCAGTTCAATCAGCTCTTTGGTCAGTTTGGAGGTATCTATGCTAGAATTGGCCGTCAGTGCCAGCACACCAATGTTGTAAAATGGCCGTTGGTAGCCATCGTAAACAGAAATATCCTGTTCTGATTCAGGAAAAGGCGAAATGCGGTAAAAGGGAAGCAGCTTTACATCCACCTGCTGGTGCTGCACTTTTCCCATCTCATGAGGTAAGGTTTCAAAGTCGCCATCCAATTGCGTGGCCTTCATCAGCTTCACACGTTGGCTAAGGCGAGCTTCTTCATTGGAGATGGCCAGACCCAACTGCACCTGTTGCAGTTCCAACATGGCCTTATCGTAGGCCTGCCTATCACCCATGCTCTCCAACAGTCGCGCTCGATTCTCATGCGCTTCCAAGAACTCTGGAAATAGTTCGATCACCTTACTGTAATCGGCCAGCGCTCCTTGGCGGTCTTTGTTGTTAGAACGAAGAATCGCGCGGTTATAATAGCCAAGTACCACATTTGGATTAAGCCGCACTACGGCATTATAATCCTCCATAGCTTCTTTGGTACGACCAAGGTCACGAAGGCTCATGGCACGGTGAAAGAGCACAATGGCATTATCTGGATAACGCTGTAATACGCGGTCAAAATCGCGGAGTGCATCCTTATGCTTGCCCATTTCGGCCAATACCGCACCCCGATGAAACAAGGGCAAAGCATTTTCAGGCTCCATTACCATGCAGCGTTCGTAGTCGGCAATGGCCTGCTCGTATTGGTTCAATTTAGCACGTGTCATGCCTCTGTGCAAAAGAGGCTGCATGTCGGCAGAATCAAGGCTTATTGCTTTGTCGAAGTCAGAAATGGCCACATTGAACATCTCAAGGCCCACCTTGGCCTCTCCACGCAGTAGGTAAGTGTAACTGGTCGCCTTTTTAAGTTCGATAACGCGGTTGCAGTCGGATATCACATCCACATAGCGATCGAGATGCAGGCTGGTCAAAGCTCTGTTGGAAAAAATGCGCCAATCGTCTTCATTGAGCGACAATGCCCGATTAAAATCCGTGAAGGCCGATTGGTAGTCGAGCAACTGGCTGTGGCACACGCCTCTGTAAAGGAATGCTTCGTGGTTCTTGGGATTCAATTCTATGGACAGGCCAAAGTCCTTGGCAGCTCCGATAAAGTCCTCCAATTCGTACTTAGCAATGCCACGTAGGTATAAGGCCTCCGAGTTGTAAGGGTTCAACTGGATGGAACGATTGAAAAGCTCGATAGCGGCCACATAGCGACCTTTGCTTAGTTCATAGCGCCCTTGGCTGGTAAAGTTGGAGCGCGTTTGGGCATAAGTGTACCCAACGAGCGACATTAACACTAAAATCAGGATTCCTTTCTTCACGGCTGTTCCGACCTGTCTAAGAGCCAAATGTTTAATCAATCGAAAAATAGAGTCTCAAATTGTCTGTTCAAAAAAAAGGCCGCTTTACGCGGCCCTTTTTTTACACTCCTCATAAATCAATGGAGCACTTCCACTCTCTTGGTCAGTTGTCCACTATCAGTAATGAATCGCAACTGATATATCCCATCAACCACGGCACTGAGGTCGATATTAAAGGTATGCTTACCTACCGCGATCGTATTGTACGATTCAGACCAGACCACCTGACCTAAGGTATTCAAAGCCTCAGCTCGTAAACCGGTACCCTTTATTGCAACCATGGAAACCGCGAAATTGCCATTGGAAGGATTCGGGTAAACGTTCAGGTCGCCCAAGCTCAATTCCTCTACTCCTTCTGGGTTGGTTCCTTCCAACTGCCACAGTTGCAGGTCATCCATGGCACCTTCTATCAGACTACCCCCATCTAGATTCTGTCCGAGTCGTGTACTGTCTGATGCAATGAATTTGATACGTACATTCTCGGTCAGGTCTACATAGTCAGCTACGCGGAAAGCCACCCGTCTCCAACTCATGTCAGATACTTTAGTGTTTTCGACATACACCCAGTCGATACCATTGTCGGTAATGAGTACCTGCCACCAATCGGCTCCCGGATTAGCGCCTGAAGGAGGGCTGTTTGTATAATATCGCCAATAGGAGAAGGCAGGGTTTTCGAACGAGCGTAGGTCAAAAATGGGCGTAACCAAGGTAGTATGGCCTCCGTCCACGTCATTCTCGCCTATCCCTTCAGAGCTGCTTCCGGCATTACCCGTCAAGGCGCAAGCAATGTTTCCGCTACCGACAGTGTGGTCTGCATCTACCTGAACCATTACACCATCGTCAGAGAAGGTAGGCACGGGCGCGTCAATGGTCCAGGTACCAGTGGTATTGTTATCGGTAGATAGGCCTTCTTCCCATCCGCTGTCCTGAAAATTGTCGAAGTCCTCTATCCTATTCTGCTCATAGCCGATCAGGATATAGTTGGGCACGTTAGGCTCTTGCAGATGAGCAGCCACTGGCTGAACATTGGCCAAAGTACCATTCAGGTTCTCCAAGGCCACATAGTAAGCCACCACGGTGGCGCTGGGCTGTGCGGGAATGACACCCGAATACACGTTTCCACCGATGTTGGTAAGATCCAAGGTGGTCCAACTGCCACTATTGTTGATGCGGTAAGCCAACACGGCTCGGTTCAAAGCCCAGGCAAAATCATTCTCAACGGTAACATCTATTTCCACATCAGTATCATCGTGTGCTTCAATGGCAGTATGCTCCAACGTGGCGTTAGAAAGCAGAGTGATTCCATGAAGGTCGAACGCATTGATGATATCGAGATCGTTGGGCGTTCCATTGGTAATGTCGTTGTCGCCTCCATTTATAGGCGAATCATCTACCAATAAGGCCTCAACCAGAATATCCACGTACACTTCGCCCTCGTTTCCATTGGGTCCTGTAATGGTAGCATCAAACGTGGCAGCATAGAGGTCCATCATTTGCTGAAGATCTCCGAAGTTTTGTGCAAGGTCCCACCACGCTCCGGCAATGATCTCGCCATCAGAATGCACTTCTCCCACAATATCCTGCGGATAGACCTTCGGGTCAATGTCATAACGTCTGATATAGTCGTCCGGTAAACTTTGAGAATTCCCCTGACCAAGAATCGGGTTATTGGTCACTCCTAAGGCCCAGATATCAGCATATCCTTCATTCATGGCCCCATTCTGAAAAAACGCTCCTTCTGCTATGTAATATCTACCATTAATGGCATGACCGTATTCGTGGTAAACAACGTCAGAAACCAACGCAAACGAATTGCACCCTGCACCTTCCTGATAAAAGTTGATGGAAGAGCCATCGTAAAAAGCATTGCAGCTACCCGATACATCAACATTGGTTTCAAGAGGGGTATCCAATCCAGTAAAGCTCGGGAACTTGGTCTTCATGTAATCGTGAATGATGCTCACATGGTAGAACGCTGAAGATTCTTTGCTGCTGGCGTTGGTTCCCCAATCAATGTTATTCACTCCATTGGTCAATGAAGTGGTAAACGATGGTGTGGTTCCATTGTTAAGTACCTCAGACCAAAGACCTCTAAGGCGGAATGTTGCATTACCTGGATTCAGCCCTGCCACGTTTCCCGCAGCATCGGTATGAAATGTATTCCCGCCTTGGGTCACTTCCAGATTCGGTAAAATGGAGTTGGTCTCTGGATTGAATGGCTGAGTAAGGCTAACATTATCTGTAACAACCACCGATGACGACCCAGGAGGCTCGCTGGAGCAATGCGCGACCAGATTGCTGCGCATCAACACATCTCCTGTTGCGGCATCCACGTAGGTCAGGTAATTGGCAGGAACGCCATCCTCATCCTTGGTATACACCGTCATTTCATAAACCGCACTGAATGCCATTTCTTTAGACTCATACTTAGGAATTGCCAATATTTTCCAGTCAGAATCGGCTTCTACTGAAGTTATGGTATGCGTCAATCCGGCCATACCGGCTGCTGAAGCCTCTGCTGGCGAGAGCGCAGGGGCATCGAAAACAATGTTGCTGTACACATCGGCACTGAAACCTACTACTTTGCCGTCTGCTGTCAAGCGTACCGATAAGCGTGAGTTGAGTACTCTTCTGCCGTTCTTTTGTTGTTCAAAGAAAACATTCTGAGCGTGGCTATTGGCAGTTGTGCTAACGAAAACGAGCTCATTGGTTGGAATACCGAAACCGGCCAAATGATGCTGGACAAAATACTCGGCCTTTTCCACGGCATTGGTGCCTGGAACTACAATAGGCTTTCCGAAGGCTTTATGCGGTTTGGCATTGGCCTCATTGAAATGCACGTACCACGTGCCATGCGTAAGCAGGAAATTCTGCCAATTTGGTTGGTTACGCAAATGCGCCTGGTACTGTACATCAAGCGTACGCTTATTGTTCG
>JBJOHR010000272.1:0-18409 GCA_046047575.1 Bacteroidota bacterium | reverse complement strand
AAGCTTGAAACCAAGAAACTCATTCTTGCCACTGGTCATTCTGCGCGTGATATTTATGAGCTTCTCAACAAGAAAGGAATTGACATAGAAGCTAAGCAGTTTGCCATGGGTGTTCGAGTAGAGCATCCACAAGAATTGATCAATTCCATTCAATATCACGGTGTGAGTTGCGATACCTTGCCACCTGCTGCGTATTCGTTGGTCAATCAGGTTAACAACCGTGGTGTGTATTCCTTTTGCATGTGTCCGGGCGGAATTATTGCACCATGCGCCACCGCACCGGGCGAAATTGTAACCAACGGTTGGAGCCCAAGCAAGCGCAACAATCCATTCGCCAATTCAGGAATTGTGGTTCCAGTGGAACCAGAAGATTACAGTCAGTTTGCTTCGGCAGGTCCGTTGGCAGGATTGCGCTATCAGCAGTTTGTAGAGCAGACCGTTTGCAAAATGGCAGGTGGAACACAGACCGCTCCGGCTCAGCGATTGTCCGACTTCGTAAACGGAAAGTTGAGTTCCGATCTTCCTGTTAATTCCTACAGACCAGGTACGGTTTCCATGCAGCTTTCAGAAGTGTTGCCAAAAGCCATCCACCAGCGTTTACGCGTTGGTTTTCAGGATTTCGGTAAGAAAATGCGTGGCTATCTCACCAATGAAGCAGTAGCAGTTGCTGTGGAAAGTCGTACCTCATCGCCAGTTCGTATTCCAAGAAATGAACACGGTGAGCATCCGCGGATCAAAGGGCTTTTTCCGTGCGGAGAAGGTGGTGGTTATGCTGGAGGAATCGTTTCTGCTGCTATTGACGGGGAAAAGTCCTGTGAGTTTATTTCGAAATGAATGTATTGTAAATCAATACGTTAAATATTATTGTTTAATAAAATATATAAAAGATTAAACAAAAATACTTGTACTGATGTTTGTCTCATAAATCGATAAACTTCAATACAATGAAAAAATCAAAACTCTTTCTTTCAGCCATGTTGGCCAGCGTATCCGCTGTCAGCATTGCTCAGGCTCAAACCGCAAGGTTAGAGGTTATTCACAATGCCGCAGATGCAGCCGCTTCTGTAGTTGATGTGTATGTTAATGGCGGAGCCACTCCGTTCATAGACGATTTCGCATTCAGAACCAGCACAGGATTCATTGATGTCCCTGCTGGAGTGAATTTGAACATAGGCATTGCGCTTTCTACCAGTACTGGCCCTAGCGACATCCTGTTCACACTTCCAGCCATCAACCTAACTGCCGGTGAAACCTACATTGCCATTGCCAACGGAATCGTATCGCCAGCTGGTTACATGCCGAATTCAACCATGGCCCCTTTCGGTTTGGATATTTTCTTGAATGCGAGAGAAGTTGCTGCAGGAGGTGCTGGAACCAATGATGTACTCGTTTATCATGGGGCTACCGATGCTCCAATGGTGGACGTAGATGAATTGAATTTTGTGATGGGCGAGGCAGTTGGAGATCTTTCTTATTCGGAATTCCAAGGATACTTGAACCTTGGTGTTGAGGATTATCTTCTGCAAGTTCAAGCCGCGTCCAGTGGAGCAGCGGTGGCGGCCTTCGATGCTCCTTTGGCAACCTTGGGCGTAGATGGTGCTGCTTTGACTGTTCTTGCCTCAGGTTTTCTAAATCCTGCCAATAACAGTGGCGGCCCAGCTTTCGGATTGTTTGTGTCTACTGGTGCGGCTGGTCCATTGTTGGCTCTACCAACGCCTGAAGCACGTGTAGAGATCATTCATAATTCTGCAGATGCAGCAGCTGCTGTGGTAGACGTATTTGTGAATGGAGAAGAGGCTGTTCCGAATTTTGCTTTCAGAACAACTACTGGTTTTATAACCCTTCCTGCCGGTATGCCGCTTTCTATTCAAGTTGCTCCTGATGGTGCTGGATTGGGCGGTGCATTACCTGCAATCAACATTCCTTTCCTTGCTTCTGGCGAAACATACATCGCCATTGCGAACGGAATCGTAAGCGGTTCTGGTTATTCGCCAGCACCCGCATTTGGTTTAGATATCTATGCCGGAGCTCGTGAAGTTGCTGCAGGAGGCTCAGGAACGAACGATGTGCTTGTATATCACGGTGCTACCGATGCTCCAATGGTGGATGTAGACGAATTGAACGTGGTCGGAGGCCAAGCCGTCAATGACCTTTCTTATTCTGAATTCCAAGGATATCTTGCTCTGGGAGTCGAAGATTACATGCTACAGGTTCAAGCGGCAGCCAATGGTGCAGCTGTTGCAGCCTTCGATGCGCCTTTGGCAACCTTGGGTGTAAATGGTGCAGCACTTACTGTTCTTGCTTCTGGGTTCTTGAACCCTGCGAACAATAGTGGAGGAGAAGCTTTCGGTCTTTTTGTTTCAACTGGTGCAGCCGGTCCATTGTTGCAGTTGCCAATGTCTATGGCCCGCCTAGAGGTCATTCATAACTCGGCCGATGCTGCCGCTGCTATTGTAGATGTATTTGTGAATGGCGCTGAGTTGATTCCAAACTTCGAGTTCAGAACTACAACCGGTTTTATCGATGTTCCAGCTGGAATGCCTTTGGCCATTGATGTAGCTCCTGATGGCGCTGGAATAGGTGGTTCAGTGGGTACTATCAATATTCCATTTCTCGGTTCAGGCAAAACATACATTGCCATTGCCAACGGAATCGTGAGCGGTTCTGGATATTCTCCAGCCCCAGCCTTCGGATTGGACGTTTACGATATGGGCCGTGAAGCGGCAACTTCAGGTTCATCGAACACAGACGTGTTGGTTTATCACGGTTCTACCGATGCTCCAACAGTTGATGTTGCTGAAACTGGTCTAGGTGCAGGAACGGTGGTCGATGACATCTCTTATGGAGAGTTTGATGGCTACTTGGAATTGCCAACTGCTGATTACGTTTTGACCATTCAGGATGAAACAGGATCTGTGAACGTGGCTTCTTTTGATGCACCTCTGTCGACCCTTTCCTTGCAAGGTGCAGCAATAACTGTTCTTGCTTCAGGATTCTTGGATCCGTCAATGAACTCAAATGGTGCAGGCTTTGGTCTGTGGGCGTCTGGTGGTGCAGCAGGCAATCTTATTCCACTTAGCAATGTGACAGGAATTGAGGATGTTGAGGCTATCAGCAACGCAGCTCTGTTCCCAAATCCTACAAATGACAATGCTACCATGTTCTTTGATCTGATTGAAGATGAGAACATCAATTTGGAAGTGGTGAACACAATGGGACAGCGTGTGTTTGTAAGAAGTTTTGGAGAAATGCTTTCTGGAAACCACAGAGTTGAGATTCCAGCTTCAGAATTGAACGCAGGATTCTATTTCGTAAACCTTCGCACCAATAACGGTGTTGTATCTACAAAGCTGCAAGTAGTTCGATAATTTCCCCGCAGCAATGGCGTCCCGTTCCGCAAGGGGCGGGGCGCTTTTTTATACTCATCAAATGACTAAAGTTCTCATAACAGGTGGTTCAGGTTCAATAGGACGGTATCTTATTCCAAGATTGCTTTCCAAGGGATACCAAGTATCCATCATTGGACGAAGCAAAAAGTCTGTTCCTGGAGTAGAATCTTTTGTATGGGATCTGAATAAGAACGAGCTCGATGAACGGGCTTTGAAAGATGTAACGCACATTATCCACTTAGCGGGTGCAGGAATTGCAGACAAACCTTGGTCCCCATCGCGAAAAATGGAGGTCATAGAAAGCAGGGTGAAGCCGTTGCAATTGTTGGCCAGGAGCCTCCAAGTACGGAATCAACATATTAAAGCCATCATATCTTCCTCAGCAATAGGATATTATGGTGGCCTTACTTCGACCGAAATATTTACGGAAGAGAGCTCTTCAGCAAATGATTTTCTGGGTTCTACATGCAGAATGTGGGAAGATGCAGTACAACTGTTCAAGCCCGTTTCAGACAGAGAAGTGAGAGTTAGAACTAGCGTGGTGCTGATGAAAGATTCCGGGGCACTCCCCAAATTGTCAATACCTACCAAGCTGGGATTCGGAGCGGCTGTTGGGTCCGGTAAACAATGGATGCCTTGGATTCATATTGATGACCTAGTGGAGATCTATCTGAAGGCCATTGAAGAGGAAAATATGGTAGGGCCATTCAATGCAGTTGCGCCTGAGCACATAACTCAGACCGAAATGATCAAAAAGATCGGAAAGGCCTTGAATAGAACTACTTTCTTACCTCCTGTACCTGGCTTCTTGCTCAAAACGGTCATGGGCGAAATGTCCACAGTTATTACAGAAGGTTCTCGCGTTTCTAGCGAAAGGCTACTCGACAGAGGTTTTGAATTTCAGCATCCTGACCTACAGGAAGCTTTAAACGATCTGCTAAAATGAAACTACATCAACATAGATACGAGCAATTCCTACCAATTTCCTTGGATGAAGCATGGGATTTCTTTTCACGACCTGAGAATCTGAACGAGATTACTCCTGATGACATGCGGTTCGAAATCCTTACCAAGGACATTCCGCGTATGTATGCGGGTCAGATCGTTCAGTACAACATAACCCCGTTTCCGTTTTTCAATACCAGCTGGGTGACCGAAATAACACACGTGGAAGACCGAAAGTTGTTTGTGGATGAACAGCGGTTCGGCCCGTATGCCTTTTGGCACCATCAACACCATTTTGAAGAAATTGACGGTGGCGTTCTGATGACCGATATTTTACATTACCGTGTTCCACTCGGAGTTGTTGGTAAGTTGGTCAATGCCCTTTTTATTCAAAGGAAGGTTAAAGGCATATTTGATTATCGATTTAAGCTATTGGAGAACAAGTTCGGTAATACAGCGTTAACAGTTCAAGCAAGTGCATAATGGGTAAGTACAGCATAAAGGACTTGGAGATTCTTTCTGGAGTTAAGGCCCACACCATTCGAATTTGGGAGAAGCGCTATGGTGTCATAACTCCTGATAGAACAGATACGAATATTCGTACTTATTGCGATAGCGATCTGAAGAAGCTTCTGAATATCGCATTGCTAAATAATCATGGTCTTAAAATTTCTAAGATCTCTAAGCTTAAGTATGAAGACCTCTGTCAGGAGGTGGAGAAGCTGGCCATCAATGAAACATCTTACGATACGTACATAGACAGGCTAATAGTGTCAATGGTTGACCTCGATAGACCAAAGTTTGAAATGCTTATTAAAGAGGCAACTGAAAATATGGGATTTGAGAACACCTGCATCAATGTGCTCTATCCGTTTCTACAGAAAATCGGTGTGATGTGGATGGCCGATTCCATTACACCTGCGCAGGAGCATTTCGTCAGCAACCTCATCATTCAGAAAATGTATGTGGCTACGGATGCATTGTATAGCCCAGAAAAAAAAGAGAAGAAAGCAGTGTTTTTCCTGCGCGAAGGGGAATTACACGAAATGGGTCTGTTGTTCTATCGTTATTTGATGAAGAAACGAGGCGTTGACTCTATTTATCTCGGCCAGTCTGTTCCGTTTATCGACTTGGTTCAAGTGGTTAAGGCGCACAAACCGGATTATTTGGTTACAGCTTTTGTCGCCACGCTTGATGAAGAGGCATTATCGGCCTATTTGAATGAACTTAGCAGGTCTTTTCCAGAACAGAAGATCATTACATCAGGATATCAGATATCTCAATTCACAGGACGTGTACCTGGAAATGTCGTAAAGACAGATGATGTACACCAGTTTGTTGACTACATAGACGGTCAGCTGAAATAAAATCAGTCATTTTTTGATTTCTTAACATTTGCCTGTATCCCTTGCTGGGTAAGGCTTTCAGCGCTTTTTTCGTATTTTGTTTAATAAATTGTGTGAAAAAGTTAGACAATAATTTGGATGTTACAACATTGGTATATATGTTTGTTAAACAAATCAATACTAACAGTTAAACAAAATATATATCATGTCAGCACTAACATTCAACGACAGACTTCTGAAAATGAGCGATGTGCTTGAGTACTTCGCTCTAAGTCTAACTAAAAACAGAGAAGATGCTCAGGATCTTCTTCAGGAAACAATGGTCAAGGCGCTTACTTATCAGGATAAGTACACACCGGATACCAATTTGAAAGCATGGTTGCACACCATCATGAAGAACACCTTCATCAATCAGTACAGGAAAATGAAGCGCGCTAACACAGTCATTACCACTCGAGATGAGGTGGATGTGTTAGATTTTGTACCAGCTGCTTCTGAGTACACTCCAGAAAGCGTTCGGGCAACGAAGGAGATAAACAAGGTGATCGATGCTTTGGATGACAACACTCGAATTCCGTTCACCATGCACCTCAAAGGATTCAAGTACAAGGAGATAGCTGAGCACTTGGATATTCCGATTGGAACGGTTAAGAGCCGCATCTACTTCGCCAAGCAATCCTTGATGAAGGATCTGAAAGATTACAGAAGCTGATTTTGGTGAACAGCTTTATTGAAGGTCGTCAGCATAAAGTTGACGACCTTTGTTTTGTAAGATGGAACAGGAAAAAGTCATATTGGTAAACGAAAGGGACGAACAGATCGGACTGATGGAAAAGCTGGAAGCGCATGAAAAGGGCGCTTTACATAGGGCAGTTTCCGTGTTCATCTTCAACAAAAAAGGTGAATTGCTGTTACAGAAGCGCGCAGCTACCAAATACCATGGAGCGGGACTGTGGACCAACACGTGTTGCACACATCCGCGAGATGGAGAAACCAATTTGGAATGCGCGCACCGGAGACTTAAAGAAGAAATGGGAATCGAAACGCAGTTGAGTGAACAATTCTCATTCATGTACAAAGCAGAAGTGGAAAATGGCCTCATTGAGAACGAATACGACCATGTCTTCTTTGGTGTGTTTGACAGAAATCTTGAATTGAATCCTCACGAAGTAGAAGATTGTACCTTTGTGTCGTTAGGCAATGTATCCAAAGAGGCGGAACAACACCCAGAACGATTTTCAATCTGGTTCCGCATAATCCTCGAAAAGTTTAGGGAACACCTATCAGGAATGGAACACCAGCTACAAAAGGCGGTGGGAGTATAATGAAGGTAACTGTTAGCAGAAAGGCGCAATTCAACGCTGCCCATCGGTTGTATAATCCCGACTGGTCGTTCGAGAAGAATGATGAAGTTTTCGGGAAATGCAACAATCCCAATTATCATGGTCACAACTACCAGTTGATTGTCTCTGTCAAAGGAACAATTGACCCGGAAACGGGTTACGTTATTGATATGAAGGATTTGAAGGCTTTGATAAAAAAACATGTAGAAGATGCCTTTGATCACCGCAACTTGAATTTAGACACAGAAGAATTTCAAACATTGAACCCCACTGCTGAAAATATTGCGGTGGTTATTTGGAAAAAGCTCCGTCCACACGTAAAACCATCACTTGAGCTTAAAGTACAATTACATGAAACAGAACGGAATTTTGTTGAATTTGAAGGCTGATATTGAGGTCGTAGAGGAAGTTGGCGACAACCATGTCGGTACATCCTTGGAAACGCCAATGAAACCGAATGCGCACGCCATTTCGGATGAGGAGAAAATAGAAAAGATCGCTGAGCACTTCGCGTATATCATGGACACCTTGGGTCTTGATCTTGCGGATGATAGTCTGTCGGGCACTCCGATGCGAGTGGCCAAAATGTACGTGGAAGAAGTGTTTTCTGGTTTGAATCCTAAGAGCAAACCTGAGGTAAAACTCTTTGAGAATAGGTATAAGTACAAAGAGATGCTGGTGGAGAAGGACATCAAGGTCCATTCGTTCTGCGAGCACCATTTTGTGCCTATAATCGGAGTGGCTCATGTGGCGTACATCAATAAAGGCAAAGTGGTTGGACTTTCTAAGCTGAACCGAGTGGTTGAATATTATGCAAAACGCCCACAGGTTCAAGAGCGGTTGACCGTTCAGATCGCAAACGAACTAAAGCAAGCTTTGGGGACAGACGATGTGGCTGTGTTGATTGATGCTAAGCACATGTGTGTTTCACTTAGAGGAGTGGAAGATGTTTCCAGTAGCACGGTTACAGCTAGCTATACCGGAGCCTTTCAGAACGAAGAGACCAAAAAGGAGTTCCTGCAATACGTTTACGGAGCGAAGTAGAAACTATTTCAACGATAAATGAACCCTGCACCAGTTGCGGGGTTTTTTATGCAATGAATTCAAATCAAGAAGTATCCATTTTCTGGTTCAGGCGCGATTTGCGTTTGGATGATAACGCAGGTTTGTATCATGCTTTGCGCTCTGGAAATCCTGTGCTACCCATTTTCATTTTTGATGAGAATATTCTTGGCAAATTGGAAGACAAGGCCGACAAGCGTGTTGATTTCATTCATCGCGCGCTCGAAGAACTGAAAGGACAGTTACAGCATCTAGGTTCTGACCTGCTGGTTCTTCACGGAACTCCATTTGAGGTTTACAGGAAGTTGCTTTCGGAGCGTTCGGTCAAAGCGGTTTTTACCAACCACGATTATGAGCCTTACGCTAAAGAACGGGACCAGCAAATTGGAGAATTGCTCAAGGAACATGGAGCAAGTTTCCGAACAGTCAAAGACCAATGCATATTTGAGAAGGACGAAGTGCTCAAGGATGATGGAAAGCCTTACACCGTTTACACGCCCTATTCAAACAAATGGAAGGCAAAGGTCAATGACTTCTATTTGAGCTCGTATTCAACGGAAAAATATTTTTCCAATTTCCTGAAGTTCGAAGCGGGTCATTTTCCAGGTCTTCGCGAGATCGGGTTTGAGAAATCAGATGTGACAATTCCTTCGAAAGAAGCTGAATTGGAAGTCATTCGGCATTACCACCTGACCAGAGACATTCCGAGCCTACGTGGTACTTCAAGACTAAGTGTTCATCTACGTTTTGGAACGATCAGCATTCGAAAATTGGCTCGAATCTCGCAGGAAACGAACGGGAAATTTCTGAATGAGCTCATTTGGCGCGATTTCTATATGATGATCCTGTGGCATTTCCCTCATGTGGTCGATGGCGCGTTCAAGCCTCAATATGATCAAATAGAGTGGGAGCGAAATGAGAAGCATTTCGAAGCCTGGTGCATGGGCGAGACCGGTTATCCGATCGTGGATGCTGGCATGCGCGAGCTGAATGCCACTGGATTCATGCACAACCGCGTTCGGATGGTGGTGGCCAGTTTTCTTACCAAACATCTCCTATTGGATTGGCGTTGGGGCGAAGCCTACTTCGCTCAAAAGTTGCTTGATTTTGAGCTTTCGAGCAACAACGGTGGTTGGCAATGGGCCGCAGGTTCTGGATGCGATGCAGCACCTTATTTCCGAGTGTTCAATCCATTTCTCCAAACGGAAAAGTTCGATCCGCGGTTGAAATACATTGATAAATGGGTTCCCGAATTTCAGGAACTGACCTACGCGCGGCCAATTGTTGAACACAAGTTTGCTCGCCAACGGGCCATTGACCGTTATCAGAAGGCGTTGAAATAAAAAAGCCCGACCAATTTTGGTCGGGCTTTAGAATCTATTCAGGCAACAATTAGGCTACCACAAGCGCTTGCTTACTAGCATATTCGCCATTTTCGCGGACAACAACCATGTATTCGCCTTGTTTCAAACTCTGAACATTGATCTTGTTCAGGCCTAAGCCAAGGGTTTCTTCCAGAACGATCTCGCCCAATGAACTGAAAACGGAAACAGTAACCTGCTTACCAGCAAGTTGCTCATCAACCTCTATGCTCAAGTAATCGTTTTCAACTGTTCTTGCAATTTCAACCTTAGGTTCAGATTCTGGGCCGGTTGCAAAGCCCAAGGTCTGATTCCCCAAACTGACCAACATTAACGACAGAATGCCACAAAATTGTTTCATAGAATATGGTTTCAAATAGGTTTTATTGAGGCCGCGAATGTATGTTGCCACAGATTTCTGACAATGAAATTTTTTGTCTGTTTATCAACATCAGAATGTTCAATTTTCAATACCGATGTTTATTGTTACGTGATTCACGCAACGCGTGCCGCCAGAGGTGTTTCGTGCTCTAGTTGTATAACGATCGCGGTAGGGGGCATATACTTTTCCTTGACCACTTCGGCAATCGTCAACCGGTACATGTTTCCATTGCTTTTCAGCTGATCTATCCGTTTCGCCATCTGGCTGTTGAGAATACCTAAACGATATGAACCGTAGTTGACACCATACATGAAATGGCGGTTGTCGCCACCTGTGATGGAATGCACAGAAAGCAGGCATCCTTTCCTTAAATGATGATAGATAAAAGGTAGGTCGCTTCGGTCTATGCCACCTAAAAAGCCATGGAAGGAGATGACGTTTCCGTACTGAATCCGTTCTTCTGAGACATTGTAATGTGCTGATCGGTCAAACTGCATGGCGAAGATTTTTAGAGCGGTTGATGATAGTGTCGAATTGATTGGTTGATTCTGAGAGTTTACGAAGCCAGAACCTCAGACCATCGATCTGTTGTTCATCATCAGAACTGAGATTTCTGGTGGCAACAGCCAATGACTCTTGCACCAGCGGTCTGATATCCGAATGAACGAACACAGGCCGTAGCTGGAGCCATTCGTTGGTCTGTTCATGCCAAACCTGCTTCTTAAGTAGCCCCTCGCTGCTGGTATATTCTATGAAAGAATTCCAAAATGCCTTTTTGGTGAAAAAAACATTGAAATCTCCATTGTCGGTTACAGGTCTCGAGAAATCAACCAGGTCTGATTCTTCCAGGTACAGAGTGTTTCCGTTGCCGATATCTTCGCGGAACACAACTCTTCTGAATCCGTCTTTGATCACCTCCAGAACCAACTCTCTTTTTTCTGTGTTTTTCATGATGCTGAGTTTTAATTACATCAGCAAATCAAAACCTGCAGAACGTAAGCTATTTACGGGGTGAATATATTTTCGAAAAAAGGATGGTGTCCACAAAGTTGTATCTCGCATGGTTGTGGAACTAAAACCATTTCTTATCTTTGCGCCTCGAATTTTTGACGATTAATAAAGAAGCAGATGTATCTGACATCAGAAGTAAAGAAAGGAATATTCAAGCAGCACGGTGGTTCTGAAACGAACACAGGCAGCACAGAGGGACAGATCGCGTTGTTCTCTCACCGCATCAATCACCTCACAGAGCACTTGAAAAAGAACCGAAAGGATTTCGGTACGCAAAAGGCACTTCTTGACCTTGTAGGAAAACGAAGAAGCCTTTTGGATTACCTGAAAAACCAGGATATTGAAAAATATCGTGCGTTGATCAAGGAACTCGACCTCAGGAAGTAATCATATCGTTAAGGAAAAGTTGAAAAGGCAATTGAACGGTTGCCTTTTCGCGTATTTAGACGTTTGGTTTTTGGAGGACAAAAAACAGAAAGCAAAGAAAAATAAATAGACGTAAATAAAGAGGAAAGATGAAAGCACCAGAAGCAATCAGAACAACAATTGATGTAGGTAATGGCGTACCCGTTACCATTGAAACAGGTCGTTTGGCCAAACAGGCCGATGGCGCTGTAATAGTAAGAGCAGGAAACTGCATGTTGATGGCAACCGTTGTCTCAAACATCGGAGCAAAAGAAGGAACAGACTTTTTGCCATTATCTGTTGATTATCAAGAAAAATATGCCGCAGCGGGCAAATTCCCAGGCGGATTCTTTAAGAGAGAGGCACGGCCTTCGAATGCAGAAATACTGGTCAGCCGATTGGTTGACAGGGCACTTCGCCCAATGTTCCCATCAGATTATCATTCTGAAACCCAGGTTATCATCAATCTTATCTCTCACGATGAGAATGTAATGCCAGATGCTTTGGCCGGTTTGGCGGCAAGCGCTGCATTGGCGGTTTCGGACATTCCCTTTGGAGGCCCGATTTCTGAAGTGCGCGTTGCACTTATTGACGGTAAGATGGTCGTTAATCCGTCCAAGGCCGCTTTAGCGACAGCCGATATGGACATGATCATTGCAGGTACTGCGACCGACATCAACATGGTGGAAGGTGAGATGAACGAATGTTCCGAAGATCAGATGCTAGAGGCTATCCGAGTTGGACATGAAGCCATCAAGAAGCAAATTGAAGGTCAGTTGGATCTTGCTTCGAAGGTTGAAAAATCAAAAGTGAAGCGCGAATACAACCACGAGACCAATGATGAGGCGTTCAAGGAAAAAGTTTATGATTTCTGCTATCCATTGGTGTATGAAATGGCCAGATCAGGTTCAGCAAAGCAGGAACGTTCTGATAAGTTGAGCGAGATCAAAGAAGCATTCGTAGCCACACTTTCTGAAGAGGAAAAGGAGTTGCTTCCGCTACTTCCAGGATACTTCAAGTATGCTCAGAAGAAAGCTGTCCGTGCTTGCATACTTACCGAGCGCGTTCGTTTGGACGGTCGAAAAACAAATGAAGTGCGTGGTATCTGGTCAGAGATCGATTACATCCCGTCTGCTCATGGTTCTTCCATCTTCACACGAGGTGAAACCCAGTCGTTGACTACTGTAACACTTGGTGGTAAATTGGATGAGCAACGCGTTGACAGCGTTACTCACGAAGGTTTCGATAACTTCTACTTGCACTACAATTTCCCTCCATTTTCAACGGGAGAGGCTAAGTTCCTTAGAGGAGTCGGACGTAGAGAAGTTGGACACGGAAACTTGGCAGAAAGAGCTTTGAAAAAAGCACTTCCAAAGGATAATGCTTACACAGTTCGTGTGGTTTCTGAGATCCTTGAATCGAACGGTTCATCTTCCATGGCAACTGTTTGTGCAGGTTCACTTGCGCTGATGGATGCCGGTGTGAAGATCAAAGGTGGTGTTTCAGGTATTGCCATGGGACTTATCTACGATGAAGGAAAATATGCCATCCTTTCTGACATTCTTGGAGACGAGGATTTCTTAGGGGACATGGACTTCAAAGTAGCCGGAACCAAAGATGGTATAACCGCTGTTCAGATGGACATGAAGGTGGATGGACTTCCTTACGAAGTTCTTGCTGAGGCATTGAACCAAGCAAAAGAAGGTCGTCTGCACATTTTGAATGAGATGAACAAAACGATCGATATGGCTAAAGCTGACTTCAAACCACATGCGCCACGCATCGTTGCCATGGTCATTCCTAAGGATATGATCGGAGCGGTGATCGGACCTGGAGGTAAGATCATTCAGGAGATGCAGGCTGTAACGGGTGCCACCATCAACATCGAAGAAGTGGATGGAATGGGACATATCCAGATCATGGGAACAAACAAGGAGTCGGTTGAAGGAGCTGTTTCTCGGATCAAAGCGATCACGGCTGTTCCAGAGATCGGAGAAGTCTATAAGGGCCGCGTGAAGAACATCATGCCTTTTGGAGCATTCGTTGAAGTGATGCCAGGTAAAGATGGTCTGCTTCACATTTCGGAGATCGAGCACAGAAGATTGGAGAAAGTTGAAGAAGCTTTGAAAGAAGGAGATATCATTGAGGTGAAATTGATCGCTATCGATGAGAAGACAGGTAAGTTGAAACTTTCCCGTAAAGTGTTGCTTCCTAAGCCGGAAAAGGCAGAATCGTAATTACATTCTGATCTCATATTAAAGCCCCGTTCGCTTCGTGTGGACGGGGCTTTTTCTTGAGTTTTTTTCATTCTGCACTGATTGAATGAAAATGTTTTGAAGATTCCTATCGAATCTGCTTCTTTAGGAGGTCAATCATCAAAAGCTGAGAAAAATGAGAGTAGCCATAAATGGGTTTGGACGGATAGGTCGGATTACATTACGAGCATTGTTAAAGAGGCCGAATGTAGAGGTTGTGGCAATTAATGATCTAGCAAATGTGACCACGATGGCTCATTTGTTCAAGTATGATTCCGTTCATAGACAATTCGATGGCACGGTTGAATCCGACAATGAATCGCTGGTTGTAAATGGGAGAACCATTGCGACATATTCGGAGCGTGATCCTGCCAACCTGCCTTGGAAGCGACTTGGGGTGGATGTGGTGGTAGAATCATCTGGATTCTTCCTCGATAGGAAAAGTGCTTCAGCACATTTGAAAGCAGGAGCTAAGCAAGTCATCATTTCTGCTCCGGCTAAGGATAAGGACATTCCATCAGTAGTACTTGGGGTCAATGATGATCAGATCGATCTGAAAGCTGAGATTATTAGTAACGCTTCATGTACCACCAACTGTGCTGCTCCTATGGTCAAAGTATTGGAAGATGCAGTGCATGTAGAAAGTATTTTTGTTTCTACCGTGCATTCGTATACCGGAGACCAGCGCTTGCACGATTCTCCGCATTCTGATCTACGTAGAGCGCGAGCTGCGGCCAATTCTATCATTCCTACGTCTACTGGTGCGGCTAAAGCTTTGGGACGGATCTTTCCTCATTTGGAAGGACATCTTGGCGGGGCGGGTATCCGTGTGCCAGTAATTAATGGATCACTCACTGATTTAACATGTATGGTTGGTTCTGATGTCACAGAAGATGAGGTGAAACGCTTATTCAAGCAAGCGGCAGAAACAGGTCCGTTGAAAGGGATTATTCAATACACGGAAGACCCAATTGTTTCCTGCGATATAATCAGCAATCCGCACAGCTGCATATTCGATGCGCCACTTACTGCAGTAATAGGAAAAATGGTGAAAGTGGTTGGTTGGTATGACAATGAGGCAGGCTACTCCAATCGGGTTGCCGATCTGGTTGTCAAACTGGCTTCGAATTAGAAGCTTGCGCAATCACCTTTCTGTATAATTCTTCGTAAACCGGGATGATGTTTTCCTTGGAAAATGTTTTCGCTTTGAGGAAAGCACCTTTCTTCAGCGTTTCCATGAGCGCATCGTTGCGCAATAAATTCAAAGTATTCTGGGCCATGTCTTCCACATCTCCAACATTGCTAAGAAACCCTGTTTCTCCATGAATGTTGATCTCGGGAATACCTCCGGTGTTGGACGAGATGACAGGAACATGAGATGCCATGGCCTCTAGAGCCGCAAGCCCGAAACTCTCTGTTTCTGAAGGAAGCAGAAATGCATCTGCTACGGAATACACTTCTTCCACATGCTTCAGCTTCCCTAGGAAATGAACATCCTTGCAGGTTCCCAATTCTCTGCACAGCGCTTCAATCTTAGGCCTGTCAGGGCCATCACCTGCCAAAAGTAGCTTGCTTGGGATTTCTTGCCTGACGAGCGAAAAAATCTTCACCACATCTTCCACACGCTTTACTGGTCTGAAATTGGATGCATGGAATAGGATTCGTTCTCCATTCGGAGAGAATGCCTTTGCCACACCTTCTGTAGAACAGCCCTCATATCTGGCAATGTCTATGAAGTTAGGTATCACCTCAATGTCTCTGCTCACATCGAAATGCTCGTACGTATCTCGCTTCAAACTTTCGGATACTGCCGTTACAGCATTCGACTGGTTTATTGCGAATGTGATGACAGGTTCAAACGAAGCGTCTTTACCCACTAGGGTAATGTCTGTACCGTGCAGAGTAGTGACGAATGGAATGTTTATTCCCTGAGAGCGTAGTATTTCCCTTGCCATGTACGCTGCAGATGCATGTGGAATGGCATAATGAACATGTAGTAGTTGTAAATTCTCATGTTTAACCACATCCACCATTCTACTGGCGAGCACGAGTTCATAAGGTTGATAATCAAAGAGCGGATAATCGCTTACCCGAACTTCGTGATAATGAAGGTTCTTGATGAAGTGGTCGAAACGAACAGGTAGGTCGTATGTGATAAAGTGAACTTCGTGACCCTCTAAAGCCAATTCCTTACCTAATTCGGTGGCAACTACACCGCTTCCGCCAAATGTTGGGTAACAAACAATTCCTATACGCATGGCTATGTCAGTCTTTCAACGACAAAAGAAATGAGTTGTTCAACAGTTCGGTCGTGATTTTTACTGTACTCTTTTTTAAACCGATTGGCGATAATGGCGCAAACAGTTGCGCAATCGTGTCCCAAAGCTTTGCCCAAGCCGAACAGGGCAGAGGTTTCCATTTCGAAATTGGTGATGCGATGCCCGTTGTAGTTGAAAGAACTCAGTCGTTCATTCAGATCTGGAATTCTAGGTTTTAGCCTCAATTGTCGTCCTTGAGGGCCATAAAATCCGTTTGCGGTTGCGGTCATTCCATGACGAGTTCCTTCAGCCAGAAGTTCAAAAAGTGTTTTGGATCCCTCCACTATATAAGGTCTCGGAAAATCGGAATGCCAATTCACATGATCTATAAAGGCCTCGGTCATTTCATGATCCTCTATAGATCTGCTGTCAGCGTAGTAATTGAACACACCATCGAATCCGATTCCATGGGTTGAAAGCAGAAAACTATCTACCGGAAGGTCCTCTTGCAGTGATCCGCTTGTGCCTAATCTAATCAAGTTCAAGCTTTTGGTCTGTGGTCTTATAACTCGGGTTGATAGATCGATATTGACCAATGCATCCAATTCATTTATGACAATATCTATGTTGTCAGTTCCAATACCAGTTGAAAGTACGGTGAGTCTTTTTGAACCGACTCGGCCAGTATGCGTCAGAAATTCCCGGTTCTGACCTGAATATTCCAGCACATCGAAGTGCTTTGAGATCTTCCCAACTCGACCTTGGTCGCCCACCAGAATGACCGTTTCGGCCAAGTTTTCCGGATGTAATTTCAGATGGTAAATACTACCATCTTCATTTAGCACAAGTTCTGATTCCGCTATACGATCCATACCCATTATTCTTACCTTTGCAGCCTAAATCAAATCTATGAATAATCAAGATAAACCTGGGGCAATTTTAGTTCCCATAGACTATTCCGAGCAATCAATAATTGCTTTGGAGCAGGCTGTTAGCCTGTCGCGGGTTTTTGAAAGCGAAATTCATGTCTTGAACGTTATAAGTGAAGAGTTTTCTCTTTCAAAGTTGTTCGATGACAATGATAAGTTGGAGTTTGATAAACGTGCCAAGACCAAATTGGACGAGTTCATAGAAGAGAAGAGCAAAGATTTCAGTGTGGCTCTTAAGCCAATTCAGGTTCACGGAAAGATATACGAGCAGATTGTGAACACGGCCGACATCATTGATGCTCAGTTCATTGTGATGGGAACAGCGGGAACCCCAACATTGAAGAAGAAATTCATTGGTTCGAATGCTTTACGTGTGGTGCGAGAATCGCACAAGCCTGTAATAACTATCAAAGGAAAGCATCACAGAAAAGGCTGCCAGAACATTATTCTGCCCTTGGATCTGACAAAAGAGACCAAAGAAAAAGTTGCCAGGGCTGTACAATTTGCCAAGCGGTTCGGCTCGGTGATCCGAGTTGTTTCGGTGCTCATGACCAACGATGAGTTCGTGGTAAATCGTTTGACCAGACAGCTTGATCAGGTAAAAAAATACATTGAAGAACAAGGAGTTGATTGCACCGCAGAGATAGTAAGAGATACCAAAGGAAGCCAATCGTTAGCTGAAAGTGTGATCGACTACGGAAACAAATCCAAAGGTGATCTCATTATGATCATGACCCAGCAAGAGACCGATTTTACGGATTACTTTATCGGCTCTTCTGCCCAAGAGATCATCAACGAGTCAGATATACCTGTGCTCAGTATTATTCCAACTCCAAAGAAAGATACATCGGTATTTACGCCATATTAATATAAAAGAAGAAGCAAGACATGTTCAGCGAGTTTAAAATTGAGAGGATCGTAGTTCCAACAGATTTTTCAGAATCGGCTTACGTGGCCATTGATCATGCCGTAGATATTGCCAAGCGGTTCGGAGCACAGATCAAGCTTGTGCATGTCCTTGAAAAAGGAGCGTATCAGGGCATTTTTGCGCCAAGCAAAAAAACGGAATACAGCGAGTTGGAAGAGGCTCAGCAGAAGCTACAGGAGGATGCTAACAACCTTGAGAATAGATCGGGTGTTAGCGTTTCGCAGGAGGTTGTGCGTGGTAGGATCTATGATGAGATCGTGAAGGCCGCGGAAGAAGCTGAGGCAGACCTGATCGTTATGGGAACTCATGGAACTTCAGGTTGGGAAGAGTTTTTTGTTGGTAGCAACGCTTTCAAAGTTGTTACTCAGTCTTCATGTCCAGTGCTTTCGATCCAAGGAAAGGCAACTCAACCGGATCTTAAGAACATCATTCTGCCAATTGACAACACTCCTGAAACGCGACAGAAGGTTCGATATGCGGCAACCATGGCCAAGAAATTCGGTTCAACAGTACATATTGCGTCTCTTCTCACCGATGACACCGCTGATATCAGATTCGATTTCGAAAAGAAGGTGAATCAGATCACCGAGTATCTGAACCGTGAAGAAATTCCGTTCACAACTGCCTTTCTTCAAGGTAGCAACCTGGCTACCATGACCATGAATTTTGCCGAGTCAAAAGGAGGTAATTTGATTGTGATGATGACAGAGCAGGAACCGAACCTGACCGGATTCCTTATGGGACCTTTTGCCCAGCAGATCGTGAACCATTCTAGAATTCCGGTAATGAGCATTT
>JBJOHR010000271.1:0-3886 GCA_046047575.1 Bacteroidota bacterium | reverse complement strand
CTTGCAGAGGCCTACCACCTGACCGCATCGCATTTTGCCTCAACCCTGTTTTTCAATGAAAATGGGGAATTTAAAGACGTAGACTTGCCTATTGAAGCTCAGCTCTCACCCATCCGCGCTGCTTGCGCGATGAAAAAAGACGGTAAAACAATATGGATACTTGCCGGCAACCGTTTTCATGTTGAGGTGGAAACCACACGCTACGATGCAGGGGATGGAGTTGTGCTCACAATAGATGGCACAAACATGACGGTGAATTTGACCCATGAAACAGGTCTTTCTTTGGGACATGATGTAACTTCTATGGCAGTTACAACCAATGCTCTCGGTCAACAAATACTGCTGTCAGTATCCAACAAAGGGCCCGTTTTTGCCCGGACAATCACATCTGAAGAGCATTGATCAAAAGTGCGTTCGATGCGTTCACATGTAAAAGTCCAGGCAAATGGCCAACTCAAATTAATTCACAATAATCTGCCTGGTTTCTTTCGTTCCCGCCCCCGAGATTACTAAGGTGTACGTGCCTGCATACAACGATCTGACATCGAGGTAACTGATGCTGCTTCCGGCCGCAATCGCTGTTGAAAGAACCAATTGTCCGGCACTGTTGAATAATTCAACCAGCTTCTGGGTGCTATTCAAGCCTTTTATCTGAACGGCCAGTGTTTCCACTGTTGGATTAGGGAACACGGCAAGTTGGAAATTGAAATTTTCCTTATCGAGAATGGCATTGGTGTCATCTGCATACGTTGTAACTGGTTCATTGATGCTGTTCACTTTCGCCGCAACTTTGTTTCCGTAATACGTTGGACCTACGCAATATGGAAAAGCTGAATTGTGATTTTCATCAACAGTACAAAAATAGGCATAGGTTCCGTTGGGATATTCTGGAGTCACGCACCAACGACCATTGTGCCCATCCAAATATTGAGGTTCTCCCGGGTGCTCCACAAATTCGTAATCTTCCCGATAATGCCCAAGCGGATAGTTATTGCTTACAGCGGGGCCGTCGATGACATCGCTTCCATCTGCATAATGCGTTCGAACCGTGATATCACGCAGTTGATAGCCAGATTGGATACGCACAATAGGACCGGTTCCATCGGTATTCAGAAATCCATAGGCTCCATAGATAGGAAATCCATCGTAAGCAAATCCAACCAATGGAGAATGCTCTGTTGGATCGATGACGTACAAACCATCGGCATCGTACAAATTGCAGATGTCTGATAATTCTACGAGGTCTAGATCAAAAGCTGATGGATTTTGATGATGGTGGTAGTTCCCCATAGCTGGGTGACCCTTGGAGCAATCAAAACCTTCTCTCTCAGCAGGAATGGCATCTCTGTTCCATATTCCTTGCCCGGGAGGTCCCACCAACGGACCACCACCTTCTTGCTGCGCATTGTTGTTCCATGATACACCATCGCGGTAGTCGAAAAGTGCTACACCATTAATGAAGACTCCAATATTCCCCATGGAGGTTGGGGTAGGAACACCGGTGTTTTCTGTAGGAACCAAAGGGAATTTAAAAATGGCGTTTTGGTCTTGTGCCAAAGATGGATTGCCATCCAAAAAAGGGCCGGTTACATAAGCCGGAATGCCATTCGTTGAAACGTAAACCCACTGATCTGAGTACTGAACGGATTGGCAATTCGCTAACACGTTGTCTTGGATGGGCGTGGGGTTGCCCTGAACATAATGGCGCCCCATAATTGTGGTGTTTTGCAACCATTCGGTGATGATCGGATTGTCTTGAGCCAATGGTTGAAGGCTCATTAAAAGCAACCCAGACAGGGTGATCTGAGAAAGAAAAGTTCTCTTCATTGTGTGGTTATTTTGTAAAGTTGATGTGGGTATTTGTTGTTCGATTGAAAGATGAATGTGCTGTCGTTTAACGCCATGAGAAAAGACATCAAATCTTTCTTTTCATTCATCGTTAATTGGATCGAAGGGAGAATTTTCGCTTGGGAATAATGCTCCAGTACCTCGCTAAGTCTTTTGAATCGACCGTCGTGCATATACGGGTATGAATAGTCCAGATTTCGCAACGATGGAACCTTGAATTTGCCTTGATCCCCAACCATTTTACTGATGGTGTAACGACCTTGGTCCTGCAGCATTGAATTCACAGGTAATCCGTTGAATTCGAAGCGGTGATTCGTAAACAATGGTTCAGTATGGCACTGGTTGCAGTGCTTTAGAAACAACGAATAGCCCTTTGCTTCTTGCGGACTGAACTGTTTTTCCCCGCGCACTACCTGATCGTATTTGGCATTCGCACTGATGAGTGATACCTGAAACTGGGCCAGTACCTTCAGAACCTGCTCTCCTGTGATCTCTTTCGTTTCAAACGCTTTTTGAAAGCGATGTGCGTAGATGGGAGAATTTTCCAATCGTGCCACCACTTCATTTATATCGCTATTCATTTCAATGGGCGATGAAATGGGGGCGAGGGGTTGAAAATCAAGGTGATGAATGGCTCCGTCCCACATAAATGATGAACCCCACGCAAGGTTGAACAGGGCCGGGGCGTTTCGTTTGCCTATGCTATCATGAATTCCATGGCTCAAAGCATGATCTGCATGCGCAAAAGCATTGTAAGGAGAATGACAGGTAGCACACGATACAGAAGAGTCTGCTGAAAGAATCGGATCGTAGAATAGCATTCTGCCCAATTCCATTTTTTCAGAAGACAATGGATTAGAATCAAAGTCATATGCCGGTGCCGGGAACCAATTGGGCCATTCAATCCATTCTAACCCTTTTTGCATAGCAAGGGAAAGCACAGCCGCAACAAGGTATATGGTTGCTCTCGGCTTCATTCTGTAATGCTAATAGAGTTCTTGAATAGAATAGACAAGTCATGTGCTTTCGATCCGGGCGACATAATATTCAACTTCTCTTGACCCTCCAAAACGGCCATTATATTATCCAAATCGACGACAAAATTCACGTCAATAGAAAATGCCGGAAAGGAAAGAAGGTGAGCTGTGGCAAACGGAGAGCAATATCCTCCAATATGACAAGTGAATCGCGAAGTCTCCAGTTTCCAGTTGATGTATCCACTTTGCCATGTCCAATACATACCTTTCATGGGATCTAGATCGCCCCCCATAACACCACTAACATTGGTCAAACTGTCAATTCCAAGGGTGAATTCGATGCGATTTGGTTGGAAGCCCGCAGGGAATGAAATGGGGAAGGCTGTTGATTCAGACGATTCAAAGTCGACCAAATAAAACTGTCTATCGGGTTGGAAAAGCGAGTCATTCGAATCCCTGAAAGTAAGTCCAGAAATGTAAAATTTGAAAACATCTAGGTCGGCAACAGACGAATCAATAGAAGTATACAACTCCTTATTGACTTTGGTCTGGAAAGCCAACGATCCTTCCTGAGAAAGGGATGGCAAAGCCCAAATGAGGATCTGAAAGAGAAGCGTCAGTCTGATCAAGGTTTATCCTGTACGTTAATCAGCCCACTGACCAAGAAACAACCCAAAGGTTTAATGCTATACTTTTTTTTAGAAGATTTTTATTCGAGACGAGCTTTCTATCAAATAAAGAGGAGCGTATCAGCAATCAATAAAAGGATTGCAAGGATTGATAAGCCCAAGCCTAAGACATTCAAACGGCTTAAACGCTCCTGAAAAAAGATAAATCCTGCCATGGCTGAGCAAAGCACCACCCCCAGATTGTTGATCGGAATGATGGCCGACCTGTCTAACAAGTGAGCGTCGAATGTTTTAACCAGAAAGTAGATGCTGAGGAAGTTGACCACACCCAATATTAATCCCGCCAATAAGGTTGAAGTGTTTATTTTAAAAGATCCTTTTATTAACTTGATAATCAGAACTATTATACCAATAATTGTGGAGGTAAAAAAA
>JBJOHR010000270.1:0-2920 GCA_046047575.1 Bacteroidota bacterium | reverse complement strand
GAATTAGTTGCAACACTAAAGCCACCGAAAACCCATTTCCAACCTAAAGGTTTGGCTGACGAACCAGCATTTGATCAAGAAGAACTGCTCGGAATTGTGCCGCCAGATGTCAAAATCCCATTCGATATTCGGGAGGTGATTGCTCGCACGGTTGATGGTTCTGAATTCACTGAATTCAAACCCGACCATGGCGAAACGCTCGTTTGCGGTTGGGCCAAAATTCACGGTTATCCGGTGGGAATACTCGGCAACAATGGCGTGCTCTTTTCCGAAAGCGCCAACAAGGGGACACACTTCATTCAGCTGTGTAACAAGAATGATGTTCCGCTGCTTTTCTTCCAGAACATCACAGGTTTTATGGTTGGAAAGGACTACGAACAAGGTGGTATCATCAAGCATGGAGCCAAGCTGATAAATGCGGTTTCCAACTCGGAAGTTCCAGCCATCACCATTATGATGGGCGCGAGCTACGGAGCAGGTAATTACGCGATGATGGGTCGTGCGTACCAACCGCGGTTCTTGTTCTCGTATCCGAATTCACGAATTGCGGTGATGGGGCCAGAGCAGTTGGCCGGTGTGATGGAGATCATACAACGTCAAGCTGTGAAGAAAGCGGGTGGCGAGTATGATGAAGCTCAAGGGAAAATGCTCCGAGATCATATGGTAAATGAGGCCGTGAAACAGTCTGATGCATGGTATTCGTCTGGGCAGATCTGGGATGATGGTGTCATTGATCCGCGGCAGACGAGAAACTATTTGGGAATGTGCTTGGCGGTGGTCAATAACGCACCGATCAAAGGCACGGACAGTTATGGAATTTTCAGAATGTAAATGGATGAAATCCGAAATTATAAATACCAAAGCACGAAACAGTTTCGAATTTCTTCATTTCGAATTTCGTGCTTCTATTGCATTAAACTTCATCATCGCTTCATTCCTTTATCACAATAAGAAATGAGTTCAGTTAAATCCATTAATACCATTCTGATTGCGAACCGAGGCGAGATAGCTTCACGGATCATTCGAACGTGCAAGAAAATGGGCATCCGAAGTGTGGCCATTTACTCTGATGCCGATCGAGGAACACCATACACCAGAGAAGCTGATCAGGCCGTCCACATTGGCGGAAATGAACTGGCGACCTCTTACTTGGATCAGGAAAAGATCATTACTACGGCCCAAAAGGTTGGAGCGGATGCCGTCCATCCTGGTTTTGGTTTCCTTTCGGAGAATGCTGGTTTTGCGCAAAAGGTGAAAGCTGCCGGATTGATCTTCATCGGTCCGAACCCGAATGCCATTGACGCAATGGGGTCAAAATCCAAGGCGAAGGACATCATGCGCCAGCACGAAGTGCCTGTCATACCTGGTTATCAGGGAGATGACCAGAGCATTGAAACGCTTTCTACTGAAGCTGTGAAAATCGGTTTTCCTGTGTTGTTGAAAGCTGCTGCTGGCGGTGGCGGAAAAGGTATGCGGATTGTGGAATCGGAGAAGGAACTGAAAGCTTCGATTGACGCGGCCAAACGCGAAGCGGCTTCGGCTTTTGGAGATGATGAACTCATCATTGAAAAGTATTTCCCGAGTTCACGACATATCGAGTTCCAGATCTTTGGCGACAAGCATGGAAACGCCATTCACGTGTTGGAGCGTGAGTGTTCCATTCAGAGACGTTACCAGAAGATCATTGAGGAAAGTCCATCGCCAGCATTGAGCGATGCGTTGCGAAATGAGATGGGCGAAGCGGCTGTCCGCGCGGCAAAATCATTGAGTTACGATAATGCAGGAACGGTAGAGTTCATTCTTTCCGATAAGAACGAATTCTTCTTCTTAGAAGTGAACACGCGCTTGCAGGTGGAGCATCCTGTAACAGAAGAGATCACGGGTCTTGACCTCGTGCAAATGCAGATCGAGGTGGCCGAAGGTCGTCCACTTTCGGTTACGCAAGAAGACATTAAAGGAAATGGCTACGCGATTGAATGCCGCTTGTATGCGGAAGATGCGGCCAACAATTTTATGCCTGCTACTGGTAAGATCATGAAGTGGTCAATCCCAGAAATTGATGGTTTGCGAATTGAAACGGGCGTGGAAAGCGGTTCGGTCATTTCAACGCATTACGACCCGATGATCGCCAAGCTGATCACACACGGGAAGGACAGGGCAGAAGGGCAGCGGAAGATGAGTGCGGCATTGGCCAATCTCAATTGCCTTGGACTGACAACCAATCAGGATTTTCTGAAAGCGATTTTGGCAAATGCTGATTTCCAAGATGGGAAATACGATACGCACTTCCTGCAGAAGCAATTCAGCTACGAAAAGGCGCAGTCGCAAGAAGCGATTGAATTGGCTGCCATTGCCGCTTCGGCATTTGATAAGGCAGAACGCGATAGTCAACGAACCATTCTTCAGAATGTGCCGAGTGGTTGGCGAAACAACTTCTACCAACCGCAGCAGGAGACCTTTTTGAACGGAGAGGAAGAGGTATTAGTTAAGTACAACGCTACTCAATATTCAATTGGATCAAAGGAATTTGAGGTAAACGTTCAAGAGATTTCTGGTTATGAAATTCTGATGGAATTGAACGGCATTCAAGAACGATTTACGGTTGTGAAAAGTGGAAATGACTATTTCATTCAGCACGCTAAGAATGGAACGGTCAACTTGACAAGAAAAGAGCGTTTCCCGCTGAAGGAAGCAGAGAAGGTGAAAGGCGGTTACATCAGTCCGATGCCTGGGAAGGTGATCAAAGTACTGGTTGAACCTGGACAGGAAGTGAAAAGTGGAGACGGACTTTTGGTGCTGCTTTCCATGAAAATGGAGAACACCATCTGTGCGGATGAAGATGGAACGGTAGAGGAAATCTATGTAACCGAAGAAGAGGATCTGGAAGCTGGTAAGTTGCTTCTCAAAATGAAAGAAACTG
>JBJOHR010000269.1:0-8339 GCA_046047575.1 Bacteroidota bacterium | reverse complement strand
CCCAAATAGTATTGGAAACACGGATAGATGCTATCCTCAGAAATGGTATGCGACCGGAACATGGAGAAATCCCACTGCCAGTCCCAATAGAACCATGGTATGTTGTTCTGCTTTAGCCGAACAGCATTATAGGCCAGCCAACTACAGACGCTCGCAGAATCACAATAGTTACTAAGCCCGAATTCACCCAAGAAGACAGGCCGATCATGGGTCTCTTTCCAATCAAGAACACGTTCCCAGCCGGTATAAAGCCACGATTCTGAAAAAGTGGTGTCAGCCGATGGAAACACGGTTCCGGCCGGATAAAATGGATCGTGCCACGTAAGTCCCTGATGCGAAAAATCAAGAGGGTCGTAGATGTGCCAAGTGTAAATAAGCCCGGTGTCTTGAAGCGGTTCAAAATTACCGTAGGCCATTCCGGTTCCGGCCCACGCGGGTGTAACAACTATGGAATGTGCTGGTGCATATACGCGTATCGAATCGATAGCATCCTCGAACATCACCATCAACGAATCATTTGCAAAGCCTAACATCGGTTCGTTCAGAAGCTCAAACATGACCCTGTTTGGATCCAAATGAGCATATTTCTTGGCCACCACACCCCAGAGGTGAGAAAACCGTGGAAGCTGATCCTCTCTGAAGGTCTCATTATCTAGCAACCACCCGTGATGATTATCAATTAGCAATTTCATGTCCAGCTCATCCGTCCATTCAATAACGCTATCCACCCAACTGAACAGTACATGTGCAGTATCTACCATATACGGGTCTATGGTATCTACTACAGAATGGAAATTGATAGGCAACCTGACTGAGGTGATACCCGCCTCATGCATCGATTCAAAATGAGCCTTGGTGTATTTGTAAGGCTGCGGCCAATTGGCGTTCCAATATTCTTCCAACCAATTGGAGACATTCATTCCCTTGTTCAAAGATTGACACCTGGCCGTAGCAAGACTTTGAGCGCGCAAAGACGGGTTGACCAGAATGATCAAGAAAATGTTGAGAATGAAGAAAAGTCGAGACATGTGGTTATTCGTTTGTTCCAAATATAGAACACGATCACCCTTGTCACGCCCAGCCAAACATCTGTGTCGGTTGGTAGCTTTTCTCAGTCTTCCAGTGCTTAATCTGTAAAGGCGTACTCAGCAGGAATTACTCCAACAGAAAAGGTATCGATGGGCGTTCCGTTGGCCTGATAGCGATAAACCCAACCATTTGAGTTGAAATCGCCTGCATCTGAGATATAAACTGTTCCGTTTGTAGGGTCAATGCCGCATTTGTACGCAAAGGCTGTGGCGAATGGAGCGCTAGGCAAGGCAGTGGACGTAATATCCATGCTGTACACCATTCCATCTACAAAGAAGATGGTGGTTCCCGAACCGTTCACTTCCAAATTGCCCGGGTAGTTGTTCACAGATGGGAATTCCAAGGAAAGTTCCACGCTCATATCGGTTGGATCGATGCGCACCAGTTTGGGAACCTCTGTTCCCCAACCACCATTGGTAAGCACCCATACACGGCCGTTGGCATCCACCGCCAGATTCGAAGGTCCAATACCCACATCCACACTATCCACCACGGTATCCGTGTCTGGATCAACTTTGTAAACGTAGTTGGCACCCGTTCCGGCAACAATCAGGCGATCGTTCACCAACACCATCTGTTCGGTCTGGCCGGCAATGCTCACCGATCCAATGGTTGTCAAGGTCTGCGGATCGATAATGGTGAGCACACCGGAAAACAGGTCTGACACATAAGCTTTGGTAGCACTTACAAATGTGATGTAACGTGGGGATGAAAGTCCAGTAATGGTTCCAACCGAATTCAATCCCTCCAGATCAACCACCTCGATCTTACCCGAGTTGTTCACCACGATGTAGCCTCTTCCACCGTATACTTCCATGCTCTGAGCCACATCGCCAAGCGGAATGTTATTGGCAGCGCTGAATACCCCATTCGACATGATGCCTGTGTACTTGCTCAAGAACGATAACGATGCATTTCCAGCTTGGAAATTGCCCTCGTGCACTATAAAAACGCCATTTCCGAACGAACTGATCTCGCAGTTCGGGCCCGAAAAACCATCCGGACACTGGCAATCGCCATTCACACATTCGCCTCCATTCAGGCAGTTCACTTCATCGCACGTGTTCTCTTGGTTACACGATTGGAACGTAGCCAATACGCCACAGATAATCATTAATCGAATCAACTTTTTCATAGGAATTTGTAGTTAAGGTTTATCAAGAATGAACGGCCGGGCATGGGTCGCCAAGCCAAGGTCTGATATTCGGTATTGAGAAGATTATCTATGGTCACGTTCACTCCCACGGCATGTTTACCGAAGAGGTGCTCGTATCCGAAACTGAGGTAGCTTATCTGAAATGCAGGCAATGATGATCTGTTATTGGACGTGGTGTAGCGCAAACCCGTATACTGATGCCCGAACTGAAGAAACAGCCGCGCCACATGAACCGATACTGCACCTTTGGCCTGATGCTGCGGCACGTAGATCAGCTGCTTGCCTATAGAAGCATCGGTGGCCGAAGCGCCTTCCTCCACCACAGACGACACGTAGGTGTAAGATCCCTGCAGTTTGACCACCAACTTTCCCAAGGTCAACGAGAGCTTCGTTATGGTTTCTGCGCCTTGCGAAACCACCGATCGCTTGTTCTGAGGAACCCATAGGTTGCCATCGGGTAGCCAAATGATCCAGTTGTCTATCTGCGTGTGGAAATAACTTCCGGCCAACTCAAAACCGATGCGCTTGCCATAGACTTTAAATCCGAGCCCGCTCTCGTAGCTCAATCCCTTTTCACTCTTCAGGTCCGCATTTCCTCCTGGAACCCAATAAAGGTCGTTGAGGGTTGGAGCGCGGAAGTTGCGCGCAACATTTCCCTTAAGATAAAACCAGTTGGTAGGCTTCAACTCCACTCCCACCAGCCCCTGCAAGGGACTGAATTTCCCATCGATCACATCTTCTCTCACCAGCACCTGTGCCGAAACCCACTTCTTCGGTACATACTTCAATGAGGCAAAGGCCGCTTGCCAGAATCGCCAATAAGGTTCATTGCGGTAGGCACTGTCGCTCTGTGCCGATTCATTGAACGCATCAATACCCACGTTCAACCACAGGTCGTATGGTAGTTCATGTGTATATCGGACCACGTTCTTGTTGGCTTGGTACAGATGATGAAAGGTGTAGCCGTTATTATCTAGATACTCTTGCTTGCCGTAGATGTAAGAAGCCGTAGCCCAAAGGTGGCCTCTGTTCCCGGATCTTCGCCAATTGATAGCCACCCACAGGTCACGGTCTTCCAATTCTTCCTCAGTGGCTTGCATGAGCATCGATGGCGGGAATTCCCGTCTTACATCAGACGCATAAACACTGGCCTTCAACACGTTGCGTTCATTCACCTCAAGTCCAATTGTCTTACTGAAACCGAGTCGTTTTACCATAGCGTGCTCCATGGTTTTGACTTCTTGTTGGATGCTGGCCAGATTGCGGTAGCTGAAATTGTTTCGGGCTGTTTGATACTCAAGCGATGTGGAACCGAAGACCCGCTTATGTCTATTGCTCATCTGGAATGAAAGGCCAAGTACTCCGAACGAACCGGTATAGCCACTTAGCTGTGCATTCATGCCATCCGTATTCCGTTCTGAAATGGGGATGAGTTGTATCGTCCCACCTATTCCACCTGAGTTGTGGGTCAATCCGGCCGAACCGTACAAAATGCGCACATTGGAAATGCCACTGAGCAAAATGGTGGAAAGATCGGTCTGACCTAACATGGGGTCGTTAATGGGGATTCCTTCCCACAATACTTGCGTATGCTGCGAACCGGAACCACGTACTGAAAAATTGGCCACACCACCTGGGCTGTAAGACCGTGTGGAGATGAAGCTCTCGGTTTCCAACACTTTGGTCAGTCCTACGCTCTGCATCAATGCATACTGCGTGGTATCCAGTTCTTGAACAGAAGTGCCCACTGCTTCAGGAATGAAGCGTGGCTCAATGATCATGACCGTGCCCAGCATAATGCTGTCGCTCACCTGCCCAAAACAGATGGCATGAACCAAAATCAACAACAGGCAAACGCCTATATTTCTCATTCTTTACATCCTACTTCCGACCTTTCTCCCGAAGGCAATGGAAATGTGATGCTTTGGGCAGGTCTTCTGACTTGCTCGAACCTGTTGGCCTTCCCTTCCGATTGATCAGAAAGTGACCGAGAATAACAGGTCTTACTCGAGCTTACAGCTGCGGGAACAGTTCCGGTCTTGCACCGGATTCCCATTTTAATCTCGCACATCTGTGTTGATGCTTGAGAACCTAAAGCGCAGCGAAGGTAGTGGATAAGTTGATCAGAATATCAGTTTATCAGTAGATAGGTGACAGACAGCGCAAAATTTGACCGACAGACCCACTGGTCAACTAGCGCCTACCTCGCCATTTGTTCTTCTTGGGTTTTCCACCACCATCTCCGGCACCTTGTCCCTGTGGTTTGGGCCTGGGGCCGTTGTGCGGTTGCCGATCGCGGGGCGGACGTTGGTTCTGCTGTTTCTTCTCAGGTGATGTTTCAGGGTCGAGCGGTTCAAATCCAGGAACGATATCGCGCTTGAACCGTTCTGCTAAGAGTTTTTCAATGCCTGCCAAGTAATCAACTTCATCGCCACCTACCAACGAAATGGCTTCGCCTGTTGCGCCTGCCCTGCCTGTGCGGCCAATTCGGTGCACATAATCCTCTGGCACGTTTGGCAACTCGTAGTTAATAACGTGAGGCAACAAAGGAATATCTAAGCCGCGTGCGGCAATGTCGGTGGCTACCAATACACGGATCTTGCCTGTTTTGAATCCGGCCAATGCCGCTGTACGTGCATTCTGAGTTTTATTTCCGTGGATGGCAGCCGAAGTGATTCCGGCCTTCTGCAGTTTCTCGCTCAGGCGGTTGGCGCCATGCTTGGTGCGAGTGAAAACCAACACCTGTTGCCATCGTCCTTCAGAGATCAACTTGATTGTAAGTGCGGTCTTCTGCTCCTTATCTACACGGATGGTTCGTTGCTCTATCTTCTCCACGGTTGTATTCTCGGGTGTTGCCGAAACCGTTACAGGATGATGCAGGAAGCTTTCGGCCAACTTACGGATGTCCTTACTGAAGGTAGCGGAGAACAAGAGGTTTTGCCGCCTCTCTGGCAACAGCGCCAGTATGCGCTTAATATCGCGGAGAAAACCCATATCGAGCATTCTATCTGCCTCATCAAGCACCAGTATCTCAACGTTGCTGAGTGAAAGCAAACGCTGATCCACCAGGTCCAGCAATCTACCAGGTGTGGCCACCAGCACATCTACTCCGGCCTTAATGGCTCGCACCTGTGGGTTTTGGTTCACCCCTCCGAATATGACGGTTGCCCTCATATCTACCACTTTTCCGAAATCGTTCACATCTTCTAGCACTTGAGCCGCCAGTTCGCGGGTGGGAGTGAGAATAAGTGCCCTTACCGGTCGGTTGTGTTTTGATGGACGCTGGGCCAATTGCTGAAGCATTGGTAAGGCGAATCCAGCGGTTTTACCGGTACCGGTTTGGGCCGATGCCAGTACATCTTTACCTTCCAGCACTACAGGAATGCACTTTTCTTGAATTGGTGATGGTGTGGTGTATCCCTTTTGCTCAATGGCGCTGAGCAGGGCTGGGGAAAGCCCTAATTCTTTGAATGACATATGTTATTGATAGATGTGAAACAGCCATCAATTGTTCAATGCCATTTCCGTTAATATTGGCGCGAAGGTAGTCTTATTAATGACAGAGGAATGCGTTACAACCCTTATTGGAATAGCAGGCTGTTGAACCTTGAATAGATATAACATTGATTTTTAGCGCCCCAAATTCAACTTTCATGATAACTAGGTAATCCTACCGGAATCTGCTGACTGAGAAGTGATCTTTGACATTAGTTAATACTCCTATCGTCTTAGCTTAAAAATGACTTCGCATATTTGACAAAAACCGTCTGAATGACAACAGATCAGCTCACCACCGAATTTGAGGCTTTCAGAGGCCAACTCAAATCTTACATTCTCCGAATAACCGCCAATGTTCAGGATACTGAAGACATACTTCAGGAAACCTACATAAAGGCCCACGGAAAACTCGAATCCTTCAAAGGTGACTCATCCCTTAAAACGTGGGTATTCACTATTGCGTCCAATCTCGCCAAAGACCATCTGAAGGCCAGGAAACGCTGGCCTGAAAATGTGACAGACATCTGCAAGGAGGCGGCCATGAGCAACCAACAGTTCTTCGGTGAGGCCATGCAGATCGCTCAAACCTCGCCTCAGGGGCAATTTGAAATGAAGGAGCACATTGCGTTCTGCTTTACCTGTGTTTCAAAGTCGCTACCGCTTGAACAGCAGATAACGGTCATGCTCAAAGAGGTCTATGACTTCAAGGTGAAGGAAATTGCGCAGATAATGGATCAGACCGAGGCCATGGTGAAATACTATCTGCACACGGGCCGAAGCAAGATGATACAAGTATTCGACCATCGGTGTGCGCTCATCAACAAGCAGGGCGTTTGCCACCAGTGCACGGAACTTAATGGCATTTTCAATCCTCAGCAGAAGGCACAAGAAGAGATCGTGAAGATTGAAATGGCCAGACAGGCCGAGAATGCCGATAAGGAACATCTTTTTGACCTTCGGATGAAGGTCTTGAAAGAAATTGACCCATTTGAATCGGGGGCAGCAGAATTGCAACTACATCATTTAGAGCACAATAGACAGGTGATGGAAAAATATTTGAAAGAAAATCACTGAATCGCCTATCATTCTCTTTCCGCCAATCGTCAAAGCATCAAAACACATAAACTTTGAGCAAAATGAACGGAAAAGCAACAACGATCAAAAAGACATTCAGCCGTCAGACATCCGTAAGTATAGACGTCAACGCAGATGCCGCCATCATCTGGGCACTCCTCACTAACGCTTCGGATTTCGCCCGTTGGAATTCGACCATCGTTTACATAAAAGGGAACATTGCGCTTGGCGAGAAGATCGAACTGAAGGCCAGAATCGATGAGAAACGCACCTTCAAGATCAAGATCAAGGAGTTCACTCCTGAAAAGCACATGCGATGGGGCGATGCGATGGGAAACCGCGACTTCACGCTCACTTCGAATCAGAACGGTGGCATCACGTTTTCAATGAGTGAGAAGATCGGAGGCCCGATTTTCCCACTCTTTGCCGCAATGATTCCTTCATTTGACGAAGCCTTTGAGCAATACGCGGCCGACCTGAAACACGAAGCAGAACTTATCTTCAACTCGAAAAACTAACTTAAATCTCAATTCTAACCACTAACTACTACAAATCATGGGAAAGCGAACAAAAGATAACCCTTGGAACTTGAAAACCCCACCTGGAACATCCGAATATCAGATGTGGATGGAGGAAAAGGACGGAACGGAGATTATCGTCTGCAAGGTTGGTTCAACCATTCTGCACTATGATGCCCGCGCCATCAACGACCTGCATCACATGCTGAAAGAGCATGGCGATTGGATGGAAATGGGCAGCAAGGACGAGAAGCAGAACACTAATGAAGGTACTGTGGAGCATTGGGCACGTTCGGCAGATAATCCTATCGGTGGTTGGTATGGACTTAAAAAGAACTTCCGAGGACGTTTTGGCATGTACATGCCGCCATTGATGGAAGAATTGGGTCTTTGCGAGATCGAGCATAACCCGAAGAACAATCGGATGCGCGCTATTTGAACGAAGAAAAGCCGCCACGCTTTCGCATGGCGGCTCTTCATCACTACTTCACACACACTATTCTTTGATGAATCTGCGTTGCAACGGGCCGTTCTCGGTCTGAACCATCAACAGATACATTCCGCTCGAAAGATCCGAAATATCAATGCGTTTGGTCTGTTGTCCGTAGCTACGGATGTGCTGTCCGCTGATGGAATAGATCCTCAAACCTTCCATGTTCTGGCTGCAAAGCACATTCAACTCGTTCTTGGCAGGGACCGGATAAACGCCCAATTCGTTTTCAGATGCCTCGCCCACTCCCGTTACCATCATGTTCACACATGCCGATGTTTCGGTACAGTTGCCGATGGTTACTTCGACCGCGTAATTGCCGCTTGATGCTGGTGTAAAATCCTGTCCGTTCTCGCCTTGGATCGGTGCGTTGGCGTTGTCGCAATCCACCCATTGGTAGGTGGCGCCAGCTTGATCGGCTGTGATTGTTCCTCCGTTCTGCGTGGTGGCCGCATCAATATCCAGAATAACTACATCCTGCGTTTGGATGGCCGTGTTGCCATTACCATCATCG
>JBJOHR010000268.1:0-14104 GCA_046047575.1 Bacteroidota bacterium | reverse complement strand
CCGAACCCTATACCAAACGAAGCTTGTGTTGCCATACCTCCATCTCCGCTGTAACCATTCGTTCCATTGCCCGCGATGGTTGTGATTATTCCTTGCCGATCAATTTTTCTGACACGAGCATTGTCGTAGTCCATGAAGAATATGTTACCTACCGAATCAGTAGTAATCGATGTGGGGCGTCCCAACTTTGCGTTAATAGCAAGTCCTCCATCTCCTGAAAAGCCTGTCGTGCCATCTCCTGCAATTGTGGAGATTATTCCTTCGCTGTTTATTTTCCTTATCCTACTGTTGTTCCTGTCAGCTATGTAAATAATGCCCTCCGAACTGATTGCAATGTCATAGGGGCTGGCAAGTTGTGATTGTACGGCAGGACCAAAGTCTCCAGAAAAGGCTTCGGTACCGTCACCCGCGATAGTTGAAATAATTTGACCCTTCGCACCTATTGTAAGGGCAAGGATTGTAAGTGTCAGTATAAAGGGAGGTGTTCTCATGGCTCTTTTCAACATTACCGCCAACGGTACGCCTAAAAGTATTGCGTTTTGAAACTACTGAGTTTTCGAGATACGGTAACGCAGCAGAACGAAACTGAGACTGACTGACGTACCGTCCCACGCAATAATTTTAGGCTGTGTTGGGGCAAGTTTTTTATTTCTTTCTGTCGGATTAGTCGCGGTCAACAAATTCCTTCATACAGTAGCCTTCACAACCAGACCGTCCGATAGCTTCTACGTAATAGTATGGGTCAGCGTCTTCCGTGATACGAACTTTCTGTCCCTTGATTACGGTGCATTCAACTTTTCGGCTACTGCTTGTCGATGTCCATAGGTTTACTTTTCCAAGTTCAACACCATCAGCAATTGTATTTATTCGACCTGTCCCGATTAGGCTACTTGTTGGTGTTGATTGCTGTTCTGTCTTGGTAGGTTTGCTGTCCGAACATAGTTTTAGTACGAACAAAAAGGTGACTATAACAAGTCCTAAGACAATCTTGTTAGTTGTGTTCATTTTTCACAGGGTTTTGTGGATTGGTGTCAATCTTCTTTTCACGAAACTGTTGAGTTGAGGTCGTAGTTTCTTTTTGTTCTGCTTCCACACTTTTCGTGACCGTTTGTTCTGTTTTGTTTTCCGTTTCCGTTTCGTTATTGATTGGGAACACCTGGCAAATCAGAGACAAGATTGCAATTCCTATAGCAGCATAAGTCAGCTTTAAATTGTTTTGCGATGTTCGATGCTCAACATAGGAAAGGCAAATGTTACCCTTCAGAATGAAGTTGCAGTCGAGATGTTCATCTAAGTCGTCAATTGAATTAATTACAACTGACTTTTCTTCCTCGTCTTCAACATAATGATGGAAACAGTCAATGAACCATTGTTTGACTGCAAGTTCGATGCAGTCATTAGAAAAATCGTAACCTTTCTTTACAAGTTCAGACCTCAATAGTTCGTAAGAAAGTCCTGTGCCGAGACACGACATTCCTATTTTCAGAATGTCCAGATATAAACTGTCGTACTTGTCAGATTGTGCCATTTTCAAATTTGCCCCAACAGTTGGATAAAGAAACCATTTTCTTTAGCCCGTTCTGTCAGTTATTGGTTCAACTTTTTGTTTTTCAACTCTTTATCCTCAAAAATACGGTCTAATGGGCTTGTGCATGGTACTGTCGAAAATAAACAAAAAAGCCCCACCTGCCAGTGGCAGGCGGGGCTATGCTCGTAACCCGTAGCTCGTAACCTACAGCTATTGTGGCCTGTAGGTTACCGTAATGCTCCAGTCGCCTTGCCCTGCCGAAGACAGCGTGGCAACGCGCATGGCATAGAGCTGTCCGCTCACCAGCTGTTCAAAGGTGTGGCTCAGCCGTTTGGCCTTTGTGCTGGGGCTCCAGGCGCCTATTACGCCATCTACAACGGGTGCAATGCTTACCATGTAGCCAATGCTCAGCGTTACGCCATTCCATGAAAGGTAGATCTTGCCTTCTCCCACTTCGTCTGCTTTTCTTCTGAGCAGGTTGGGAGGCTGCAACAGACCTATGTTTCCTTTGGAACCTACCAGTTGGAAACCTGAAAGGAGGATAATGTCGGCATTGCCATCGGCCACACCTTCTACATACACGGCCAGGGTGCGCATGTCGTTGTGCAGGTCGGTCTGTGCCTCGTTGCGCAGAAAGGTATTGTCTACCCCGCCCACATTCTCCACGGCCGTCTGCCGTTCAGACAGCAGGGTGATCTTGGCACCCAGTTCGGCCATGGTGGGGGTGGGGGTGGCAAAGGTGGCCACATTGTCTTCAATGGCGGTGCGAATGCTCACACAGCGCTGCATGAAGTCAGTTACACTCAGGCCGCTGAGGCCCATTTTCAATCGTGCTCTTGTTGTGTTCATGATCTCATCATTTAGGGTTAATAATTACGGTGGGATGGGTGCCTTGCACACCCGCGTGGTCTTGGTCAAAAGCCCTTTGGAAAGGATCGGAAGACCTTTAGAGGGAATCTGAAGACCTTTGGACAGGATCAAATGACCTTTGGAAAGGATCAGATGGCCTTTGGAATGGATCAGATGACCTTTGGAAAGGATCAAATGAACTTTGGACAGGATCAGATGACCTTTGGACAAGATCAGATGACCTTTGGACAGGATCTGAAGCCCTTTTGAAAGAGGCCAATGCCTTTCGGTTGAACGCCAATGCCTGTTGTTTTTCAAAGAACGGACCGCGGTTTGCGGCAGGTGGCAGAGCGGTACTGACGTTGTGTAAAGCGAATTTCAAGAAGCGTTCCCGAACAAAAAACTACCAAAATTGGTAGCAGCTGTGCGTAGCTCCAGGCCTATCGGATCTGGAGTATGCCGTAGAGCAGCAGTTTGCGATAGGCGGCCGTAGTGCTTCTTACCTGTAGGAGTTTGTGTACCCTATCGAGCCGCTTATTGAGCGAATTGACCGATACCTGTTCCATATCGGAAATATGGTCAATGCTCATGTCCATGGCGCGGGCCTCTACCACGCGGGCCATGGCGGGGCTTATCTTCCTAAGCTGTTCGGGGGCAATGGGCGCATCCATCCTATAAGGAGCTGCAAGCAAGGCTTGCTCAAGCGGTGCAGTAGGGGCCGGCATAGGGGTAGGAGGTGCATTGACTCTAAGTTACACGCTCTGGCAAAAAAATGCAATACCTGAAACTGCTCAGCGGGTGTTCGCTTACAAGGCGTGCCGCAACGCATGCAGGCCGCTTGTCTTATGGTCTACAAGACTATCTTCGTAGCATGTGCTACGATATTGAGGAAGGCTACCGAAGACGCATCAAGGAGGGCATTCGCATGGGGGCCAGCCGAGACGATATCAATTACTACATAGACGAGTTCAACCGCAAGTTTCCAGACCGCGCCATGCCACGCCTGCAGGCCGGCTACCACCTGAGCGGATTTGCGCACCCCGAACTACCGGTCTTTACCTACACGGCCACAGAGGGTCTGCAACTGCGGCCCATGCAGTGGGGACTCATACCGTCATGGTGCAAAGACAGCGCCACCGCCACCAAACTCTGGAACCAGACCATCAATGCCCGCAGTGAGACCATGTACGAAAAGCCTGCCTTCCGCAGTACGGCCATGGGTAAACGGGGCATTGTGCTGCTGCAGTCCTTTTACGAACATCATCATTTCGGCAAAGAGAGTTACCCCTTCAATATCAGACTCAAGACAGGTGAGCCCATGTTCGTAGCCGTGCTGTGGGACGAATGGACCGACAGGACCACGGGCGAAATAAGGCCCACCTTCAGCATTGTGACCGTAGAGGGCAACGAACTGATGGCCGTTCTGCACAATAACCCCAAGTTGCCCGGACCACGCATGCCTCTCATTCTACAAGAAGAAGACCTTGACCAGTGGCTCATGTCCAATGGCGCGGAGCAACGGCAACAGGTAATGCAGCTGTGCAGGCCTCTTGCCGCAGATGAACTGAAAGCCCACGCGGTGCAGAAACTGAGGGGAAAACTGGCCTTGGGAGACGTGGAGCAGGCCACCCACCCCTTCGAATATCCGGAACTGCTCTTCGACACCCAACTGATGGAGGCCTTGGGCTTGGCCTGAGCAGCGCCACCTGCAAAAGGGCGTAGGTCTTAGAAATCGCCCTCGTCTGCATCTCCGCCTTCACCACGACCGCCCCGTTCGCGTTTCTTCTTCTGGTTGAGCCGGTAGGCAAAACTGAGGGTGAACTGCCTGGCCCTCCACTGAAAATCGTTGGTGGAGACCAAGGTGGGCGTATCCACCTCCCAGCGCCTTCTGCGCGAATTGAGCAGGTCTTTGGCAGAGAAGGTAATGGTGCCGTTGCCCTTGAGCACATCAATGGCCAGACCCAGGTCCCACGAATACATGGAAAGACTGCGACCCTGAGGCGTGTTGCGCGGGGCATGATACATGAAGGCGGTCTGAATGTCGAGTCGCTTCCAGACGGTCCATTTGCTGGTGAACCGGCCTTGTGCACTGAAGGTTTCGGCAAAGAACGACTGCTCGTTGTAGTTGCCCTTGGTAATGGAGTAGTAGCCATTGGCATTGAGCATGACCCTCCACCATTTGAAGAGGCTATAAGAGAAACTCAGTTCCAGCCCCACGGCATCCTGCTTGCTCAGGTTCACCGGAAAGTTGGTTATCAGTCCGGTGGAATCGGAAATGGAGATGTTCTCCACCACCCCGTCTGAATGGCGATGGTACACACTGGAAAGCAAGGTTCCATTGTCCCAGGTTTTCAGGTGTCCGAGTTCGGTGGAGTGGGTGAACACGGGATTCAGGTTGGGGTTTCCGGCCCTGAAATTCCGATTGTCCGACAGGCTGAAGAAGGGAATGAGTTCGCGGAATCCGGGACGGCTTATTCTGCGGCTGTAACTGAGCTGGAGCGCATTATTGCCCGCGAACTCGTAGCTGAAATGGGCCGTAGGGAAAAAACTGAGGTAGCTGCGCCTGTTCTTCTCATTGGTCTTTACCAATTGGGTGCTTATGTCGGAATATTCGGCCCTCAGACCACCCTGCATGGAGAGCCTCTTCCATTTGCCGCTGGCCATGGCGTAGGCGGCATACACGTTCTCGTCAAACACGAAATTATTGTCAAAGGCACTCAGCGTTTCCCACACCAAGGTGCTGTCGTTCTGCTGATCTACCCGGTAGTCGTTGTCTATGCGTCTCAAGGTGGCCTTCAGTCCGGTCTCCAACTTCACCTTCTCCCCGAAAGGATGCACGTAATCGGTCTGCACCAGCCAGTTCTGTTCGTTCTCCAGATTGTCGGTGCGTTGGGTAAGGGTGTAGTCCGAACCCTGTTCAAAAAGGTCCCCGTCTTCCAGGTCTTCGCTCAAAAACCACCTTACATCGGCCGTAAGCACCTGTTCTTCCGTTGCAAACGTGCGTCTGAAATTGAGGTTGGCCTCCACGTTCTGCTGCTCTTCCAATTCTTCTTCCGTACGCGAAACTTCCTGTGTGCTCAGGCCATTCTCATCAAAGTCGGTGTAAAGAAGAGAGGAGTTGTTCTTGTTCCAACTTCTGCCATACATGCCCGATGCGGTGATGGAGGTCTTCTTGTTCACGAAATAGTCGATACCGAAACGACCATTGCCAGAAACACCGCCACGGGTCTGGTTGCGGGTACGTTCGTAGGCAAAGCTGGTATCTTCCAGAAAGAACTGCTGGAAGGAATAGCCTGCTCCGGGCCGTTCGCGATACTGGGCACCCACACTGGTAAAGAAATTGACCTTGCCTGCACGGTAATTGATGCTGGCAGAGGCACCGTAGTTGTGCGGATAGCCTGCATTCACCTCAAACGAACCGTTCAGACCGGTCCGCTTGTCCTTTTTCAGCACGATATTGAGAATTCCAGCTTCGCCCTCGGCATCGTATTTGGCAGAGGCATTGGTAACCACTTCTATCCTGTCTATGAGGTTTCCGGGCAGTTGGCGTAGCGCATCTTGCGTGCTGATGCCGGTAAGTCCCGATGGTTTACCATCAATGAGTATACGCACATTGGAACTACCGCGCAGACTCACGGTGCCGTCCACATCCACTTCTACCGAAGGAACGGTTTCCAGTATCTCCTGTGCGTTGCTGCCCACATTGTTTGGGTCTTTACCCACGTTGTACACCCTGCGGTCGAGCTTCATTTCCATGTAGCTCTTCTCTGCCTGCACCACCACCTCGTCTATGATCTCTGTTCGGGGCTTGAGGGTCAAGGTGCCAAGGTCCAGATCGGCTTCGCGCAGGTCAACTTCCTGAAAAAGGTCTTGGTACGATAGAAAGGAGATCTGAAGTTGATACCTGCCCGGTCTGAGTTCTATTTGAAAGGTACCTTCTACCGATGTGGCCACTCCGAAGAGGCGGGTACTGTCGCGCATGGACCGTGCCGCCACCGATGCGTAAGGAACGGGCTGTCCCAGTTCATCGTGCACCACACCCGATAGCAGCCTTACCGGTGGCCTTCCTTCTCCGTTGCCAGCGGGTCTTTGTGCACATGCCCAGGTGCTCAGCAGCAGAAGGAAGAGAAGCGAAAAGGCAAGGCGCATATCTGCTGCAAGATTAAGACGATCAGACCGAATTACGTCTAAAAGGTTTAAAAGATGCAAGCCGGGACCGGTGTGGCAGATCAGGAATTGTATTTTCGGCAGAAGAATAACGTAGACCCGACAACACCAACCTAAGCGCACACCATGGCATACTTCACACAGGATTATCTCGACTTTTTCAAGGAATTGGCAGCCAACAACCACAAGGATTGGTTCAACGCAAATAAGAAGCGCTACGAACGTTCGGTAAAGGAGCCCTTCAGTGTCTTTGTGCAAGACATTATAGATAGAGCCGCCAAGCTGGATCCCAGTCTGGCCATTCAGGCCAAGGATGCCATTTTCCGCATCAACAAGGACGTGCGGTTCAGCCAGGATAAGACGCCATACAAACTGCAATGCAGTGCGTTGATAGCGCCCGGTGGTAAGAAACTCGGCATGTCCACTCCGGGCATGTATCTTGAACTGGGACCGGAGCACTTCCGTTTTTACAGTGGGCTCTACATGTTAGAGAAAGACCAACTGCAGCGTGTGCGGGAATACATCATGAAGAATTCCAAGGACCTGGATAAACTGGTGGCCGAAAAGCAGTTCGTGGAGCATTTCGGTGAATTGCGCGGAGAGAAGAACAAGGTTCTTCCCAAGGAATTCAAAGAAGCGGCCGAAGCGCAAGCACTGCTCTTCAACAAGCAGTTCTATTTCTTTTCGTCCATGCCGCCCGAAACCATTTTGAAGGATGATCTGTCTGAGGTGGTCATGAAGAAATTCAAGGCCAGTGAGCCTATGCGCAACTACCTTTCAGCGGCCATCAAGGCTTAGTTTCTCATTACCCGAACTATCTGTCGGGCAGTGGCACTTTCCAGATGGATCAGGTAAACGCCTGTCTTTTCAGGTAGCGCAATTCCCTGTGCAGGGTATCGGTCATAGCTCTTTACCAGTTTTCCGCGCACATCGTAAACGCGGATCTGTTTCAGTTCCTGCCGGTTGCCTCCTTTCAGGTGAACCACACCGTTCTGTGTGGGGTTGGGATAGGCGCTAAAGCCAGTGTTGGCAGTTTCTGCCACATCGGTCACCACATTCATGTTCAGAATAGAATCGGCAGCCACCAGCACGGGGGTCTTATCGGCATTGTTATACATGTCCTCAAAGGCATCGATAGCAGGGGTGGAGTAGGAGAACATGTCTGTAAGATAGCGTGGAGGAACAGCCTGATAGTGCATTCTGGCAATGGTCTTTATGGTGCCGTTGTAGCCGTTGAGCGGAACGTGATAGTGCACCACATCTGTTCCAGAACCTTCAAAACCATCGAAGTTGAAATCGGGGTCTGTGATAGCGTTGCCCACGATCTGTGTGGTGTCGTAAACCACGTGGTTGGTGCTGAATCCCAAGGGGGTCAGTCGGTTGTCCTTGATCATTTGAAAGGCCCGTTCCAGCACGGTGGTCACATCATTGTTCACATCGCCCATCACCATTTCATAGATCTGAACCTGGTCTTCAGACTTGATGAAGTTGTAATGAGGTTCGTAATCAGCATTCTGTCCGGCCACGTTGTAGTCTGGCTGCAGCACGCCCGACTGGAAGAGCGTATCGCCATCTTGCTTGATGACCAGAAATTCAATGAATGCTCTGCGTGACGGATAACCCGATGGGAATTTATGTCCTGCCAGATTCTCCAATCGAACTTCGAAGTAGGCCGTATCGTTGTTGAACGTTTGGAAACTGAGGTCCAGGTTCAGGGATTGCTGCTTCAGCATTCTTTCTGTTCGGGCAATGGTAGAGTCCATCACCTCATCTGATGCGGCCAGTCCAATGGCCTGACCATTGTCTTTCATCAACTTGAGCATGAAGGAGTTGGCACCCACCAATTCATGTCGTCTGAAGGGTTCTCTTGGAAAGATCTCGTTGTAATTGGCAGAAATGATCACTCCGATCTCCTCTTCGGGCATGTGGCACCCCTGGCAGGTGGTGGCATTGGACTGCCCATCGTCATAGGCCGAATTAAGCCATTCGTGATAAGTAGCCTGCTCAACAAAGGTCTGCCCGGTAAAATTGCCTTGCAGATCAACGCTGTTGGTAAGCAGCGTGTGGCACCCGGCACAGATACCGGCATCTAGAATATGCGGACTGGAAACAGGCAGTATACCTACCAGGTCTTGCATGGGTGGTTCAAAAGGCTTGTCGAATGGTCCGAAAGCCACTGGTTGAGGCGCAAAGATCAGGTTGCCTGAATTCAGGCTCCCCAGTTGCTGCGAAGATTGCTTGTGGCATGCCAAGCACGATACACCGTCCATTCCAAGAGAATCGGTTTCAAGGTCGTCCATACCGAAAGGTCCAAGATTGAATTCCACGTGCGAGTATTTACCCATTGGCGCGTGGCAGGAGGTGCATTTGTCCTCCAAGGCCTCCTGGTGCTGCGGATTGACCGTTACTTCATGGCTCACCTTGGCCCGCCACAGTGGGTCTTTGGCCGAATTTGCCATCATGGTGCCACGCCACATGGTAATGGGACTGATGTCGTGGCCGGCCTCGTTCACATTGGCTTCAAAGGTCTCGTCAAATCCATGGCAACCATCGCAATTGCCCGAAGCTTTGAAGTAGCCGTTATCGGCTAGCGGCAGTCCAATGTTGTTACCACGGAAAAAGTTGATCTCTTGCGGACCATGATACGCCTGTGCATCGGTCCATTGGTAATTGGCCACAGATGCCAAGTAGCTTACTGCTCCAATTCCAAGTACGATCGTTGATTTTAAAATGCCCTGCATCGGTAAAATTTAATGGCGACTAAAATACCTCTTTTACATACGGAACATGTTGGGTTGAAGACAATGCCGATCCTTGTGTAACCCGTGTTACCATTCTTAAGAAATGAGTGTTCGACATTTGACCCGACAAATCAAAAGACATGGGAATATTTTCAGCATTATTCGGAGGGAACAAGACCAGCCAAAAGGTGACAGACCTTTTGCAACGGGGAGCGTTGATCGTTGATGTCAGAACGCCACAAGAGTACAAGGCAGGTCATGTTAAGCAGTCGATAAACATACCCTTGGATAAGATACCAGGGAAGCTGAATGAATTGAAAAGAAAGAACAAGCCGATCATAACCTGTTGCCGTTCAGGAGCAAGAAGCGGAATGGCAGCCGATCAGTTGCGCAAAGCAGGCATTGAAGTGGAAAACGGTGGGCCTTGGAATAGTGTGGAGGCGATGATGTGAGTGGGATCAATGGTTGATGGTTGAGGTCCATCTATGGTTGGCCCCGCATGACGCAAGTTGTGCGGGGTTTGTTTTAGCTGCGAGTTACCGGTAGCCAGTTACGAGTTGAAATTGATACCACTCGCAACTCGCAACTCGAATCTCGTGAATCAACCAAACCTCTTCTCCAACTCGTCCAACCCAAGGGTGATCAAAGTTGGTTTTCCGTTGGGGGCGGTGTAGGGCAGGTCGCAGGCAAAGAGCTCATCTATGAGTTGGGTCATTTCTTCGTGCTGAAGCACTTTCCCGTACGGAATGGCAGCCTTGCGCGCCATGGCCTGTGCCAATTTCTCCTGTCGTTTGCTGCCCGCCAAGTTGCCCGAACTATTGTATTCTTCCAACAGTTCATCTATCACGTCCTTCACCGAATTCTCGTCAATGTAAGTGGCCAGTCCCTGTATCACAAACGTATTCTTGCCGAAAGGTTCTATGTCAATTCCAAGTTGTTTTACTTCTTCCAAAATACCGGAAAGTGCTTTTGAATCCGCACTGTTCAGTTCAATTTGAATGGGAAACAGGTGTTGCTGTTTGGGTGTCTGCTGCATGGCCAAACTGCGGATGATCTTCTCAAACACCACGCGTTCATGTGCACGTTTCTGATCAATGATGATGGTTCCCGAACGAATGCTGGAAAGAATGTACTTGCCATGGATCTGAATGGGGCGTTTGTCAACCTCATCGCCTACGGCCATGCTACTCTGCATGGTGGTTGTTTCCTGCGGTTGTGCGGCAAGACCTTCGTACAACTTCTGCCAATCGTCATCTGTTTGCACCGACCAGCCTTGGCTGCGGGTATTGACCATGGCGGCAGAATGGGCGCCCTTGGCACTTACCGAACCTGAGTATTGCTTAACAGGAAGCTCGGGCTGGAACATGCGCACATCCTTAGGCGGAGGAGGGAAGTTGATGCTCATCTCCTGATTGAAATCCAGCGTAGGCGCAATATTGTATTTGCCCAGTGATTGGCGCGTTGCCGAACGAAGGATCGCATAGATCGACTTCTCGTCCTCAAACTTGATCTCGGTCTTGGTCGGGTGTATGTTAATGTCGATGAAGGAAGGGTCGACCGTGAAGAAGATGAAGTAGGCCGGATGCATCTTTTCAGGGATCAGATCTTCGTAAGCACTGGCAATGGCGTGGTTCAGATACGAACTTCGAATAAAGCGGTCGTTCACAAAGAAGAACTGCTCGCCACGTTTCTTACGGGCAAATTCCGGTTTGCCTACAAAACCGCTGATCGTGGCAATGCTGGTCTCTTCTGCAATGGGAACAAGTTTCTCGTTGAAGCCCTTTCCAAAGAGTTCCACGATCCGCTGTCTGAGGTTGCCGGCACGCAGATGGAACAACTCATCGCCATCATGGTGCATGGTCATTTCTATGTCGGTATGGGCCAAGGCCACACGGATGAACTCATCCATAATGTGCCGCGTTTCAACCTGATTGGCCTTCAGGAAATTCCTACGGGCCGGTACATTGTAAAACAGATTCTTGATCTGAATGCTGGTTCCTACCGGGCACTGACAAGGGTCTTGCTTGCCGATCTTAGAACCCGCAATGTTTATCTGAATCCCGATCGGGTTGTCCTCCGTTCGGGTTTTCATTTCTACCTGAGCCACGGCTGCAATAGAGGCCATGGCCTCGCCACGGAAACCTTTGGTCTTAATGGCAAACAGTTGTTCGGCCGATTCGATCTTGGAAGTAGCATGTCGCTCAAAGCACATGCGCGCATCATTCTCGCTCATGCCTTTGCCGTTGTCGATCACCTGGATCAGGATCTTGCCGGCATCTTCCACAATGAGTTGGATCCTTGTGGCTTCGGCATCGACCGAATTCTCCAAAAGTTCCTTCACAGCCGATGCAGGTCGCTGAATGACCTCGCCAGCAGCTATCTGGTTGGCAACAGAATCGGGAAGTAGACGGATAATATCTCCCATAAAGACCGACTATCAGGCCCAGTTGAAAAAGAACCAGACCAAAGCCGCCAAAAAGCCAAGAATGGCCACAAGCCGCATTTTCTGATTGTAGGTCTGCTGCTTCAGGTTTGTTTTGGAATGCATGCCCCAACGCTGGTTGATCTTGCTTCGGAGTCGGTTCAAACGCGCATCATCGCTTACCGTTCCTGTTCGGTTTTCCTCCACCAAGCGCTCCAATTCTTCCTTGCGTTCCTTCTGCTCATCATAATACATGGGCTTGTATTCGAAACTGCGGTGGCGCGGGGTTTTAAAGAAAGATGGGATTCCAGAACTCATGCTCCAAAGTTATTGGATCTGACAGGAAAGTGTGAATAATTAACACAACCAGCACAATTCCAAGGCACTTTATTTGTTCACCTTCGGTGGATATGGGAGAAATGATAAGGTTCTGGTTTGGGGTTTTGGTGTTGACGGTTGCCTTGGGTGGATCTGCTGCTGCACAGGAACGCCCCGTGTTCTATAAGCACAAGGAAAAAGCGTGGGTCGATTCGGTGTTCAATTCCTTGACACCCGATGAACGCTTGGCTCAGCTCTTCATGGTGGCGGCCTATTCCAACAGAGACACATCGCATGTGGCCGAGCTCGAAAAGCTGATCCGAGAGCAGAAGATCGGTGGTCTCATCTTCTTTCAAGGTGGTCCCGTGCGACATGCCGTTATGCAGAATTACCTGCAATCGATCTCTGAAGTTCCGCTCATGATAGCCATGGATGCCGAGTGGGGCGTTGGCATGCGCTTGGATTCAACCATAGACTACCCTCGGCAAATGACCTTGGGTGCCATTCAGAATGATTCACTTCTCTACGGTTTCGGAGTTGAAGTGGCCCGACAGATGAAGCGCCTGGGCATGCACATCAACTTTGCCCCTGTGGTAGATGTGAACAGCAACGCAGATAACCCCGTCATTGGCACGCGCAGCTTTGGCGAGAACAAGATCCGCGTGGCCGAAAAAGGAATAGCCGTAATGAATGGCATGCAGGACAACCGCATTATGGCCTGCGCCAAGCACTTTCCCGGTCATGGCGATACCGATTCAGATTCTCATTACACCCTACCCGTCATCAAACATAGTTACACCCGCATCGATTCCCTGGAACTGTATCCTTTCAAACAAGTGACGAAGGCCGGAATGGGAAGCATGATGGTGGCACATCTCTACATCCCAGAACTTGACAGCACCGAAAATCAGGCTTCTACTTTGAGCCCCAAGATCGTGAACGGACTGCTGAAGGACTCGCTCGGATTCGAAGGACTCATCTTCACTGATGCACTCAACATGAAGGGCGTGAGCCAATATTACGGTCCGGGAGAAGTGGAACTGATGGCGTTTTTGGCAGGAAATGATGTGATGGAGTTTGCCGAAGATGTTCCCAAAGCCATGGAGCTGATCCGTGCAGCAGTGGATTCGGGTCTCATCTCGCAAGAGGAAATAGACGCCCGATGCAGGAAGGTACTCAACGCCAAAGCTTGGTTCGGGCTCGACCATTACAGACCGGTGAAGCTGGAAAACCTCACGTCCGACCTGAACAACAGCCAGGCACGTGCCGTGAACGAGCAGTTGGTGGCCGCTTCGCTCATCCTTTTGCAGAACAAGAATGCCGTTCCCATCAAGAAGTTGGATGGCATGCGCATTGCTTCTTTGGTGTATGGCGATACGCTGGGTAATGATTTTCAGCAGACCCTTTCGCGCTATGCGGCCGTGGATCATTTCTGGTGGAATGATACAAGCTCACAGGAAGCGAAGTTCGCCCTGCTCAACGAGCTTAAATCCTACAACAAGGTCATTCTCAGTATTCACGGATTGAGCGTGAAAAGCAAGAATAACTATGGCGTCACTCAACAATTGTTGGACGTAATTGGCGAACTGAGCTTCAGTACGGAACTGATCGTCAACGTATTCGGAAATCCGTATGCCCTGTCCAGATTACCTGGTCTGGAACACGCCAATGCGCTGCTGTTCTCTCACGAGCAGACCGATGTTTCTGAACGCTTGGCCGCACAGGCCATTTTCGGTGGAATTGAGGTTTCGGGCAAACTGCCTGTTACGGCCAATAGGCTCTTCAAGTATGGTCAGGGACTGGAAACCGAAAAGATCCGCTTGGCCTATGGAGAACCGGCCGAGGTGGGAATGGACGAATCGGTGCTGGCAGGTATCGACACCATTGTCATGGAGGCCATACGCGCCAAGGCCACACCGGGGGCTCAGTTGCTGGTAGCACGGAATGGAGTGGTGGTTTACCAGAAGCAGTTCGGGCATCATACCTACGCAGAAGAACAGGAGGTAAGATCCAATGACGTGTACGACCTGGCATCCATTACCAAGATAGCAGCTTCGCTCATCTCCTTCATGAAATTGG
>JBJOHR010000267.1:0-3142 GCA_046047575.1 Bacteroidota bacterium | reverse complement strand
ACCGAATCGAACATTGGCGAAATGTAACGGCAATTATCACACTCCTGCGCTGCGACAGAAATGGAGAATAAGTAAAATGAAAAAAGGTAGACTAATCTTCTCATTCTTAAAGGGTTGAGTTGTGAAATTAAATATAGAAGATTAAAAGTAATGTAGAGTTAAACTGTGTAACCGTTTATTTGTAGCACAACTAAAAACCATGAACCGACTGTTCCTCCCTTTGCTGTTTCTGATTAGCGTACATGCAAACGCGCAGCTAGATTCGATCACCAAGATCGCTGTTCTAGGCTGCCACAATCAAGGCCAACCAGCCCCTACAATCCCCTACTTTGCAGATTCTCTGAAACCTGATTTCAGCATTTGGATCGGAGATAACGTTTATGCCGATACAGAAACAGATCCGCAACACATTCTTCAGCAATTGCAAGTGCTGGAAAACAAGGATGGATTCAAGAAGCTTCGGGAAACATCCAAATTCATGGTCACGTGGGATGATCATGATTACGGCCTGAACAATGCGGGAAAGGACTACAAATTCAAAGAGGAGAGCAAGCAGATCCATCGCCAGTTCTGGAAGTTGGAAAATGATGTTCCCCAAGACCGAGATGGGATCTACCATGCGCGGTTGGAAACCTTGCCAAACGGAAAGACCATTCAATTTCTAATGGTGGACATCCGATACAATAAGGAAGAACCTGGGTCAAAGTCGGATATCTTAGGAGAGAACCAGTGGAAATGGTTGGAGGAAGAACTTAAAAAGCCTGCCGACATCCGCTTCTTTCTAAGTGGAATTCAAGTACTGCTGCACCGCCCCACACATTGGGAAGCTTGGGTGAGAATTGGCAGGTCGCGGCAGAGACTTATGGATCTGATAAAGTCTACTGGAGCAGAAAACATCGTTTTTGTAACTGGCGATCAGCATTATGTGGAAGTGCTCAGAAGTCCATCAAACGTAAAGTACAAAACCTTTGAGATAATGGCAGCGGGCATCAACAAGAATGAGCGACCCGGAATTCCGATGAACCGTGTAATGAAGGCCGATATAACGGTTCATTCAGCTCCGCTAATTGAAGTGCACTGGACCAACTCTCCCTACATTCATTTCAAGAATTATGATGTAGTGAATGATAGAGTAAGCAGTGAGTTCATTTTTAAATTGAGCGAAATAGGTTGGAAGCATTGAACTGAGATGAACAATCCCATGTTCAAAAACACGTTCAGCCCGAATTGAATTCAGCATTCCCCGAGCTACCTTTGAAAAGATGCAAAAGCTGAAAAAAATAGCTGCTAGAATATACCCTTATGTACGCAACAAGTACATAGCCACAATGCTGCTATTCCTTGTCTGGATGACCTTTTTTGATGAGAACAACTTCATTTCTCAAGTTAAAAACCAGATAAAACTGGCTGAGTTGGAAGTAGACAAGGAACATTACGTGAAAGAAATTGCTGAAAGTGCGGAGAATCTGCGTTTGCTGCAACAGGATAAAGAGCTCCTTGAAAAGTTTGCCCGCGAGCGCTACCTCATGAAAAAGGAGAACGAAGAGATTTTCGTTTTCGCAGTTGAGGAAGAGTAAACCCGAATTACGAACTACAATTATCGATTGACGATCTGCGATTCTTTGCGAATGCGAAGTTTGGTTAACACTTTCGTGTATTGCTAATTGATCATTATTCATTCTTAACTAGAATAGGTGGAATTATTGAAACAACTCTGCGCCATCCGCGCAGTAAGTGGCGATGAACGCGCCATGACCGACTTTGTGCTCAAATACATTGCCGAAACGGAGAAAAACTGGAAAGTAAAACCTACCATCTATGCTGGAGATGAGTTCCACGAGAACATCATTCTGGTATTCGGTAAGAATCCCCGCACAGCCATTTTTGCCCACATGGACAGCATTGGATTCACGGTCCGCTATGGAAAACAGCTTGTCAAAGTTGGTGGCCCAGTTTTAGAGAAAGGCATTCGGTTGGTGGGTAGCGATCCGCAAGGAGAAATTGAATGCAAACTGAAGGTCAAAAAAGACGGGACTTCCATCGGTTACAAGTTCGAAAGAGACATTGACCGAGGAACCAATCTAACCTTCAAACCTGATTTCAGAGAAACTCCAGATTCGGTTCAATGCTGTTATATGGATAATCGATTGGGCGTTTGGAATGCACTGAAAGTAGCCGAATCGCTGGAAGAAGGTATCATCGTATTCAGTACCCGCGAAGAGCACGGTGGAGGAGCGGTTTCATATCTGGGCAAGTTCATTCATGAGAAATTCGGTATTCGTCAGGCACTTATCTCAGATATTACCTGGGTCACCGAAGGTGTAAGGGCTGGAAAAGGAGTTGCCATCTCCATGCGCGACCGTGGTCTGCCGCGAAGAGCTTTTTTGGAACGCGTTATAAACATTGCGAAGCAAACCGAGATTCCATTCCAATTAGAGGTTGAAGGTGCAGGAGGAAGTGATGGTCTCGAACTTCAGTCTTCGTCATATCCATGGGAATGGGTTTTTGTTGGAGCCCCAGAAGACCATGTTCACTCGCCCGATGAGATCGTCCACAAAAAGGACATTGAAGCAATGACCTCGTTGTACAAGGTGTTGATGGAGAAACTTTAGCAGTTTGTCAGCCTGAACTCGTTTCAGGGTCTAGTATTAGATGCTGAAACAAGTTCAGCACGACCTAATCTGTCAGGTACTTATTCGCGGCATCCACAATAATCTGCGGAGCACGTTGCGGTTTCATCGTTCGGCTATCTACGAAGACAAGTTCCGTCATCGCAGAATTCAGGAGTTCACCTTTTGCATTGTGTGTCTCATACTCAAACAGAATTCTTGAACGAGGAACTTTTCTCACCCGTGTGGTAATGGTCAGTTCCTCATCATAGAATGCCGGCTTTCTGTAATCGATCTCAAACCGAATAACGGGCATCATGATGCCTTGTGCTTCCAATTCTGCATAGCTGATGCCCAACACGCGCATGGCCTCTACTCTACCCACTTCAAAATAGGTAGCGTAATTACCATAATAGACATACCCCATGCGATCCACTTCCGAATAGCGTGTACGTAATTTGGTCTTGTGTTCAAACATGTGACGAAAAATAGTGATTAGCCACATGCGAACAGTTAAATGGAAGATTCAAACA
>JBJOHR010000266.1:0-5093 GCA_046047575.1 Bacteroidota bacterium | reverse complement strand
TGCCAGTGAGGTTGTTGAAGCCCAAGGCATTGTAACGGATATCGTAGTTCTGGTAGGTGACCGATACACGAACGTATTCGTAAGTTCCAGCGGCCACTTGGCTCAATGGTATGGAAAAGAAGACCTCGTTCTCTCCGACCACACTTGCCTTGCTGAAATCTACGGCATTGGCGCCACCTGCGGTGGTCTCTTCGCCCTGATACACGATTTCGCCAGCACCCAAGGCGGTCCATGCACCTTGGATCAACTCAACATAATGGCCCGAAATGCCGTGGTAGGTAGGAGAGAGGGCGGCATGTCCGTTGGGTACGGTGGCCACATTGCCAAAGCTATCGTAGCGCACTTGGTTAGGGTCGAATCGGAATTTGAAGATTAGGTTCGGGCCCTCGGGTTCAGGATTGTTATCGGTGTTGCACGAAGTGAGGCCTAAGACCATAGCGAAAGCAAGAAGGATGGGAGAGTATCTCATGGTTCTGAATTGTGTGTTCAAATGTAAATAACCTTAGACCTCAATTGTAGCGTTTGCGATCAGGTCTTTGCTTCAACGAAATACATGTCGATCTCGCCCTTGCCCTTGGCAACGATCTTGCCCCGATACTCACATGTAATCCCGATAGCTATCGGGAGGTCTTTCACCAATTGGTAAGTGGTCTGGGAGATATTGACCTTGCCAACTTCACCGCTGCTTTCCATGCGGCTGGCGGTATTCACCGTATCGCCCCAAATGTCGTATTGGAATTTCTTGATACCTACGATGCCTGCCACAACGGGTCCGGTATGCACGCCAATACGAATTTCGAAAAAGGGTAGGCCCTGACGTTTCTTTTGAAGTTTTCCTTCCTCAACGAAAGCGGCCATTTCCAGCGCGGCTTTCACCACATCCACGGCATGGGTGGTGTTGGGCACAGGTAGTCCGCCAGCGGCCATGTAAGCGTCTCCAATGGTCTTTATCTTCTCTATGCCGTACTTCTCGCAGATGCGGTCAAAGGCTGAGAAACATTCGTGCAGGTCCTTTACCAGTTCCTTCGGAGTTACCGTTTCGCTCAAAGCCGTAAAGCCTTTGAAGTCGGTGAAAAGAACGGTTACATCTTCCATCAATTTGGCATCCACATGCCCTTTGGCCTTCAGCTCTTCGGCCGTTTCCACGGGGAGGATGTTCAGTAGCAGTTCTTCCGAACGGTTATAGAGTTTCTCCACTTCCTTTTTTTTCCTCACCACATCTGCGGTTCGTTCGGCCACGGTCTGTTCCAATAGGCGGTTCTGTTCTTTCAAGACCTTTTCGCGGCCTTTGATGATGAGCACAACAATAATGAGCAACGTAAGAACAAAGCCCGCTTGCACATACCACAGACTCCACCAGGGAGGTTTAATGGTGAATGAGTAAGAGAAGGTGGATTCTGATTCTACTCGGTTGCTGTTGATAGCCTTGGCCATAAACGTGTATTCGCCTGGCGAAATGTTGGGATACTGCGCGGTGGCATTGGAAGAATAGGGGCTCCAATGGTCATCTTGCCCCAATAGTTTGAAGCTGTAGGAAACCTTGTCGGTGGTCAAGGCACGTACCTCGAAGGTGAGGTGGTTGTTCCGATGACCGAGGCTCAATTCGATGGGCACGCCCGTGAAGGGGTCAACGGAATCGGTGAAATTCAGCCAATCCACCTTTTCGTGCGCCAATCGGATTCCTTCCAGTCGGATCTTTGGCGGTAGCACCGTGGTCTGGTCATATTTGGGTCGATAGACGGTAATGCCGTTTGTAGAACCGAACCACACGTTGCCACTCTTGTCAATATCCACCGCATTCTGATCAATCTCGAAGGTCGGCAGGCCATCTTTCTCGCTGTAAGTGCGCATTTCGATGATGTTGCCGTGCAGGTCGAACTTGGTACGGTGCACGCCTTCCGGTGTTCCTATCCAGAGGCAATTTGCCTGGTGGTCCCAATGCAGGGATTTGACACGGTTGGTCACTGACCCGAACATCATATCGTAGGTTTTGAGGTCAACGCCATCGAAGCGGCAAAGTCCGTTGTCGCTGGTCCCGAAATACATGACGCCTTCATTGTCCTGCGCAATGGCCCAAACGCTGAGGTCTGGAAAAGCCACCTGGCTTGAGATGGTAATGAAGGTGTCCTTGCTGAATTTTATTACCCCTGCGTCCTGTGTTCCTATCCATAGATCTGAATTTCGGTCACTGAAAATGGTCAACAGATTGTCTGATGGAAAACCGGAAGCTGTGTTGTAAACGCGTGTTCTGCCATTGCTCAGACGGATCAGTCCAGAACCATAGCTCGATATCCAGTGGTCGTCCGAACTGTTCTCAACAATACCGTTCACAGCGGTTATCCGTTTACCATCGATCTCTTCCAGCACCTGTTTCAGGGTGAATTTACCCCCACTTTCTGTCAGCACAAAAAGCCCTTCTTGTGCACCCACCCAAAGCCTACCATGCTTATCGGAATGAAGAACATAGGTGTTCACCTCATCCAATTCTGGAATACCGATGATCTTCTCAAATTTTGCATTCGAAGCATTCCGTATCACATTTATACCGCCACGAGCTGTTCCGATAAAAACCCTATCATTGATAATGTCAGCTTCAACGGCATTGACGCTTGATTTTGAAAGGCCATCTTCGTCCGTGTAGGTTATGAATGCTTCGTTGGAAAGGAGGTTTACCCCACCACCTTGCGTACCGATCCAAACATTTCCTTCCCTGTCTGTCCCTATGGACAGAACCCCATTGGCCGAAAGCCCCATTTCCTTATCGTAGAGTTCAAACTGTCCAAGGTGATATTTCAAAGCCCCATGATCTGTCGCAAACCACATGCGACCTTGGCTATCTTCAATCAAGCTACCAATGAAATCGCCTGCAACCAGTTCGGGAAGATCCACTGATTCAAAACGACCATTGGTGTAATGCAGCACACCGTTTCCAGGCGTTCCACCGAACCAAACGCTTTCGTTCCTGCCTTTGGCAATGGCAAAGTAGGTGCGTCCTTCAGTTTCAGGATGGATGGTGAATGCCGAACCATCAAAACTGGCCACGCCCTTGGAACATGCCAGCCACATGCGTCTGTCCTTGGTCTGTGTGATGGCAAAGACATTATTGGATGGAAGTCCGTTGTCCTGCAAGAAGTTACTCAGTGATCCGTTTTCCAGCTTGATGAGGCCTCCACCACGCGACCCGATCCAGATCACGTTGTCTTGATCCACAAAGATGGAATAGATGCCCCGGCCAACGGTCAGTCCGGTAGAATCGTTGTAATTGCGGAAGGATGATCCGTTGAATTCAGAAACACCATCTGAAGTACCTATCCAAATGTGACCATGGCGGTCTTCAGTAATGCATGTCACGTCATTGCCCACAAGTCCGTTGGAACGGGTAAAAGATCTGAAGTTGGATCCGTTAAAGCGACTTACTCCGCCCGACTGAGTTCCGAACCAGATGTCGCCTCGTGAATCCTGATAGATACAGTTTACAATGGAACTGCCAAGCCCGTGTTTGGATGTATAGGTTTTGAAGTTGTATTGCTGCGCAGTAACGAATGCCGGATGCAGGCCAACGACAAGCAACGTCAAACGCAGGAAGAGGCGAACCCGCATTCTTTCGTTATCTGACGATCAGTTTTTTGGTAAGCACACCTAGATCTGTTCTAAGCTCAACTATGTAGTTCCCTGATGCCAAACTAGGTATGTCCATGGTTATGAAGCCATTGCTGCCATAGGTCGGTATGGATCGGCTGTAACTTACCGCCCCAAGGCTGGACCAAAGCACATATTCTCTTGCATTCAGTTCTGATGGAATCTGTAAGAAGATAGGACCATTTGTGGGATTGGGGTAGAGTTGGATGCCATCGATCAGTGCTTGATCTATTCCCACTGGAGGAGCGGCAACACGCTCGTCCAAGTTGGACCGTGTGGTGTTCACGTTCTCGCGCGATGCATCGCAAGAGATGCTCCAATCCACATCTACCACGTAGCGTGAACTTGGGTAAAGCCCGAAGTCGTTGTCATTCCAAGCTTGAACATTTCCAGCAGCTACGTTCACCACTTGAAAATCGCCCGTTCCATCGTCATCTCGGTAGCAATTGAACATGGAAACCGGGTTGTTGGCTCCTTGGATCTTGTACCACGACCAGAACATGTCTCCTGCCGTAGATACGGTCAGGTGCATGGTCTGATGAAATGGGCTCAAAGCCGATTCAACTCCGGCAGTATCCAGCGTGGACAACTTGTAACGGTGCTTGTTCGTGTTCGGGTCGGCATTGGCATCATAATCATGGAAAATGCTCAACGAATCATAATGAACTGCGCCAACTTCATAATATATGCTATCTGGAAACATTCGGTACACCAAAAAACTGTCAATGGCTTCGGTAGTCGGCTTTTCCCATACCACAATATTGTGCGTAGAGGCCGTATCGACCGTTACCAGACAGATTTCAACCGTAGGTGCCTGAGCACTGGCTGTGACACATTGAAACAATGAAAGAACACATGCACTAACAAAAAGGCGGGCTGCTGTTTTCATGACATTTGGTTTTAGGATCGATGGTTTTAAAGAAAGCTGTAACGGTGTTGAAAGATAGGGAATGATCTTTCGCTAAAGATTCTGAATGAGATTTATTCTCAATCCATGCCACATAATTTCAGATCTTTTTATGGGTCTTCGGCCAATCGTTTTTCACCACAAACACCCGTGAAAGCTCTTTCCGATTTCCGTCTGTGGAGGAAGAACCTACGCAAAGCTTAGCGCTGTCAAAAAAATTGAAATGTTGTTTCAATGAATCGCATATATCATTGTAATTAAACAGTTTATGATTTTTATTCATCGGATAATGACCAATCCATTCTGGCTTGTCGATCATGGTCCAACTAAGGTTTTTGTCCAAGCAATTTTCAATCTCGGAGAGGCGACACCACCATCCCCGTTCATGCATTGGGTCAGCATGTTTTGGAAATATGTTGCATCCTTTTTTATGGCCAAAATGATAAAAGAATTGACCTTTTAGATAAACGCGATTGCTGATAGCTTGTGTATGTGAAATTCCTATCTCGGTCTGATCGATCGTCAGTGGTATTTGACGTTCGGTCAG
>JBJOHR010000265.1:0-7027 GCA_046047575.1 Bacteroidota bacterium | reverse complement strand
CTCTTCCGATCTTGGTAATGCCACGTTCGCGCTCAAGATCCATATCGTCTAAAACCTGAGCTTGTGCCTCACGGTCAGAAACCGTGTTGGTTACTTGTAGAAGACGGTCGGCCAAGGTGCTTTTACCATGGTCTATGTGGGCAATGATGCAGAAGTTGCGAATGTTCTTCATTGAGGGCAAAAGTAGTGAGTAAGCAAAGTTGTACTACACAAAAAAAGCACCCCCAAAAGGAAGTGCTCTTGTTTTCGTTGTTGGCCCACTAGGGCTCGAACCTAGACTCTTCTGAACCAAAATCAGACGTGTTGCCAGTTACACCATGGGCCAAAATGGGCGGCAAAAATAAGAAAGATTAACAACCGCACAAACAACTTTCAATCACCTTGATCAGTCTCTTGAAGGTAATATTCCTAAATTCGGCAACGCAAAAAAACAGCCCTTATGAGCAAGTACAGATTAGTAAACAACGTAACAGGATGGTTGGTGTTCTTCGTGGCCGCCTTCGTGTACGTTTCTACGATAGAACCTACGGCCAGCTGGTGGGATTGTGGAGAATATATTTCAGCTTCATACAAGTTGATGGTGGGACACGAACCGGGAGCGCCCATGTTCCAACTCATTGCACGCTTTTTTGCCCTTTTTGCTGGCGATGATGTGACTCAGGTTGCCAAATGGGTCAATACCATGTCGGCCTTGGCCAGCGCCTTTACCATTTTGTTCCTGTTCTGGTCCATAACTCACTTTGCCAAGAAACTGGTAGTGGGTAAAGATGGAGATGAGAACGATCTGGCAAATCTGATAGCAGTGATGGGAAGCGGTGCCGTTGGCGCGTTGGCGTTCACCTTTTCCGACTCATTCTGGTTCTCGGCCGTTGAAGGCGAGGTATATGCGCTTTCATCCATGTTCACGGCCTTGGTTTTCTGGGTCATCCTGAAATGGGAAACGGTGGCTGACGAACCACATGCCGATCGTTACATTGTGCTTATCGCTCTGCTTTTCGGTATGTCGATAGGTGTCCACTTGCTCAACTTGTTGGCAATTCCTGCCATCACCTTTGTTTATTACTTCAAGAAATTCAAACCGAGCACAACAGGATTCTTTGCCGCAGGTGCTGCGTCATTGGCCATTCTGGTGTTCGTGCAATATGGCATCATTCCGTACGTGGTCAAGGTTGGGGCTTGGTTCGAACTTTTGTTCGTCAACACCATGAAACTCCCATTCAATTCAGGACTCTTGTTCTATTTAGTGGCTTTGGTAGTGGCCATTGTTTTCGGGCTCATTTATACCAAGAAACAAGGTATGGTTACCGCCAATACCGTTATTCTTAGCCTGATGATGCTTCTTGTGGGATATTCTGCTTACACCCTGACTGTAGTGCGTTCCATGGCCAATCCGCCTATGGACGAGAGCAATCCTGACAACGTTTTTGCCCTGCAATCATACCTTAATCGCGAACAATATGGAGACCGTCCACTATTCTACGGTCAGTTTTTCAATGCCGACTATGAGGGTAAGGAAGATGGAGGTTACATATACCACAAAGGAAAAGACAGCTACGACATCATCGGTAGAAAGTCAGTTGCGTCCTACGACCCGAAGTTGAGCGGCCTGTTTCCAAGGATGTACAGCAATCAAAGTCATCACATTGATGAATACAAAAGCTGGACAGGTGCAAAGGGCGGAAATATAAAGCCATCGTTCGGTGAAAACATGGCATTCCTTTTCAAGTATCAGATCGGGCACATGTACCTGCGCTACCTGATGTGGAATTTTGCCGGTCGTCAGAACGATATTCAGGGACATGGTGAAATTACCAGAGGAAACTGGGTGAGCGGCATCGATTTCATTGATGAGATGCGTCTTGGGCCTCAAGATGAATTGCCAATTTCCATGACCACCAATAAGGCGTACAACAAGTTCTACATGTTGCCACTTATTCTGGGTCTTATTGGTTTTGTGTTCCAATACTATCGCGACAAGGAAAGCGCCTGGCTAGTAGGGTTGATGTTCTTAATGACAGGTCTTGCCATTGTCATCTATCTAAACCAATATCCGATACAACCGAGGGAGCGGGACTATGCCTACGTTGGCTCATTCTATGCGTTTGCCATGTGGATCGGGCTTGGCGTGGCCGCCATTTTCGATGCGCTGAAGGCTAAGGCACCTAAGGTGGTTTCCGCTGGTCTGGCCTCTGTTCTTTGTTTGTCCGCGCCCTATATCATGGCTGCAGAAGGATGGGACGATCACGACCGATCTGACCGATATGCCGCCCGTGATATAGCGGTGAATTATTTGGAAACCTGTGCCCCGAATGCCATTCTTTTTACGAATGGTGATAACGATACCTTCCCACTTTGGTATGCACAGGAGGTGGAAGGCGTAAGGACAGACGTGCGGGTGGTTAACCTGAGCCTCTTCAATACAAATTGGTATATCGATCAACTGAGAAGGAAAGCTTATGATGCGGAAGAATTGCCTTTCACCTTCAGCGAGGACGCCCTGCTGGGAGAAAAGCGACTACAGATACCCATTACTCAAGAATACTTCGAGCAAAGTTTCAGGAGAAAATTGGGCGATCAGCACATTGAATTGAAAGAAGCACTTGCCTTTGTTGCCAAAGACGAGAAGCAATACATGCTCCCTACTCGGGTTGGCGATTACAACTATCTTCCTTCTGGCAACCTGAAGCTAACGGTAGATTCGGCTCAGGTAATGAAGACAGGAACTGTTCGGCCAGATCAGGCAGATAGAATTGTGAAGGAAATGAAATGGAAGGTCAGCGGTTCTTCCATTACCAGGAACCACCTGATGGTGTTCGACATTATAGCCAACACCAACTGGGAGCGGCCCATCTATTTTGCAGTTACCGTTGGTGGAGATAACTATCTCGGATTGCAGAAGTACTTCCACACAGAAGGGCTTGCCTATCGGTTGGTGCCTATAGAAAGTAACAGCCGCGATGGGCAGACAGGGGAGGTGAATACCGTGGCCATGTATGAGAACATGGTCAATAAATTCAAATGGGGCAACATGGACAAACCAGAGGTTTACCACGGCACGGAAACCGAAAGGATGAGTCTCAATTACAGAAGCATGTTTGCTCGGTTGGCCAACAGACTGATTGAAGAAGGAGAGAAAGAGAAGGCGCTTAAGACACTCGACCGCTGCATGGAGGCAATGCCTCATGAGTCTATTTTGCTCAACTTTTCGGCCGCAGGTTTGGTGGAAGGCTACTACAAGATCGAAGAGTTTGAAAAAGGAAACGACATTGCCATCAAGTTACTTGACGTGTACAGTCAAGAAATGGAGTATTACCTCAGCCTTGGTCGCGAACAGGTGGCCAGATTGGGCAACGAGCCAGATATTGCCATGTCGGTTCTACAGAAGTTGATGATCCTTGCCAGAGTTCATAAGCAGGATGAACTGTTGGAAAGCTTGGAAGCGCGATTTGATGTGATCGAGTCCAAGTATCTCCAATCTCCACTTTCAAGAAAATAACCGGTGCGTTTAAGGCCGTATCTCGTTAGGCCACCAATGGCTTACCGATGGCTTTTTCCAGAGGCGCTGTTCAGAGTGGAGACGAACCGAAAGGAGGTTTATCTCACCTTTGATGATGGACCGCATCCAGAGGCAACTCCTTTTGTGCTGGACGTCTTAAAGGCGCACGGCATAAAAGCTACATTCTTTGTACTTGGCAAGAACGCGCTGGCCTACCCAGAATTGTTGGAGCGCATGAAACGGGAGGGACACGTAATAGGAAATCATGGTATGGACCATCTGAACGGATGGACAACCGGATTGGATCAATACTTGGAAGACCAAAGGGCTGGAAAACACGTAGTGAACAGCTCCATTTTCCGACCAGCGTACGGAAAGATGAGTCTCTCACAGTATAAAGAACTGAGCAAGACCGATCAGATCGTATTCTGGGATGTTATATCAGGAGACTTTGACACAGAAATAGATGGCGATCGGGTGAAAAGAAATGTGATTGACAATGTTAGAAGCGGGAGCGTCATTGTGTTTCATGATAGCAAAAAGGCATTTCCCAACATCAAGTCATCACTTAACGATATAATAGGGCAACTAGGCGAAAATGGCTACAGTTTCGGCACGCTTACAAGTCGTTAAAACCCAAGATTGATTAGTTTAGCGGCAACGAATGCACGTGGATAGCTGGCACAAACATAAAAGACGGGAAAAGATCAGGAACAACATCATGATCATATTGGCCATCATATTGGTCATCTTGAATATTATCGTCTATTTCTCCCGCTGATCAGCGCCCTTTGAATTCGGGTTTTCGCTTCTCTATGAACGCAGAAGCCCCCTCGACAAAATCCTCAGTTGCACAACAGTCCCCGAACTTTTCAATTTCGAAAGTCAGGCCATTGACCCCATCCTTGAAAAATGCATTACCGCACTCTATGACCTTGGCGATGGCAACAGGAGCCTTTGTGGCGATCTTTAAAAGGATTTCCGAGGATCTGGTCAATAGTTGATCGGCAGGAACCACGTGGTTAACCAATCCCAATTTCAACGCTTCTTCAGCTTTTATCATATCAGCGGTCATCAACAGTTCCATGGCCTTTCCCTTGCCGATGAGCTGGATCAATCGTTGGGTACCACCGTATCCGGGAATGAGACCTAGATTAACCTCTGGTTGTCCGAAACGGGCATTTTCGTTCGCGACCCGCATATGACAGGCCATTGCCAGCTCACAGCCGCCCCCCAAAGCAAATCCGTTGACAGCTGCCACAATGGGCTTTGGTGCATTTTCTATGGCATTGAAAATCTCCTGCCCATTGGCAGCAAGCTTTTTACCCTGCTCCACATTCAACCCCTGAAACTCAGAAATGTCGGCACCCGCAACAAATGCTTTGTCGCCAGCACCGGTAATAATGGCTCCTGTAATACTAGAATTATCATACACTTCTTGCACCGCAGCACGCAGATCTCTAAGCACGCCTTGACTCAAAGCGTTCAGCTTGCCTGGCTGATTGATAGTGATGGTGAAAATGCCATTGTTTAAAGAGGTGAGGATGTTTTCGTAAGCCATTTAAAGTAAATTTTGATGTGCGTTAAAAGTATGAAAACACCAAGAGCACGCGCTTTATCAGATATGATTTCTGATGGATTTTAAGACCTTTGGGACACACAAAAAGAAGCGAATAATGAATGTACTGTTGATCGGCTCGGGAGGTAGGGAACATGCAATGGCTTGGAAACTGAGCCAAAGCAAGAGATTGACCAAACTGTACATTGCGCCCGGAAACGCAGGGACCAAGGGCGTTGGCACCAACGTCAATCTGGATCCACAGGATTTTGAGGCGGTCCGTGATTTTGTGCGAAGCAACAGCATTCACATGGTTGTGGTGGGGCCAGAGGCACCGTTGGTAGCTGGAATCGTAGATTATTTTCAGCAGGAACCGTTCTTAAAGTACATTCCCGTGATTGGGCCTACCAAGCTTGGGGCCATGCTTGAAGGAAGCAAAGAATTCTCCAAGCAATTCATGGTGCGTCATCAGATTCCAACGGCACGGTACGCATCCTTCACGGCAGATTCATTGGAGCAGGGATTCAAGTTTCTGGAAACGCTCGACTCGCCATATGTATTGAAAGCAGATGGGCTGGCCGCGGGTAAAGGTGTGCTTATTTGCGATGAACTGGTGGAAGCCCGAATTGAGCTGACCTCCATGTTGGTAGAGCACAAGTTTGGAACAGCTTCGGACAAAGTGGTGATTGAAGAATTTCTCAAAGGAATTGAACTATCGGTTTTTGTGCTGACCGATGGAAAGAACTACAAGATCTTGCCTTCGGCAAAGGATTACAAGCGAATTGGTGAAGGAGACACAGGACTGAATACTGGTGGAATGGGAGCAATTTCACCTGTTCCGTTTGCCGACCAGACATTTATGGACAAGGTGGAAGAGCGTATTGTGAAACCCACCATAAATGGCTTGGCCAAAGATGGAATTGATTACCGAGGATTCGTATTCATCGGACTGATGAATGTGAAAGGAGAACCATTTGTGATAGAGTACAATGTAAGGATGGGAGACCCCGAAACGGAAGTAGTTATCCCGCGCATCAAGACCGACCTGGTCGATCTTTTTGAAGCGGTTGCTGATCAAACCTTGGATCGAGTGCATTTAGATGTGGACCCAAGAACCACCTGTACTGTCATGTTGGTCTCCGATGGTTATCCGGGAACTTATCAAAAGGGACGGCAGATCGCAGGCTTGGAGAAGGTGAAAGATAGTGTCGTATTCCATGCGGGAACTAAAGATGAGAACGGAAATGTTGTAACCAATGGAGGGCGCGTACTTGCTATAACCTCATACGGAGACAGCATGAACGAAGCCTTGGAACAATCTTACGCCAACGCACACGTGGTGAATTACGAAGGCAAGTACTTCAGAACCGATATAGGCTTTGATCTTTAAGGATCAACGATTGGGAACCTCGTCTTTCTGAAAACCGGCCAGTTTGACCGTCCAATAAACCAAGGCAAGCGAAATAATGGCAATCAGCAAGTAATTGAAATTCTGGCCACCGGCCTTAAGAATATCAAAAGACCAAAGGAAAAGCGATTCAATCGGTGCAAGAATATCTTGTAAGTTCATTTGCTTCGAGTTGTTGCGGCAAATATATCCAATATTTGAAACGCAGAAACAGTAACGCGCCATGCTTACAGCCCTCATAAGATCATCAACCATTTTAGGGTTTTTACTGACCTACCTTTTGGCACCGGGGCTATTTGTGGCAGCATGGTTTTTACGTTCCGATTCATTTGCGCAGAACGACCTGCTGTTTGCTCATTGGGCTTTTGGCTGGCTGCAAGAAAGGACCGGACTGATCCCGATCATCTGTATTCTGCTCGCCTCTGTCGGTTCTATTGTTTCCAGATTACGGATGCGAGAGGTTCGGAACATACTTGGTAATTCCAACCTTACCATGTTGGCGTATGCAAGTTTGCTCGCTTCTCAACCAAAACTGCTTTTCTTTCGACCTGACATACTACTTGCA
>JBJOHR010000264.1:0-19628 GCA_046047575.1 Bacteroidota bacterium | reverse complement strand
TGGTGTCAATGTAGCGAAGTATCTCATCTCCTATTGAGGTGAGGTCTGTGCTTTCAATCGTGATCTGAGCGTGGGAATGAACATGGAAAGCGATGCTGGCTATAGTAGCGACAAGTAATTTTTTAATCATGGTTTTGGAGTTGGTTGATCGATCGAAGATAGTACTTGCAGTTACAAACGTGCAGAATTGTCTAGATTAATGCAATGCGCGCATAGCTTTTGGTTAGATTTACCTAATGAAGAAACATCTATTCTTTCTCGTTGCGCTAATAGTTGGTGCTCAGATGGCAAACGCCCAAGGTACTGTCGTAGAAGATACGGTAGTGCTGTATTTGGAACATGATGACATTGATAGCATTATTGTTCTTAATGGACTTCCGAGCGGGCTTCTTCCTATAGACTACGATGTATCGGTTCATCGGGTGGTGTACGAAACGCCTGATGTGGATGGATCGACCACCACGGCATCCGGTCTGGTTATGATTCCCAAAGTTGATACAAGTTGCGCCATGCCAATGATGGCCTATCTGCACGGAACCAAGATCAAGAAAACACAGACCTTTTACTACTTGCAGGACGAGTGGCAACTTGGAGTGATCGCTGCTACCAGTGGATACGCCATGGTCATGCCAGATTATCTCGGTCTGGGCAATAGTCCGGGTATCCATCCATACCAGCATGCAGAGTCTCAGGCCACAGCAAGCATCGACATTATGCGTGTGTGCCGTACCATTTGCCAGCAGGAAGGCTTGGGGCTTAACGGTCAACTTTTCATTATGGGTTATTCGCAAGGTGGACATGCAACCATGGGAACACACCGAATGATCCAAGAAGAGTTGAATGGAGAATTCACCGTGACAGCTTCAGCACCAGGAGCTGGTGCTTACGACCTGTCGGATACGCAATTGGACATGGTGGCGTCTTTTGATCCGTATTCTGTACCTGGATACCTGCCTTATCTCATTCAGTCCTACCAACATGTATATGGGAATCTGTACGATAGTATCCAACAGATCTTCGTTCCTCCATACGATCAAACTTTGCCTCCTCTTCTGCAAGGAAACCATGATATGTGGGTGGTAGATCAAGCCATGCCACCTGTTCCCCGAGATATTATTCAACCTGCGTATGCAGATGCCTTTTTCTCAGATACAACTCATCCGGCATATCTCGCTCTGAAGGCCAATGACGTTTACGAATGGATCCCAGAAGCACCAGTGATGTTCAACTATTGCCGAAGCGATGAGCAGGTTTCTTATTTGAACACGATAGTAGCCTCAGAGTTCATGACCGCAGCAGGCGCACAAAATATTCAAGTAGTTGAGCGAGATACGGTTATCAGTCATTTTGAATGCGCCCAGCCATCCATTTTCCTTTCCAAACTCTGGTTTGATGGCATGGCCGAATTCTGTTCGTCCAACGTTGGTGTGAACGACTTGCAGCAGGCAGAGGAGGGTATAGGCATATTCCCAAATCCTGTCAACACCGGCATTGTGCAATTCTCTAACGAGTTCCCGGTCGATGTTCGCATACTTGATCTCAGAGGCAGGGAGTTGCTCAATAAACAACGCTTACCTCCTAATGGAAGTCTGAATATTGAAAGCTTTCGCTCAGGAGTTTTCCTGGTCGAGATACGATACCAGAATACCATTCAAACCGAAAGGCTGGTAATTCAGTAATTGGTCAGCTTGTAGATGGTGGTGTGACCAATTGGCCGTTATCCTGTTTTACGGGCTTCACCGTCTGCAGGAATCGGTAAAGCGCTTTCAGGTCGGTATCGTCCAATCTTGAGAATGGCCCCCACGGCATTGGAGAAGTCATATGAACTCTTCCTCCACGCATTCTTGAAATGAACTGATCTTCGGTCCAAGAGGAAATGATCCCCGTTTCAGAATCCGGTGTAAGATTGGGAGTGACGTATTTCCAGAATTGAGTTGACGCATCTTCGAACACCAATCCACCGGCATAAGGCTCACCAATGAATTCACCGGTCTTTAGGTCACGGTTGGTATGGCATCCCATACAGTTGGCCACCGCCTCGCTCAGGTATTTTCCGTATTCTACCGTTGAGTCGCGTTCAACAAATGCTGGTGGAGGTGACGCTGGTTCAGAAGCCTTGAGGGCAAAAGTTCTGATTGCTTTTCCTAAGAAATTGTATTCGTGTTCAGGACGTTCCTGCTTAACTGGTTTTAATGATCGCAGGTAGGAAATGATACTTTCCACATCATACTCACTCATGGCAAAGAAGGGCATCAGTTCTAAACAGATCTGCCCGTCATGACGCACATTGTGCCTGAGCATTCGGTACAATTGTCCATCACTGTACCCGCCAATACCGGTCTCAACATCTGAGGTGATGTTTGGCGTGTGTAAGATGCCAATAGGCAATTCGAATTTGAATCCGCCTGTCATATCTACTTCTTTACCCATTTCCACGTCAGCGAGACCTTCTAAAGGTGAATGGCAATGTGCGCAGTGGGCAGGTCCGAGGGCCAGATATTTTCCGTGAGCGATCTTGGCCGAATCTGGCACGATGGTAATGTCTGGAATCGGATACAGATCGTCTACAGACTTATTGAAGTTGGTATTCACATGATAGACAAGACCGGCAACGGCCACAATAACTACGGCAAGCAGAAGGAGGAGAAAACGTTTCATGGTAGGATGGTTTATTGGTCTCAGTGAAGTAACAAAAAGCATTGATAACTGTCAAGAGGCCGACATCAAAATGTTGGCTTCCAATCGGCAATCGTTAGGCAAGTGCCGAACAATCGTATTTTCGTTAACTCAACATTACCTGAACATCATGCGAATCTTATCTGCACTTTTTATCCTGACCCAGTTTGCAGCAACTTCTACCATTGCTCAATCCACTGTTTTTGTGCGCAACAGTACCTGGCAGGATTTTGATGTGGAGGCCGGACAAAACGGAACGGTGAACGTGGATTTTAACGAATGGTCGGTGGTTAATTCCCAGGTAAGGGGCTGGATCGAATCAACTGGACAAGAGGTGCTTACCGTGAACAGAACCAATAATGCTGTGCCTGAAGGTGATACTGCGTATTTCGATATCGGTCTCAATGGAAGCTCGGATAACATCACCCTGAAACTGAGATTGATCGGCATAAGTGGAGGTACCGAACTGGCCTATTCCGTATCGGGCAACGGTTTTTCTGAGCCATGGTACACCGATGGCGATTTCCACGAGGTACAGACCACACTGGCAGGAAAAAGCGTGGTCATCAAATTCAAGCCCGATAATGACGATGCTAGCCAGACCCGGAATATCCGGTTTGCCATACACGATCTACCGGTGTATGATTTACCCGAAGCAGATTTTGCTGATAGAAACGTTCTTAATGTAATGTATTACAATATCCAGATGATCTCTTTCGGGGTTTCTGGAATGCCACAGGCAAACGAAAGAGGCGCGTTGCTGCCTGCTCAGATATCAGAGCATCAGGATGTGGTGGTGTTTGCAGAAGCCTTTGATGACGGACCGCGCGAAGACCATCTCATTCCAGCCATGGAAGCAGCAGGCTTTGCGTATCGCACCGAAATTCTCAACGAACCAGGTGGTATCATTCCGTTTCCAGTGAACGGTGGCGTTATCATTTTCAGTAGATGGCCCATTCTAGCGGAAGATGAGATCGACTTTGCCGAGTGCGGACAAGCCGCTTCAGACTGCCTTGCTAACAAAGGAGTTAAGTATGCCAAGATCAATAAGTTGGGTAAGACCTATCATGTGTTCGGAACTCACATGGATGCCGGAAGTGGTGCAGATGACACCTTTGCAAGAAGGACTCAAATGGCTGAGATAAGGGATTTTATTGCAGCACTGAACATTCCTGAGAACGAACCCGTCATTTTCGGGGGCGATTTCAACACGGACCCGATAGATTCTGATATGGATTACCAGGCATTTTTAGATACCATGAATCCGATCATTCCGCAGCACATCGGTTATTTCGAATCAAATTTCAATGACGATTTCGGAAAGATCATCGACCACGCTTGGGGAGATAGAACTCATTTTGTTCCTGTAACGATCACGAACGAGGTCATCACAATAAGAAGCCTGGATCCAGCGCTGTGGGATCTATCGGAATTCAGTGATCATAGGTGCGTGCTTGGACGATATGAGTTCCCGGATTTTGAAAAAATCGGTGGCGACACCTTGATCTGTCCGGGAGAAGATCTATTGCTTACCATAAACACCGCGTTTCCAGCAAGTTTTCAATGGTTTAAAGATGGTATGGAGCTGACAGGACAAACAGGGTCGGAACTTCAGTTCACCAACGCGCTCGAATCGCAAACAGGCCATTATACTTGCCTTGTCAGCTATGATGTGGTGTATGGAAATTGGCAAGATCCGCTCACTGCTGTGTTCTATCCTGATGGTGCCGACACGGTTGAGGCAAGACTTACTTTCGATTTCGGTGAAATCGTTATTGATGAAATACTCTGCCATGTGGGTATTGATGAACCAAATGCCATAGTGGCGCAGTTGTATCCGAATCCGGCAGATGATGAATTGAACGTTGTTTTCAGTCGATCATTGAAAGGAGCTGAGGTCAGGGCATTCTCTTCTGACGGAACCTTGGTTTTCAATGATCACATCAATGGCAATTCAATGAGAATCAATCTATTGCATATGGCGAGTGGTATTTACACTTTGGAGATCAGAACACAGAACGAATCGGTCCATCAACGCTTTGTTGTTCATTGATTTAATGAATCGTGTTGTTATTGGATGGTCGGGGCGGTAACTTCACCCCTTCAATCCATTGTCCATGCCATTCGATTTCTCCCATTTTCCGCGTCCGCTGCTTTATTCCATCATTCTTGTTATTGCGTTCCTACTTACACTTTGGGTAAGAAGGTTCATCCATCGTTTTGTGAACGATAGTTCCATTTTTCTTAAGGTAGATCCCACCAAGTACAACTTTATCAAGAACGCGGCAAGTTTCATCATCTTCTCGCTCGCTCTGTTCCTTATTATCTATTCCGTGCCCGAGTTCAGAACGTTGGGAACCACCTTGCTTGCGTCTGCCGGTATTGCCACAGCTGTATTGGCATTTGCATCGCAGGCCGCATTGTCAAATATCATCAGCGGTGTTTTCATAGTCATTTTCAAGCCATTCAGGGTAGACGACATGATCCGTTTAGATGGCGATAAGTCGGGCGTAGTAGAGGATATTACGCTGCGTCATACGGTGATCCGCGATTTTCAGAATCAGCGCATCATCGTTCCCAATTCTGTGATCAGCGACCAGACCATTATTAACGCTCATATCGGTGACGAAAAAATGAAACGTCATCTTTTTTTCAGCATCAGTTATGATAGCAATATTGATAGAGCTTTCGAGATCATTACCGAAGAGGCTCTGAATCATCCGTATTGCATAGATGGACGAACCCTAGATGAGAAAAGAGGCAACTGGCCCAAAGTAAAGTGTCGGGTAGTAGGTTTTGGCGATTCATCGGTGAACCTTCGTGCCGATGTTTGGACTTCCAGTCCCGAAGAATCATGGGAGCTGTTCTGCGACCTCAATAAAAGCGTCAAAGAGCGTTTTGATGCGGAAGGCATTGAAATTCCATTCCCTTACAGGACTATCGTTTACAAGAAAGACCTACCGAATAATGGCTAAGAAAAAAAGAACTGGACGAAAGCATTCGGCCAAAGCAGGTCTGCCTCCTGGTGCCTTGGTACTTATTGGAAACCAGCGAGAGGAACAGGTCACCATCGAATTGATAAACTACGATGAAACGGAGAGTTCAGAAATGGAGATCGTCAATGTGGAAGATCTCAAGGACACGCTCCTAAGTTCCAACGTTTCTTGGGTCAACATAAACGGAATCCATAACACGGAAGCGATCGGGGCCATTGGCGGAATTTACGATATCCATAATCTGGTGCTGGAAGATATTCTCAATACGGATCATAGGCCAAAGGTTGAGCCCTTCGAAGATTACGTTTTCTTCACCCTAAAGATGATGTGGTACAATGAGGAGGATGAGTTGGAGAAGGAGCAGATCAGTATTGTTTTCGGCAAACCCTTTGTACTGTGCTTTCAAGAACGAAAGGGCGATATTTTCGACCCCATACGAGAACGCATTCGGACCGATTCCGGTCTGATCCGCAAAAAAGGAACAGATTATCTGGTCTATAGGCTGATTGACAGCGTTGTGGACAACTATTTCGTCATCATAGAAAGAATTGAGGAAAAGGTTGAAGATCTTGAAGACGCCATTACCGCAGACACGGACGAAGATCACACCCGTACCATTCAACACATCAAACGCGAGATCATTACATTGAAGCGTGCGTTGCTTCCATTGCGCGAGGCTGTTAGCGGTCTAGAAAAGGGAGTTACCGATCTGGTGGATCCCGTAAATATGAAATACTTTCGGGATGTGTACGACCACCTTATTCAGATAGCTGATAATCTGGAGAACAATAGAGAAGTGCTTTCTGGTCTCATGGACATGCAGATGGCCAATATGAGCAACCGAATGAATCAGGTGATGAAGGTGCTGACCGTTATAGCAACCATTTTCATTCCGCTTACCTTCATTGCAGGTATCTATGGAATGAATTTCGACTATATGCCAGAACTACATTTCAAACACGGTTATTTCGTGGTGTGGGCAGTAATGGTGGCCGTTTTCATAGCCATGCTTGCGTTTTTCCGCAGAAAAAAATGGTTCTGAGCGTATGCTTGGGCGAACTCATGCGCCAAGTTATTCGCTATACCAGTCCGTAGCTCGGTCAAGCTCAACTTTGTACAAGGTGTTCGGTCTTGCAAATACGATGAAATAGCCCGTTCCATCAACTATTCCCAGACCAAGACCTCCGCGCAACTCTGTGTCCCAATCACTCGGAATTTCCAGATTCTTCATGTCTTCAGCTTTGGCTATGCCCGTGTGGTTGGTAACAAATACTACTAGGCTAAGGCTTACTAGCACCGCAGACAGTCCTAGTGCGCACGCAATTATTCTTTGGCTGATAGGGTCAATGGTCATGGTTGGTCTGATTTAGGTTGGTGTTAAAAGTAAGGTTCTTGTTGAAAGACAGACAGTTTCTGCTTCAGGACAAGACATTCAGATCTTTATGAATTTCTTCACTACGCGATGATCATTGACCACAAGGTCTACGATGTAAATCCCTGAAAGGAGATTTTTGGTTTGAAGCACAACTTGCGAGTGGGAAATCATCTTTTCCACGTTCAATTCTTCTCCTAAAAGGTTGTAGATTCTGATCGAAGAAATTGCATGACCTCTACCTTCTATCCTAACGAAGAGGTCTCCATTGGTTGGATTGGGATAGAGATCCACCATAGATGAATAATCCTCAATACCTGCTGGCTCTGTGCTACCGGTAAACACCTTCAGATTGTCGATATACACGTTATTCCCTTTTCGATTGATCGTCTGAAACTGAAGGAGTATTTCATCACTGGCAAACTGAGAAAGGTCAACCGAATCTCGTCTCCAATCCCATTCAAACACGGGCACAAAGTTCGATTGGTTGGTGTCTCTGGTTCCTAAAGCATCACCGGATCTGTCGTAAACGATGTTGTCAAACGTAGATCCGCAATCGGTAGAAACAAGGATTTGTAGCGTATCACGGATAGAGCTGCTTGTTGATCGTACCTGATATGCCACATCGAACAATAACCATACAGGCTCTGTCGTGTTCGGAATTTCCAACAGCGGGCTTATCAGGCCGTCTCGCTGATTGAGCCTAGGGTTGTAGTCGTACAATTGTACGGAAGCTGATCGGCTGTTCCATTGAAGTCCTCCAGTTGCAATGGTTTCCCAAGTGGTGCTACCATCCTCATTCTTGATCAACCAATCGTTCGGTTCAAAACCCCCGTCAAAATCGTCTGTGAAAGGAAGTGTCCTTGGTTCTCGCCTGTTAAAGTTTATGCGCCAACGGTTGTTGTAGTGGTCGTACTCGTTGGGTTGGCCTACAATGGAAGCAACTATGTTCAATCCAATAGCGCCAAAATCATTCGTTGAGACGGATGGGAGGGCAAACGTAGTCGATTCGCCAGCAGCAAGACTTCCGTTCCAAGTCGCAGATTGCGTGGCATTTCCGTTCACGTCAATCTCAAAAAGAACCGAGGTAATGGTATTATCTCCTCGGTTTTTGAATGAAACCGTGGTGGAAAAAGCGCTTTCGCAGGTTATTCCGTTTTCTGCAGGATTCGTTGCAGAGCTTATTTCCAGATCCCAAGGAACATTTGTAGGGTCAACCGGAATATTGGTCAGCGCCAGCTGCTGGTAGGCCGCAAAAACATCAATGATCCCCATTCCGAATGTGTTGTCTTCGCCTGCATCGCCCAGATCCACGGCCGTTTGATACAACGCCCACATCAGGTCTTCGCCAGGTAAGTACGGAAAAGCTTCCTTAAGCAACAGAACCGCACCGGAAACATGAGGCGCGGCCATACTGGTTCCAGAAATGGTGTTGAAGTCGTCCGTTCCCCACGCAGAGCGCACATTCTGACCAGGTGCAACTACTTCCGGATGTATCTCCAGCGAGAGATTTCCACCACTCGGACATTGTTTAGGTCCACGGGTAGAAAAACTGCTTATCGGATAAGGAAAGCTTCCATTTCCGTTAATGCTTCCCACCGAAAAGGTATTCACTTCAGATGTATTGATGCGCTGCGGGGCATTCACGGTTGTATTGTCCGGACCCGAATTCCCACCAGAAAATATATTGGCAATTCCAGCAGATTCAATGGCATTCATCAGGTTCACTACCATCCCGGCACATTGAACAGTGTCTGGATCGTCTCGCCAGCGCCAGCTATTGTTGATCACGTCCGGAATGTCTTCTGTTGTGTTGATGTCGCCATCTGGATTCAGTGCCCATTCGAATGCGCCCATCATTGCAGCCAAAGGTGGCAGCGCCTCTACCGTGCTGGTCACAAAGTCGTTGGCGATCCAATAAGCTCCGAACGCAACACCTATCGTATCGTTGGTCTCTTCTACCAAGCCAGCCATTGTTCCTAAGGTGTGTGTTCCGTGGTCGCTTATGTTACCATTGGGTATGTCGCTGAAAAAGCCCGTCCAGCATTGCTCCATTGGGTAACGATGCGCCAGAAAACGATCGGCAAATGCCGGGTGAGTGGGCCAAACCCCTGTGTCGTAGTCATAGACCAATCGCCCACGACCCGTGTAGCCCAAGGCCCACATGGCAGGTGCGTTAATGGCAACAAGGCCAGGTTCAACTCCATTCGGGGAGCGCTCGTTGGACGATTCTTCGCGAATGATCTCATCATGCGGAATGATGTCAGAATCTTCAAGGTCGATCAAAGAAACGGTCTCAACCTTGCTCAATACATCAATTGCTCGTGCATCCGCCTTTAGAATGATGGTGTTGACGATCCAAAACGGTTTTGAGTAAGTTACATCGTTGGCCAATGGCCCATCGATCAGATCCAATACTGGCCTCTGAGAAATTGCCGCTTGCTGCATAAGTTGAGTGATGACAACTTTCGGTCTTTCCGTCACATCCAGTCGTTGTTGTTTGAACTCGTGATTCAGAACGTAGCAGTCAACGTTGTCAGTGAATTCGATGCGGACGGTGTGGTGACGCTGCGGGTTCTGTTGGAGCTCTGAAAGTAACCTCGGGCTGATCTGCGATGTACCGACAAATGGCAATAGCATGAAGGCTAGTAGAAAGTGGTAGATTATTCTGGTCATCAGTTGGAATATGAGTTCCTAAAGCTAATAAAGCCAGTGGGAGCGCTGTATACTTGCGGTAAACGAAACACGTAATTGCTAATTTGCGAGCCAATGCAAAAAGGGATTCTCAAATATCCATATCCTTATAAGGCTTGGGTTGCCATTGCCAATGACCCTGACAATACCATCATTTCAGATTGGAATGAGTTACATGGATTCATTTGGGAAGAATTGAAACTTCCATTTGGAGACAGTCTTTTTGTACGTTCGTTCAACGAGAATCTGCCGGAACAGGTCAGTCTGGAAAAATTTCCTGAGATTGCTCAAAAGCACCATCACGACATCATACACACATGGGGCGATTACATGCACGCCCGCAGGCGGGGATTTGATCGGGAAGACGCGGTGGAAGCAGTTGCTGTGTTAAAAGGGGCTGGAATCACACCAAGGGTTTGGATTGACCATGCAAGTTTTGTCGGAAACATGATTCACGGCACCACTAAAGGAGCACAAGCTGATCTGGTCGATAGTTCTGGACACGTCTACAGCAACTTCGTCTATTCATTGGATCTGGCAATTCAGGCCGGAGTTAGGTACATATGGAACGGAGAAGTGACCCCGATCATTGGGCAGGATCGTGCACCCGACACTTCAGATGTTGAACTTCATTCTGGCAACAGGTTAAGGGCATGGGGAAAGGTCGCGTTGAACAGATTACCAGACAATCGACAATACTATCCTTTTCAATTTTCGGATGGGAGCAAACTGTATTGTTTCAGGCGCCACGGAACTTGGCAAGAGGCAGATATTGATGGTCTCGGAAATCTGATAAGCCAAGAAAGGATAGACCAACTGATCGCAAAGACCGGGTCGATGGTGGTATATACGCACTTGGGTAAAAGACACCCACGAGGAATCAATAGATCTCAACATATTCCTGAACAGACCAGAGCAGGATTAAAAGCGATAAAAGACCGATTTGTGTCCAAGCAATTAATGGTCAGTTCTGTTAGCGAAATGCTGGATTATCAGGTCATTAGAGACCATATTCAGTTGAATGGCAATGGAAACATCGAATTCAGGTCTGACGGGATCCGGTTTCAAACCATGACTTCAATGGACCTGGCAGATAAGTGCTTCAGTTTTCAGTCAAAAGCGCTCGGTTCGGCAAGTCCTAAGGTTCTAATAGATGGCGTGGAGGTAAACTGCCAATTGATCCAGAATTCTGATTCGATCCTTACCGTTAAGTTCTGATCATGTCGGTTGTGTTGCTTACCAATAATTCAAATCGTGGCCAGGCCTTGGCACACCTGCTGTTACAGCATGGCGTTGAACTGAAATTGGTGGTTGTGGAAGATCCCGGTCTCCTTGGCACCAGTAGTTCCACGGTGACGGGTAATCTGAAAAAATTGATGGGACCGACTTACAGATGGCTAAAGGATCGATTGCTTCTGAGCCATGAAGATCGTAAGGCACTGAAGTACGAATCCGAATCGATAGAGAATGCCAATCGTAAGGTGGAAGAGTATATTGCCGATCTCGGTCTCAACGGACGGCCACATGGTTTGAATTATCTAGAAACTGCAAGCCTAAGTGAATCAACGGTGGTCAATGCCATCAAGAATGCTGAACCATTGGTCTGCGTGGTTCTTGGAACATCCATATTGAAGCAAAGGCTTCTAAGCATTCCAAAATTTGGAACTGTGAATGCACATACCTCCATTCTACCAGAATATAGAGGAGCTCGGTCTGAGTTCTGGCAATGTTTCAATCAGGATTATGACCATGTTGGGGTCACTCTTCATTTTATCGACAAAGGAATTGACACGGGAAGCATCTTGTTTCAGTGGAAGCAGGAAGTCGGTTCAAACCCAGACCCGAATATGTTGAGAGCCAACAATACCATTGCCACGCTAAAAAACTATCCGAGCGTTGTTCTTTCGGTTTTGAATGGGACGTGCCAACCAAAGCCTCAAGGACAAGGAGCAACGCCCACCTATCGATTTAAGGACATAACCTTGGAAAAGCGATTGAAGCTTTATTCAAGAATTGCGTCAAACCGCAATTGACCATCTGCATCATGGTTTGAGCTATTGCCGCTAAGAATGAAGTTCAGTCGATGGAATTTTTCCACCTGATTCATCCTGTCCATTTATTGACACCCCATCTGCATGGCTGCTGGTGCGTCATTGTTTGGAAAACAGAATCCAGAAGGTATGGAAGATGGAACATAGCGGTAAAGATTCCGGTCGTAAAGGCCGTATTCTATGAAAGTTGCAATGTTCTCGATCTCGGCTCCGGTCAAACTGAGCGGGTGAAATTCCGATGCCAATTGAGAGGTCGGAACGGCTTGATTGGAAGGCAGCGCAGTATTCTTGTATCGAATGACCTCTTCAACTGTTCTGAAGCTGGCGCCATGGCCATAAAACCGAGATTGGATGAGATTGTACAACTGCGGCACTTTGAATTTGTAATCGTCCCCAGGGTTATTGGTGAATCCACCTCTACCACGGTTGGCCACTTCATCCGTAGTGGTAAGATACACACCTGGCGTGCTGGTTTCCATGTTGGGCATTCCGAGCGCGTAGAAATCCATTGAACTCAATGCCGGACCATTGTGGCATTTGTAGCATTCTCCTTTGGTAAAGAACAGAATCGCACCTCTCTTTTCCTTTTCGCTAAGGGCCATTTTATCACCGTTCAGCCACTTCTGAAAAGGAGCTTCCGTGGCAAGCACGGTCCGTTCGTAAGCGGCAATGGCCAATCCGGTGTAAACATTGCTCATGAGCGTGTCGTCATCCACGGTTCCGAATGCGGCCTCGTATAGATCCTTGTACTCGGAATCCATGTAGAGCGACTCTGGCATGTCCAATCTATGAACGATAAGTCCGGCAATTGCTTGTGTTTCGGTTCCCTCGTAACCAAGGTGATTCCATTGTTTTGGAGTTCCCTCGCCCCAATTGGCTTCGGTTCCTTCATTCATATGGGTTCCCCCGAATTGCCCGTTCCAAAGTATATTGGTCTGATAGGCAATGTTCAGTACAGAAGGAGTGCGCACAGGCTGAACATCAAGTTCTGAAACCGCATAATTCGGGTTCGGGTATCGCCCCTCTCCATGCAGACCGAATCCGACCCCGCCCTCTGAAATGCCCTGCGGTAAACAGGCCTGAAAACCTCCATCGGCATGATGACAACTGGAGCAACTATAGGTAAACCTTCCTTCTTCGCGCTTAGGTACAGTGGCCATACCGGTTTCGTGATACAGCAATTTGCCAAGTTGCACCTTGGCTGCGGTCAAAGGGTTTCTCGGATCCTGCGGAATGTCATTGAGCGAAGTTGGGAAGCGGTAATATGAAATTCCGTCTCCGTTGGATGCGCTTATCAGAGCAGCTTCCAATTCCACATCGAGCGCGTTGGGCTCTTCTGTAGGGTCATTGGTAAGGGGATCTTTCTGACATCCGGTAAAAAGTAATGCAGCCAACAGGCCTGCCGGTAGTAAATACTTCATTTTCATGATGATACTCTGACTTGGGGTTGATCGGAACAAGTTAACGGATCTGAACTATTTAGGTTTCAGAATGAAAGTTTTATTCGGCCAACTGCGATCGCACTAGTTCAAGAAGGCCTTCAAACGAACTGCTTCTGCCTACCCAACGCAATTTTTCGTCCAGCAGAATGAGCGTTGGAGTGGAGGTAATACCGAATTGCTGTACAGATTCGCTGTCCCATCCTTTCAGGTCGCTGGCATTCAGCCATTTCAGTCCTTCGGTGTTAATGGTCTGTATCCAATCAGTTTTACTTGTGTCCAACGAAATGGCATACACACCCAATTTACCCTGCATTTCGTCATAGAGCGATTTCAGCTTGGGAATCTCGCGCATGCAATGTGGGCACCAGGAAGCCCAGAACACGACCACATTCAGCTGACCTGTGAGGCTGGTAAGTGGAATATGATGACCTGTTTGCCCAGGAATTTTGAGCGATGGAACCGGGTCGCCAGATCGGAACTTGACCATGGCGTTGATCTTACGCAAGGTCTCTTCCGATAAGGGAAGATCACAGCTTCCTAAATAGGTGCGATTGATATGGTCTATGAATTCCGCAGCTTCTTTATCTGTGAAGAAATCGATCAGGAAATCGATGATGAAGCCTTGCACCTTGGGGTTCATATCGGGTACTCCTAAGATCTTGTCCACACCTTCTTTGATGCCCTGTTCTGAGCGTTCTGCATAATTGTACAGATAGTCAAGGATCTTGTTGCTTAAAAACGGATTGGTGACCACCCGTTCATCGGCAAAGTTGATGTAAGCGAAATAGTGGTCGTGGTTAAAGGCTGGGTCGTTATCGTATTTTCTGTCCCATTCGGGTCTGTGGCTTCGTAGCGGAATCCTGTCCAATGGCACCAGCACCTCTGCGGTGTAGCTTTCGGGGAAAAGGTTGTTCAGCAGACCAAGCGAATTATTGTAAGCATCGGCAATGCGATGATACACCAAGGCCAAGGAGTCAGTGAGCGCATCATGGCGTGGATCGAAGTCTGACAATTGACCCATGGCTGCGTTCAACGAATCCATGCTGCTGGAATACACGTCAGACAGATTCAGCATGATATTGAAGGCATCGTTCTCTTTCGATCGGTCGGGTTTGAACGCCATTCCAGAGCCACTTTCGTAGATATGGGCTGTGATATTCTCCTGATCGGCCAGAACGAATTGAAACGATTCAATGGTACTGATCTCGATCAGATAAACGCCATCTGAATAGCGTTGATCATAATGAAAGAGGATCTCCTGTTCGCCTCGGTAGCGAAGACTGTCCAAAGGAATGTTCATGTCACCCAGATACTTGGATATGCGGATCACGCTTCCTACTGGTTTGGTATCCATTACAATTCGGATACCGTCCTGTGCAGACGATGCCAAGGCGAAAAGCGCGGTGAAAAGAGAAAGGAGAATGAACCTCATGCCAATGCAATTAGAATAATGGAGAACACGGCCAGCAAAACACCGGCCCAGTTGAGTTTTGATAATTTCTCGGAGAACAGCAATATGGCCAGCAAGGTACTTAGAACTACAATGCCCGTGTTATTCACCGGAAAAATGACCGTACTTTCCAAGTTGGGCAAGTTCAGCGCCATCAGTAGAAAGTGGATTGAGAAATAATTCGGAATGCCCAATGCGAATCCTCCAACGATGCTTTTTATCTCCAGGATCTCACCGGAATAGAATCGTTTTATGAGAAGAACCGCAGTTCCAACACTTGCGGCCACAAGGAAGAGGCAGGCCGAGAAAACACTGATATCATCTGCCGATAACTGATGGGTTTCCACGTATTTGAACACAGTATCCAGAAAACCGCTTCCGAAAAAAATGATGATCGGCAGAAGTAGATGTTTGCGGTCTATCTCGATTCCCTTCTTAGGGAAGGTCACCATCACCACAGCCACAACAGCAGCCACGATCCCTGCGGCTTTTGCTATACCTAAGGTTTCTTTATAGAGCAGCACTCCCGCCAGAACAGGGATGACCAACGACATCTTATTGGCCACTGAACTGATGGCAACGCCCACTTTCTGAGATGAAAGAGCCATAACGTAGAACATGGCTATGAAAACGCAACCGATCACCAATGCGCTCCATGTCCAAGGTTGGTCCATCAGTTCAGACGGCAGAATGGATCTGGGCGAGAGCAGGAAACCCAAAGCGGCAGCAACAAAATAATTGACGGTTATTGCCTGAAAGTTGTTGACCCCGTATCGGTGGAAGTACTTGAAAATGACAAGCAGCACCGATGAGGAGAGAATGCTGAGCAGCAGCGCGATCATCTGTTGCGGTAGGTATAAAGTTGGTCAGTGCCCACCGCGCTAATCTGTTCCGGCTCTTGCTGCACGCGCATTGCTTTAATGCCTTCTGCAATGCGAATAGGCGAAACGAATCGTCTGATCTCGTCCCAAAGGCCAGCTTCGTAAAACGAACGGTGTAAGGTTGGACCGCCTTCAACCATAACAGATTGAACATCCCTGCTATGAAGTTCTGCTAGCTGAAGCTGCAGGTCGTTGGTGTTTTCGTTGATTACGATCGTTTCGGCATCGGTATTGAAAATCTTGGCAGAAGCAGGCGTTTCTGAGTTCGAATCCAGCAGGATACGGATCGGGTTCTTCCCACGGTAATGGCGTGTTGTCAAACTTGGGTCATCCAGAATGGCCGTGTTCTTTCCGACCATAATGGCTGCTTCTTCAGCTCGCCATTTGTGAACCAATATGTTGGCCGTGTTGCAGGTAATGCTAAGTGGTTTTTGGTTCGAATCACTTCTGATGTGATCAACAGAACCATCAGCGGTTTCGGCCCATTTCAGGATTATGTAAGGCCGCTTTTTCTGATGGAAGGTCATGAACCGTCTGTTCAATTCCATGGCCTCCTTCTCCAAGATCCCTACACGCACCTCCGCACCTGATTCCGTAAGACGTTTGACACCTGCACCGTTCACTTTGGCAAACGGATCCAAGCACCCAATTACCACGCGTTTGATCTTCTTGGCAACAATAAGGTCGGCACACGGAGGTGTTTTTCCGAAATGGGCACAAGGTTCTAAACTCACGTAAATGGTAGAGTCGGGTAGGAGCGACCCATTATGCACAGCATGGATGGCATTCACCTCGGCATGCGCCTCACCAACTTTTTGATGAAACCCTTCACCAATGATCTTTCCATCATGCACAACGACTGAACCTACCATGGGGTTGGGAGCAACAGCCCCTGCACCATTCTGTGCCAACTCCAAACACCGGAGCATGAAACGTTCGTCAGTCGTAAGGCTCATCAGCTTTGTTCCGCGACCCAATCAGACACGATCCTTACAACCGAATTCGGTTTCTTGGCCCAATTGAAATGGTTCAATTCATCGTTCCGCTCATCGGTCTTTAGCAAATGCAAGTGTTGTTTTGGGGCCGATTCCATTTTACCCAACAGATGTTCCACCGCGCCTTTGGGCGATAGCGAGTCTCCTTCGTACGAAATGGCCAACACAGGTTTCTGCAAGTTGCGGAGTGCGTTCTCGTAATTGAAATCATCGTTCTTCAGCACGTACTTTCCCGTTCGGGATTGTCGGCTCCAATCAGCTATTACCGAGCGGGCTTCCGTACCACCGAAGCCGACCTTCTTGCCCGGAAAGTAACCCACGGTAGCTGCCACTGCATTCGCAAATTGGGTACCTGCCAGAATGCGGTAGGCACCAAAACCTTCCCAACCCTTATGGTAAACAGAGCATGTGGCCGACAGGATCAGTCCGTCCACTGCCTGTGGGTGTTTGCTTGCATACAGACAACTCAATTGTCCGCCCAGACTATGCCCAAAAAGGTAGAGAGGAACCTTCTCATACCGCGACCGGATCTCAGTGATCACCGAATGCATATCCAAATGGATGAGGTCGGTGTAAGAAAAGTCGGTGCCGCGCCTGGGGCGAATTGATGAAGCGTCATTCCCGCGTAGGTCGGCCGTAACTGTGGTCAGACCATTTTTGGCCAGTTCAACGGCCAGTGGTTGATAGTATTTGGCATAAACGCCCATGGCCGGAAACACGATACAGACCGCACGGGGCTTATCGGCCGCATACAATTGAACTGTCAGTTCGGAGCCGTCCGCATTTACGATCGCTACCGGGTCCGCTGTCATTTTCTGTCCTTCAGTCCCAGTTCTTCAATTACTGCCAAGGTCAGATCGTTCTCCTCTGGAGCAAGAACAATGAGCGATAGGCCAGCTTCTTTTTTGGAATCAAGAACGAACCGATATCCGGAGCGCTTGGCAACTTGAACAATTGCATCTTGCACCGTTTCTCTGATCGGGTCGATCAGGTATCGTTTTTCCTTTTCGATAACGGTGGTGTGCTGCTCACTTATTGTAGCTATCTTTTTCTTCAGACCGCTGGCTTTCTCAATGGCCGATTCGGTATCATTGCCAGAACCGCGGTCCTCATCAATGATCTTGTTCAGTTTTTCAATTTCATCGCGCAGATCACGGGTGTCTTTGGCAATGGTCTGTGCCAGTTTCGCATCCAGCTTCTCGTTCAATTCTGCCACTTTTTCCATTTCTGGCATCAGGTTCATCACGCGGTCCAGGTCTACATAAGCAATGTTGTTCTGGTCATCCATATTGGCAGAAATGGCAAAAAGGCCGCCCATCAGTACAAGGGCAATAAATAGTTGTTTCATGTTTAGGTTCGTTTAGTTATTTGCAGCGCAATTTAAGCAACAGTCCATGGGTGTCATACTTATTATCGTCCGTTCCCTTGTTTTCATTGTGCTCACCATTACCTGCACCGTGCTGGCCATGCTCGGTTCCGTTCCATTTGGGCATAAATGGGCCTTGGGCATGCAGAAGCTGTGGTCGGTGGTCATGCTGTGGGTGTTCGGTGTGCATACGGTAAGGCATGGCCCTAAGCCCAAGGTGGGGCTCATGCTGTCCAATCATCTTTCGTACTTAGATATCTGGATGATACCCAAGTACGCCATAACGGTCTTTGTGGCCAAGGCCGAAGTGAAAAAGATGCCTTTGGTGGGCTGGGGTGCCAGTGCAGTAGACACCGTTTATGTAGACCGCAGCAGCAAGGAGAGCCGCTTGGCAACAAAGAGCGAAATAGCCACAAGAATACGTAAGGGCCGCTCTGTCATTGTGTTCCCCGAAGGAACAACAGGAGACGGCAATGGGCTTCTACCCCTCAAACCCGGCATGTTCCATGTGGCGGCAGAAGAAGGTTTTCCCATCATTCCTACGGCCATTTACTACGAAGAGGCCGATCTGGCCTGGGTGGGAGACGATAGCATGGGTGCACACTTTTACCGCAATTTCTCCAAGTGGAGCACCACGGCCCATATTGCCTTTGGCGAACCCATGACCGGAACCGATGGCGAAGAACTGATGGAACGCTACCGACTGTGGGTATTGGCCAAGTTGGAAGAGCTGAAGAACACTTCACGTTGAGTCATTGGTACCTGACGGTCCGCTTCAGAAGCCCTGACACTTAGCTCTTGTTGTGTGCAGTTGTTGGTTTTTTGTTCCTATTCAAGAGATCGTATGCACTCTGGAGGCACACGCAGGACAGTTCCATGCCGGATCCCCAGAGGCATTCTTAGTTTGGTCGATCTCGACCTCCAATCAACAAGGTTTTTGGAAACTTTCAGCCCCATACTGGATAGGGTGTACTTATCAAAGTAAAGATGCCATGCATCATCGATTTTGATGGCAGTAGGGCCTTCTGCCCAATAATTTCCTGTTATAGGTGCTGAAGCCGAAGAGTATGGTCCGGTCATGGCTTCTGAAAATGCCCATCTGATATTTTTCTCCGCTGGTCTGCGTGTCTCATTCTTAATGAACATCACAAAACCTGTGTCCACAGGGTTGATTGTCGCGTCAATCACATTGTAACCAGGCTCATAAAGAAGTTCGGCCTTGGTAAAAGTGTTGAAATCGGCCGTCAATGTGTAATAGATGCGATGATTGAACCCATTATCTCCAGTGTTGTCGGTTTCCGGAAACCTGCCTGGAATAGTGGTTGACCAATAGATCATGAACTGGTTTTCCTTTTCATTGAAGATGATCTCTGGCGCCCAGCAGTTTCTTACGCCTATGGTATCAGGAAACAACTGCATGAATTTCTGGTCGGTCCACGTTTTCAGGTCTTTTGAGCTGCAATACCCTATAACAGTGGATTTGCTGCCTCCTGTCCAAACCAAATGATACGTGCCATATTTATCGAGGTACAAGCAAGGGTCTCGCATAATGGTTCCTTGCATGGGGACAATGATTGCTTTACCACCGTTCAACTTTTTCCATTTCAATCCATCTTCCGAAGTACAGGCGAATACACCCGACTTACCAGAACCCTTGAAATAGGTGAACATCAAGTTTTCCTGAGCGACTGAATGCAGACAGGCT
>JBJOHR010000263.1:0-2677 GCA_046047575.1 Bacteroidota bacterium | reverse complement strand
ATGAAGGACGTTTCGGGTGTTGGAATTTCCTTTGGTGCTGATCGTATCTACGATGTGCTTCAAGAGGCCAATCTGTTTCCAGAATTTTCTTCTGACAACACGCAAGTCTTCTTCGTCAACTTTGGCGTAGAAGAGGCCAATCACTGCCTTGGATTGGTAAAACAGCTTCGCGAAGCAGGCATTAACACAGAGCTTTATCCCGACAAGGCCAAAATGCAGAAGCAGATGACCTATGCCAACAACAAAGCTATTCCGTTTGTGGCCATGGTCGGCACACAGGAAATGGAAAGTGGCAAGATCGGCCTGAAGAACATGGTTACAGGCGAGCAGAGTTCGGTAACCGTTTCTGAATTAGTTTCTATCGTCAGAAAATAGTTCAAGGTTCTGAGTTCATAGTTCAACGTGGCCAACTTTGAACCCTGAACATTAAACTTTGAACTCCCTCTGCTGTTACCTTTGCGCCCGTGAATTCAACAGTAGAGAATAAAGCAGAGTCGGTAAAACCGTATGGTGCCGAAGGTTCCAAGACCCAGCAGATTGCCACGATGTTCGATAATATCGCGCATCGTTACGATTTTCTCAATCGTTCGCTTTCAATGGGCATCGACATCATTTGGCGCAAGAAGGCCATTGCGCAGCTCAAGGAACTGAAACCGAAAACCATTCTGGATGTGGCCACCGGAACAGGCGATTTTGCTTTGGAAGCCATGAGTTTGAAGCCAGAGAAGATCACCGGAGTTGACATATCCGTTGGCATGCTTGAACTCGGAAAACAGAAGATCGCCAAAAGGAATCTATCTGACCGGATCGAGATGGTGGTGGGTGATTCAGAAAATCTTCCCTTCTTAGACAATACTTTTGATGCTGCCACCGTTGCCTTCGGGGTGAGAAATTTTGAGAGTCTTCTGAAAGGGCTGACAGACATCAATCGGGTGTTGAAGCCAGGTGGAAAATTGGTGGTTCTGGAATTGTCAACACCAAAGAAGTTTCCGGTCAAACAGTTGTTCGGGTTTTACTTCAACAATATTCTGCCATTGTTCGGAAAAATGCTCTCGAAAGATGACTCGGCATATACTTATCTACCGCAGTCGGTCAATGCTTTCCCAGACGGAAATGATTTTCTAAAGGTGATGGAGGAAGCAGGTTACCAACGCAACACTTACAAGCCGCTAACGTTTGGTATTTGTAGCTTATACACTGGCGTAAAAGCCTGAATTGCAGATCGGTCCACAACATATCATTCGCACATCCATTGTTCTTTCAGCGCTGTTGGCATTGAGCTTTCATGGCTATGCCCAGTTTCCTGTGAAGTATAAGGAGAAGAAGCAACTCAACCTGACCAAATACGACCGAAGAATGTTCCATTTCGGCTTTTCGCTCGGAATGAACTACTCCGATATTGCGGTTAACCTGAAGGAGAATATCGCGGCATTGGATTCTGTGTATGTGGTGGAGCCGAAGGGTGCAGTGGGCTTCAACCTTGGTATTGTGTCTGATATGCGATTGGGCGAACATTTCAACATGCGTTTCATCCCCGGCATCTCATTCGTTGGTCGTTCCATGGAATATACACTGTATGAGCGAGACACAGTTCCCGTGGTGTATGATAAGGTGGTCAATTCTGTCTATTTGGAAGTACCTCTTTATTTCAAATTCAGGTCTAGAAGGATCAACAACTGGCGAGTTTACATTATTGGTGGCGGCAAATTCCTGTACGACATGGCTACGAAGGAAGAGGCCGAATCGCAAGAAGTGATCCTGAAGATGAAGCGTGAAGATTACACATGGGATCTGGGCGTTGGTGTAGATTTCTATTTGGAGTACTTCAAACTATCAACAGAAGTAAAAATGGCCTTCGGACTGAACAACCTACTTGTAGAAGACCAGACCGTTTTTACGAATTCCATTCAATCGCTCAAGTCGAAGACCTTCCTCTTCTCAATCTATTTCGAGTAGTCTTGCTGAAGGATGAAAGACGTCAACCTCGTCATACCCGCACAAGATTATGGGAACGAAAAGCTTCTTGAACAGGCCATTTCGCAAGCTTCTGGAATTCCTTCATCTGAAATGGCCGGATTTCAGGAGTTGCGCAGAAGCATTGATGCGCGCAATCGTAGCATCAAATTCAATCTCAGTGTTCGGGTTTATGCCAAAGGCGAGGCACTGCAGTCGCATCATCCCAAGTTCGAACCGCGACAGTTTCAAGATGTTTCCAAAGCGGAACACGTAGTAATTGTCGGGGCTGGGCCAGCAGGCTTGTTTGCCGCATTGCGGTTGATCGAACTTGGAAGGAAACCGATCGTGCTGGAACGTGGAAAAAATGTGCGTGACCGAAGACGCGATCTTGCGGCCATTAACCGCGACCATGTAGTTAATCCAGAAAGCAATTATTGCTTTGGCGAAGGTGGCGCAGGAACCTATTCAGATGGAAAGCTTTATACCCGGTCTACCAAACGCGGAGACGTGAATCGGATTCTAAGCACCTTCATTCAGTTCGGTGCTGACGATGATATTCTAGTGAATGCTCATCCTCACATTGGAACCAACAAATTGCCACAGATCATCACCGCCATTCGAGAACAGATCTTGTCGTGCGGTGGTGAAGTTCGGTTCAACTCCAAACTGACCGACATTCTTCTAAAAGACAATGAGGTTGCAGGAGTTGTGGTGAATGGTG
>JBJOHR010000262.1:0-13680 GCA_046047575.1 Bacteroidota bacterium | reverse complement strand
ACTTTACCAGGCAATACCTCAATTGCGTCATGCTCGGTAAGTCGAACTTCCGCTCTGAAATCGCTGAAAACAAAAGCAATGGTCATGCCTCCGAAACCATCAGACGGATTGCCGATAAGGGCGGCACGTGGGTACGCAATTCCAATAACTCCTCGCATGCGGCAAAAATAACCGATATACGCAGCTTGACCGATTTGGTAATGCATTTCGAAGAGGTGGTTACTTTTGGGATGACCAAATACCGTAACAATGGGACGATTCTTTTATTGGCTGGCCAATCTGCTGTGGTACCGATTAGGACCTTGGAAAGTAGTTTCTCAGGTTCCGAAAGGAATAAAGAAAGCAGTTATTGCAGCGGCACCACATACCGCCAATCAGGATTTTCCCGTTGGGATAGGCGCATGGTATACCGAGCATAAGTCTGCCAGTTTTATTGCTAAGAAGGAACTTTTCGATGGTCCAATGGGATTCATTTTCAGGGCCACTGGCGGCATACCTATTGACAGGGCCACTAGTAAGAACATGGTAGATCAGGCGGCCGATTTCTTCAAGGATCGCGATGAACTGTTCCTTGTAATAGCTCCGGAAGGCACGCGAGCATGGCGTCCACGTTGGAAAACGGGCTTTTACTATATCGCCAAGAAAGCCGGAGTTCCTATCATATTAGCTTATATGGATTTTGGTAAGCATGAAGTTGGACTTGGAGAAGTCTTTTATCCATCAGAAGATGAGGATGCTGATTTCAGGTACATTGAGCAGTTCTATGCAGGCGTCACTGCTGCCGATCCAAGCAAGTACAACCCGAAAATGCGAGAAGAGGCTGCGGAAGGGTAGTTTTTGATGGATCTTTGCTGCCGACTGTCCAAGTTATAGGTCTTTCATCGATCATTCCGAACAAGGAACAGGATTCTTCGTAGCGCTGTACTGCCGATTGGTTCGGACTGATGTAGGCCACCATTTATTTTGGTACGGTTTTTCTGCATGATTCTGACACCAATTGGAACGAACTAAAAACATTTTCACCATGCTTACATTGATTGCTATTGGGATCTTTATGCGGCTTTTCAACGAATTCATTAGAAGGATCAGTGGCCTTCTATTGTGAAGATGTAGATGAACACAAGTTGTTGAAGACTTGATCACTTGTAGACCGGAATGATCTGGTTTCAACTTATGGTTAAATTCGTATTTGAATTTGAAGAGTAGAATGAGAACAGTGATTTTCGTGATGGGTTTTGTGCTGGCCACTTTTGCTGCCTTACCCATGCATGCTATTGCGCAAAAGAAAATTCCAGCGTCTGTGAAAAAATCGTTTGCCCAGAAATACCCTGATATAAAAGAGGTGATTTGGCAAATGGTCGATGGGAATTTTGAAGGTCAATTCAAGAAAGATGCCGGTGAATTCACTGCTATTTACACGGTAGAAGGAAATTGGCTGGAAACTGAGGAGAAATTGCGTCTTCGGGATCTTCCAACAGAGGTTTCATCATCTGTAAAGGAAAACTACGGTGGGTACACCATTTCCTCTGCAGTAAAGGTTGAGTCCGCCAGCACAATTTCTTTTCACAAATTGGAACTGAAAAAAGGAAGCGGAGTTCTGGAACTCAGGATTTTCTCCGATGGTAAAATGGAGGTGGAAGAATTGGAGACCGAGGATGACGAAGACTGATCTTTATCCAAAGAGCAATTCTATTTCCTAAAATGGTCAAGGTTCCATCTTCTGATGATTGACCATATATTCAAATGCTTTTCGTTGGAGTAGGTTCAATCTATTGGATTAACACTTTTTAACGACTCATTCATACCAAATGATGGAGACTGTTGTTTGATGGGAAAACGACAGTTCTATTTTTGCGCAACCAAACGAATGTAAAATCATGACAGACATTAGACAGATCAATGAGATGATCGAGAAGGAGAGTGCCTTTGTAGACATCATCACCATGGAAATGGACAAGGTGATTGTTGGGCAGAAGCATATGGTAGAAAGCCTCCTGATCGGTCTGTTAAGCAAAGGACACATTTTATTAGAAGGCGTACCTGGGCTGGCAAAAACACTTGCCATCAATACATTAGCTTCTACCATCAACGCGGGGTTCAGTAGAATCCAGTTTACACCCGACCTGCTTCCTGCAGACCTCGTTGGTACAATGATCTACAACCAGAAGACGGGCGGTTTCGAAGTCAGAAAAGGTCCATTGTTCTCCAATTTTATTCTGGCTGACGAGATCAACCGTGCCCCAGCCAAGGTGCAAAGTGCGCTGCTCGAGGCCATGCAGGAAAAGCAGGTGACCATTGGCGATACGAGCTTTAAGTTGGAAGAGCCATTCCTTGTAATGGCCACTCAGAACCCTGTAGAGCAGGAGGGAACTTACCCATTGCCCGAAGCACAGGTTGACCGATTCATGCTCAAAGTGGTGATAACCTATCCTAAAAAGGAAGAAGAGGCATTGATCATTCGACATAACCTTGCAGGAGAATTCCCAAAAGCGAACGCGGTGCTTAAACCGGAAGATATCATCAAAGCGCGCGATGTGGTTCGGCAGGTCTACATGGATGAGAAGATTGAGAAGTATATTGTGGATATCGTGTTTGCCAGCAGAACGCCAGAACAATACGGATTGGGCAAACTGAAAGACCTGATCAGTTTTGGGGGTTCTCCGCGCGCTAGTATTGCTTTGGCAAAAGCTTCCAAGGCTTATGCGTTCATTAAACGCAGAGGTTATGTTATTCCAGAAGATGTGCGCGCGGTATGTAACGATGTGCTACGCCACCGCATTGGCCTTACATACGAAGCCGAAGCCGAGAATATTACTTCTGAAGAGATCATTGCAGATATTCTAAATACGGTTGAAGTGCCGTAATGTGACGTCAGACCTCAGATGTGAGATGTTAGACTGACCACCGGTCGCTTGTCGCTCTTCACTAGTGCTTATAAGAATGGAAACGTCAGAGCTTTTAAAGAGAGTCCGTAAGATTGAGTTAAAAACCCGAGGTCTGAGTAATCAAATCTTTTCGGGTCAGTATCACTCTGCATTCAAGGGGCGTGGTATGGCGTTTTCTGAGGTAAGAGAATACCAGATTGGTGATGATGTGCGTACAATTGATTGGAACGTAACTGCAAGAACTGGAAACCCTTACGTTAAAGTATTTGAAGAAGAACGTGAACTTACAGTGATGCTACTTGTGGATGTAAGTGGTTCAGGCGATTTCGGGTCCAAGGTTATGCTCAAAAGGCAGTTAATGACAGAAATTTGTGCGGTTCTTTCTTTCTCAGCCATTCAGAATAACGACAAGGTGGGCATCATCTTCTTCAGTGACCGCATTGAGAAGTTCATTCCACCCAAGAAAGGTAAGAGCCACATTTTGCGCATCATTCGCGAATTGATCGACTTTAGACCTGAAAATACAGGCACAGACCTCAGTCAAGCGCTCCGCTATCTGACCAATGTCGTGAAGAAGAGAAGTATTGCATTTCTTCTTACCGATTTCATGGATTCCAATTACTCCGATGCCTTGAAATTAGCCAACAAGAAACATGACCTGGTGGCCATTCGCATTTTTGATGCGCTGGAGCAAGAAATGCCAAATGTAGGCCTGCTACCCATTACAGATACCGAAACAGGCGAACTGATTTGGGTGGACACGTCCAACAAGGAAACACGGACCAAATTGAAGGCTTCGTCACTTCGGTTTGAAGCAGAACTGAAAGACACGCTGATGAAATCTGGTGTTGACATGGCGGAGATTCGAACAGACCATTCGTATGTCAAACCATTGTTGAATCTGTTTAAACGGAGAGGGACCCGATGACAAGATTGCTTTGCATACCGCTGCTGTTTCTCACTAGCTTGGTCGTTGCTCAAAATGCTACGGTCAAAGCGGTGGTAGACAGTCAGCAGGTACTGATCGGTGATCAGATGAATTTGGACCTTACGGTCGAGTTAGGGGATGAAAGCACTGTTGCTTGGCCATTTTTGAAGGATACACTTACCGGCCAATTGGAGATCGTTCAGATCTCCGACTTGGACAGGACTGTTACCGAAACAGGTGAGATCATTCTTCATCAACGATTGGTCATAACCAGTTTCGACACAGGATTCATGGTTTTGCCTCCAATTGCATTTGTGTTCAATAATGATTCGCTCCAATCGTTGACCACAGAACCAATACTGATTTTCGTTTCAGACATTCCAATTGAACCTGAAGGCGAGATCAAGGACATCAAACAACCATATGATGTGCCGTTCAATTGGATGAAATTGATCAAATGGGCAATCATCATTGCGCTTGTTTTGGGTCTTATTTCAGTTGGAGTTTACGTGTGGGCCAAGTACTTCAGGAAGAAACCTGAAGAGCCAATGGCACGACCCAAACCCAAGCGACCAGCCCATGAGATTGCTCTTGAAAAACTGGAAGCATTACGGCAAAAGAAACTATGGCAGAATGATAGGACCAAGGAGTTCTACATTGAACTGTCTGACATTATCCGAGAATACATTGAGTTTCAATTTGATGTTTTAGCCTTGGAAATGACCACGGATGAGACTGTTTCAGCGTTAAGGTTGTCTGGAATGGATGAGGCGAAGATCAAGCCGTTGAAAGAAATGCTCCAGATGGCCGATCTTGCCAAGTTTGCCAAATATCAACCTTTGCCAAACGAGAATGAGGCCTGCTTTGATGCGGCTTGCAAGTTCGTGTCGGAAACTTTGATCATGCCTTTAGACGAACCCAAACAGGAAGCGGAAATAGAATGATGGCCGATATCACATTCAAGAATCCTGAGTTACTGTTGCTGGCATTGGTGTTGATCCCGCTTGTGGTTCATTATGTCCTATTGCAGCGCAAAAACAGGGCAACTTTTCGATTTTCCAATGTAGCGCAGGCTAGGTTAGCCGAAGCTACGTTGAAGGCCAAACTTGTCCATTTGCCATTCGTGATCCGCTGTTTGGCCATAGGATTTTTAGTGGTGGTGCTGGCCCGGCCACAATCAACCAGCAGTTGGCAAGATGTCACCACCGAAGGAATTGATATTGTGATGGCTCTGGATATTTCAAGCTCTATGTTGGCGGAGGATTTTAAACCCAATAGATTGGAGGCGGCCAAAAAAGTGGCCAAAAACTTTATTGGCAACAGACCCAACGATCGTCTTGGGCTTGTGGTTTTTGCTGGAGAAAGCTTTACGCAATGCCCGCTCACTACCGACCATTCTGTCATTCTTAACCTGTTCAACGATGTGAAAAGCGGTATGTTGGAAGACGGTACCGCCATAGGAATGGGGCTTGCAACTTCCATAAAGCGCTTGAAAGACAGCGAAGCCATAAGTAAGGTGGTAATTCTACTGACGGATGGTGACAACAATGCTGGTTCGGTTGCTCCGGCCACGGCTGCAGAAATAGCAAAGGAGTTCGGAATACGCGTTTATACCATCGGAGTTGGTACGCGCGGCACGGCACCAATGCCCTTTACCGATCCTTTCGGTCGCACACGCTATCAGGATATTGAGGTGAAGATCAACGAGGAATTGCTCACCAGAATAGCCGAAATGACCGATGGTAAGTATTTCCGCGCTACCGACAATGAAAGTCTAGAGGCCGTTTACACCGAAATTGATGAATTGGAAAAATCGAAAATCGATGTGACCGAATACCGTAAACGAAAAGAAGAGTTTCTGCCGTTTGCCATTATTGCCTTGCTGCTTTTGGGCTTAGAATTGCTATTGAAACAAACCATTCTGAGAAGCATAGTCTGATGTTCAGATTTGGAGATGAAATATGGTTATATGGTCTGTTGGTTATTCCAGCACTTGTTTTCGTGTACTGGGTTAACTCCCGTTGGCGGAAACGCGCATTACAGCAATTGGCAGACGCCAATGTTCTGGAAACACTGTTGCCAGACCATTCCGTTGCCACTTTGCGTTGGAAACGATTTCTGGTATCCTCAGCCTTGGCATTCCTTCTGGTTGGAATTGCCAATCCGCAAATAGGTACAAAGTACGAAGAGGTAAAACGTGAAGGATTTGAGCTTATGATTTGCCTTGACGTTTCGAACAGTATGTTGGCCGAAGACCTTACACCGAATCGATTGGAACGTGCAAAGCAGGCCATTTCAAGGTTGGTAGACCGATTGAAGAATGACAAAATTGGCGTTATCGTGTTTGCAGGCGATGCTTACATACAACTGCCTATGACAGTAGACCATTCTGCCGCAAAGCTTTTTCTGCGCTCCATCGATACCGATATAGTTCCAACACAGGGAACTGCCATTGGTAAGGCCATTGAATTGGCAACGGCCTCGTTCAGTGTCAACACGAAGGCAAACAAGTCTATCATTGTGATAACAGATGGTGAGAATCATGAAGATGACGCGCTAGAATTGGCAGCCGCAGCTGCCGAACAAGGAATAAAGGTCCACACCATTGGTATCGGTTCAATTGATGGTACACCTATTCCCATGTATAACCGTGGGCAGATGATGGGGTACCGCAAAGATCGAGAGGGCAATACCGTGGTCACGAAACTTAACGAAACCATGCTGCAGCAGATTGCTGCTTCTGGAGAAGGAACGTATGTTAGGGCCAATAATAGCAATACAGGGCTCAACACATTGATGGACGAATTGGAAGGCATGCAGCGTGAAGAATTCGGAAGCAAGATGTTCACAAGTTATGAAGACCGCTTTCAGTACTTCGTGGCGGTAGCGTTGTTGCTTCTCTTACTGGAATTGCTCATTCCATCGCGTAAACTCAAGTTGTTCCGAAATGTGAACCTTTTTTCCAGCAAAAAATGAGATTACTGTCGATCATAGTCGTGACCTTCATGTCCTTGGAAGCATATGCGCAGGATAATGCCAACGCGAACGAGTTTATTACCAAAGGCAACAAACTTTACGAAGAAGGGAATTTCGGAGAGGCGGAGATGAGCTATCGTGAAGGCCAATCTCAAGGCGCCAATGCGTTCATCTCAGGATTCAATTTGGGCGATGCGCTGTTCAAACAAGAACGTTATGAAGAGGCAGCTGCGGCATTTCAATCGCTGCCGAATCTTACGGAAGACAAATCGCAAAAAGCTGCTGCTTACCATAACCTTGGCAATGCCTATTTGAAAACACAGAAATATCAGGAGAGTGTAGATGCCTACAAACAAGCATTACGAAATAACCCGCAAGACCTAGAAACCAAGTACAACCTATCTTACGCCAAGCGTATGTTGCAACAACAGCAAGAACAGCAGCAACAAGATCAAAAGCAGGATCAGGAAAAGAAAGACGACCAACAACAACAGGATCAGCAACAGAAACAGGATCAAAATCAGGATCAGGAAAAGAAAGACGACCAGCAACAACAGGATCAGCAACAGAATCAAGAACAACAACAGCAACAGGAACAGCAAGAGAATAAAATATCGAAAGAGGATGCGGAGCGTATGTTAGACGCCATCAATCAGGACGAAAAGGAAATTCGCGACCGATTGGAAAAACAGAAGGTTCGCAAGGGCGTTAAAGGAACAATCGAGAAGGACTGGTAAGTAATGGTCAGTTAGAAACCGAATGGATCAATTAGGAAGTAAACGTTGAAACGTATAGGCACATACATACTGCTGTCCGTGTTGGGAATGTTTTTCTCTCAGCATGCGATTGCTCAAAAGTTGACGGCCTCTGCACCCAGTCAAGTTCAGGTGGGGCAGCGGTTCCGAGTAACGTGGGAACTGAATGCCAGTGGCTCTGATTTCGTGGCTCCAGAAATTACCGATTTCCGCGTTTTGGGTGGTCCGAACCAGAGCACAAGCATGCAGTACATCAATGGCAGCATGTCGCAGTCAGTATCGTATTCCTACGTTCTGGATGCATTGAAAGAAGGAAGCTTCAAAATTGCACCGGCAAGAATCAAGGTAGGAGGGAATGTGGTCACTTCTAATGAATTGACCGTCAATGTGGTAAAAGGTTCAACTTCAAGCAATCAGACCAACCAAAACACTTCAACACAGAAATCGAGTTCAGCGTCAGATACAGATTCGAATCAACTCTTTGCGCGGGTGGAAGTGAGCAAACGAAGTGCTTATCTGGGTGAGAAGATAACCGCAGATCTGAAGATCTACAGCCGTGTCACCATGGTCAGTTTTGACGATTGGAAAATGCCTTCATTCGAAGGATTCTGGATGAAAGATATCACTGAAAATCAGCAGATACAGCTTCAGAATGAAGTGATTGACGGAGTAATGTATCAGACAGGACTTCTTAAACGAGTCATCCTCTATCCACAGAAGTCGGGAGAGATTACCATCGATCCGATGGAGTTAAGCGTAATTGTACGCGAACGCACGAGTGGGCGAGGACGATCTGTGTTCGACCAGTTTTTCGGTGGCTATCAGGATTACAAACGTCCGGTTACATCCAATTCAGTGACCATTGATGTCAAACCCTATCCTTCCGCCAAACCTGCCGATTTCAGCGGTCTTGCAGGCAATTTAAGTATGAAGGCCTCGCTCGACAAGGCGCAGGCCAAGGCCAACGAAGCCATTAATCTGAAAATTACTGTTAGCGGTGATGGAAACCTTTACCAATTGCAACCGATCAAGCTCGATTTTCCACCCGACATTGAAGTTTACGACCCTAAGACCAACGACAACATTAAGGCAAATAGCAGTGGGATCTCGGGCAGTCGTACGTTCGAATATGTACTCATACCGCGTTATGCAGGTGAATTCAAAATCGGACCCTTTTCGATGAGTTATTTTGACCCGGCCAGCAAGTCGTTCAAAACACTCTCGCAAGATGCGTTTGATCTGATAGTTGAAAAAGGTGAAGGAGACGATGAGCGCTCGAACAGCTCGGTGAACGTTGCCAACAAGGAAGATATTAAACTCATTGGCAGCGATATACGCTTCATTAAACAAGGTCAGTATCCTATTCTGAACGGAACCAGTTTCTTCTATCGCTCCGTGCCATTCTATGCGGCCATTACTATTCCCATTATTTTGTTTGTGCTTTTGCTGGGCTATGCGCAATACCAGCAAGCGCAGGGCAAAGATGTGGTACGACTCAAAAGCAAGCGTGCCACCGGTTTAGCCAAAAAACGACTTATAAAGGCCAAGAAACTTTGGGACGAGAACAAGACCGCATTGTTCTACGAGGAAGTGTTCAAAGCATTGTCCGACTATGTGGCCGATAAGTTTTCCATTCCTGTAGCGGAACTCAGTAAAGATCGAATAAAGGCGACCTTGAGTTCAAAACAGGTGCCAGATGCAACAGTGGCCAACTTCATTTCGGTTTTGGATAATACCGAATTTGCCCGATTTGCACCTGGTGCTGACAAAGAAATGGGCAGTGTTTACGATGAAGCGTTGCAAGCCATCATTCAGGTTGAGAATCATGCTTAATAGAGGGTTAAGATATCTTTCGGTTGTTGCATTTATGCTGTTGGTGAAAGTTTCGTCTGCACAGGTTGACAGTTTGAAGGTAAATGCCGATAAGGCGTATATGAATGGGGCATACACCGAAGCCGCTGCATTGTACGAGAAGATCCTGTCGCAAGAATATCTGTCAGCTGAGGTGCATTACAATTTGGCCAACGCTTATTTCAAGAGTGGACAGATCGCCCCGTCAATTCTTCATTATGAACGCGCTTTGAAACTTGCTCCAAATGATGAGGATATTCAATTCAACCTAAAGTTGGCCAATTTGAGCATCAAAGACAAGGTGGAGGAAATACCCCAGTTGTTCTTCGTCAGTTGGTGGAATTCGATCTTGAAAACCTTTGGAGTTGACGGGTGGGCGTGGAGCGCGGTAATTTCCATTGCATTGGCCCTGCTCGGTTTCCTCCTTTTTCGATTCTCTAATGATGAAGGCACAAGACGCCTCACGTTCTATACTGCTCTGATAGCTCTAGGCTGGGGGCTATTTTCGATTTACGCGGCTCAGGTCAATTTTGACCGCGCGGTGAACACGAACCGGGCGGTAGTGTTCGCAGCAACCATCAACGCCAAAAGCGCACCTGATAAAAACGGAAAGGACCTGTTCGTCATTCATGAAGGACTTACCGTTACTGTAAGTGATAGTCTCAACGGTTGGTATAGGATCAAACTTTCAAATGGCGATGTAGGTTGGATTCCTGAAGAAAGTGTGGTCCTTATCTGACGGGAAAGGCATCCATTGCTTGGTTTTGCGTCTGTATAACTGAAGACATTTTCTAGCTTTACATACCCAATCCCGTTCAATACGTGAAACTTATTGTTTCCCGAATAGCCTTCCTTAATGTTCTATGGTTTTTAGCCATGAATGCGGTGTTCGGACAGTCATTGCTGATTTCCGGAGGGGCAAGCTATGTAAACGTGGGCGACCTTGATGTTGCTGGCAACCAGATTACGGTAGAGGCCATCATTACCAAAACCGGAAACGGTGTCAACATTGTTTCCAAGCATACCGCACCAGCCAATGTTAATTACCTGATGAGGCCAGGGTCAGCCGAAATAACCACAACCAATGGCTATGTGAACGCTGTAACGGGATTTCCATTGGTTAATGGGCAATGTTACCATTTGGCTTTTACCTATGATGGTACCAGTTTAGATTATTATGTGAATGGCTGTTTAGCTTCATCTACACCTCATACAGGCAATTTGGTGACCAATGATCTGGCAACGGCCATAGGCAACCAATCTAACTGCCAATGCGAAGCATGGATAGGCTATATTGACGAAGTCCGGATATGGAACGTGGCACGCACACAGGCGCAGATTCAGGCGAATATGACAGACCTTCCTAATCCTACCACTCAACCTGGCCTTTTGGCTTACTACAAGTTCGATGGTAATTATGTGAATCTTCAAGGCAATGCAGCATGGAACGGAATCCCAACCGCTGGACCTCAATTACAGAACAATGCAGCTTGCGATAATATCAATCTTGGATTTCAGAACTCAGTTTCGGTTACCGATGTAAGTTGCTTTGGCGGAAGCGATGGAGTAGTGACCATAACAAGCACAGGCGGTCATCCGAACTATTCATACTCGGCCGATGGTGTCAACTTTTTCCCTAACAACACTGTCAATGGACTGCCTGCGGGCAATGGGGTGGTCTTCGCACAATCTGGCGCAAATAGCGGCTGTTTGGAAGTGGTGCCAGTAACGATCAATCAACCGCCTGCAATTTCCACTTCAATCACTGGAACTGATCCCACAAGTTGTATTTTTGGTAACGGAACGGCTAACCTCACTGTCAACGGAGGAACACCGCCATACTCGTTTCTTTGGTCAACCGGTAGCACACTAGAAGACCCGACAGATCTTGTGGCCGGCAATAATACAGTTACGATTACTGATGCAAACCAATGCACCGCTACCGAAAGCATTGTTCTGAACAACCCTCCTGGAATGACAGCAAATGTTACCAATGGAGTTGATCCAACATGCAACGGTGGGTCAAATGGTTCGGCTCAATTGACCGTGAACGGAGGAACTGCACCCTTTTCATACAATTGGTCATCAGGAAGCAATCAGCAAAACCCGACCAACCTGGCAGCAGGGCTCAATTCTATAACCGTAACCGATGCGGGCGGATGCACAGCCAATGGCAGTATTACGCTAGGTGAGCCGACCCCTGTTTTTCCGAATGCCTTTGCCAACTACGTTAGTTCTCAAGGCGCATGCGATGGAGGAGGAGTTGCAAATCCTACGGGTGGCACACCGCCTTACACCTTTCTCTGGGATAATGGTCAGACAACTCAGACTGCAACCGGCTTATGCATAGGCCCGCACACCGTGATCGTTACAGATGCCAACGGTTGCACCGGTACACAGATCATTACTGTGAATGTTCCTGCCTGCCTAACTGATGTAGACTTCTACACATGGCAGCAAGCCGGCCAACCTGCCAACGGCACTTGGACAGTTCAAGCGGGAGGTTCACAGGTTTTTCAGTCTGTCAATGGTAATCCCACTTTTTTCGTTACGCCCGTTGATTACATCAACGTAAGAATGAGAGGTAAAATGCGGACTTCCGACCCTGATGATGATTGGATGGGGGTGGTGTTCGGATTCAGGGAACCACTGGGTGCAACCGACTATTTCAACACATGGCTGTTTGACTGGAAACAAAATGCGCAGGGAAGCGCATTGGAAGGAATGACCCTCAATTACGCCAACGGAAATATTGTTGCGGCCAATCCGCCTCCGGCTGGCTCTTCGTCCTATTCTCAAACATTTAATGCGCATACCAATACTCCCGATTTCACGGTGGTGGCAACCAACTATGGTAACAATGGCTGGAATCAGAATGTGGATTATGAGATTGAAGTTACCTACACGGTTAACCGCGCAATAATTCTTGTTGATGGCGACACCATTTTCGACATCTACGATTGCTTTGAACCTGGGCGATTCGGGTTTTACAATTATTCACAACGGGCAGTTACATACTCAGATTTCACCTACGAATTGTTCGCAGACTTTACCGTTGACGACCCCGAAGTGTGTGTTGGCGACACTGCCCACTTCACGTTTCTTGAACAATGTGGGAACTTCAATAATCTTGATCAGTTCAGTGAATTGCAATGGAATTTTGGGGATGGAAACTCAGAAACCTTCACAAATATTACGCTGGCCAATGTTAATCCTTATCATATTTATCAGAATGGTGGGAATTACACGGTTCAACTTATTGCAAAGGATACCTTGGGCTGTAGAGATACGATTTACAAGAATATCACCGTTTGGCAAAATCCCACAGCAGAATTCACCTTTATCGATCAGTGCTACCAGGATAACACGCAGTTTACAGACGCTTCACAACCTGAGGATTATCCCATTGTTGGTTACGCTTGGTTGATCAATGGAAATCAGGTTTTGCAACAGAATCCAACGTTTCAATTCCCTTCTTCGGGCCAGCATTTGGTAGGTCTTGGTGTGCAAGATGCGTTCGGTTGTATAGACACCGTAACCCATTTGGTAGACATTTATCAACTTCCGCAAGCAGACTTTACGCCAATAGAAGATTGTTTCGAGCCTAATTATCCGTTTGAAGATCAGTCAACCATTGGATCGGGAACAGTTGATGCCTGGCAATGGGATTTTGGGGATTTGGGAACTTCAACGCAGCAGAATCCCACTCATACGTATGCAGGATTCGGGCAGTATGACGTGACGTTGATCGCACTAAGCGACCAAGGATGTGGTGACACCCTGACACAAACCATTATCCTTCATGACAACCCGATTCCAGGCTTTGAGATACCGAACATCTGTCAGCTGGAACCGATGCAATATTTGGATACGGCCAGTATTCAGGAAGGAAGCATTGTTTCCTGGGAATATGATTTTGGAGACAACACTTCTTCTACCCAACAGAACCCGAACCATCTTTATACATCTGCTGGACCGATGAACGTTACGCAAACGGTCACGTCAAATTTCGGGTGCGAAACATCGGTTACCGTTCCAACCATTGTGGATCCAAAACCGCTTGCCGATTTCGCCACGCAGAATGAGTGTTTGAACGATCTGATGAGTTTTGCTGATCAAACCACAGTCGCTTCTGGTTCTGTGGTTTCGTGGGAATGGGACTTTGGAGATTCCAACACCGATGTGGCTACGAACACCTCAAACCTTTACACCTTAGCGGGTGTTTACACAGTAGAACTGATGGTGGAAACGGACAACGGTTGTCGGGATACTACCGAACAACAGG
>JBJOHR010000261.1:0-10940 GCA_046047575.1 Bacteroidota bacterium | reverse complement strand
TGCCAATGCAAAGATCGTGGTGCAGATCATTAACGATGATACTGGCAACTGTGGAGGTACTGCTGCCATTAGCAGTTACAGAACCTTTGTCATCTCCAATAATGCCGGTGCGCAGAATCAGGGCACCGATCTAGGGTGTTCTGCATCAGACGGCACGCACATGCTTTTCAACGTGGTATTCAATCCACTGTAAATGCAATGGAATCCGTCTTTTAAGACGGTCATACTGCTTTGCGTGCTGTGCTTGAATGCTTGCACAGAAGACCCTTTGACCGAGTTTCCTGAATTGACGGCTGATCATGAAGGAGATGTAGCCGATTTCCGAATGACCACCTACAATATCCATGGTGGTAACGGACCCAATGGGGAAGGGGATTTCGGGTCGAATCTCACTGCTTTCCATGAACTTACAATGGGAGAGCTCATCTTATGCATGCAAGAAGTGGAACCCGATGATTGGAATGAACTCAGGTCCATCTTTGCTGAATATCCACATCGGTTCTACCTGCCGCAGTGCTCAACCAAATTCGGAACCAACAAGCAAGGTGGCAACGCCATCTTATCCAAACTGCCCATCATCCAATATGACCACGCCCTCATCAATACCGACCCGGGCGGTGACAAGTGGGAACGAAAAGCGCAATATCTCAAGTTCTACGTTGGACACGGTGCCACGCATTTGAACCTCTTTCATTATCACAACACCTACAATTGGCACCATAACGGTTCGGAAGCCGAGCGACAGGGATTTGAACGCTTTGCCGATTGGGTGCTGAGCAAGGAAATTCCAAGTAACGAAATGCTCATCATTACAGGCGATTTCAACCTGAGCAAAGCACAATGCGATGCCATTCTCCTGAACAGGTTTACGCATTACACAGGAAATTGGGTCGACCATATTTATGGCAATTCGCCACTGTTGGATCAAGGTATTTACAATACGGTCGGCCTAATGCTTTCAGACCATCAGGCGGTGTGGGCGGTGGTCTGCAATGACGGATGTTGAATTGGCAGGCCAAGTATTCCATTCCTGATTAACAAATTTTTAACGGCTTGCACCTAACAAGCCCTTGATACGCTGCTACCTTTGCAGCCGCAATGAGCAAACAGCAACTCACGTCTTTACTCATAGGGGCATTTGCTCTCATTGGGTTTTCGCTGTCTGTTGTTCATTGGAACAAGCTGGTAACAGAAGTTTCTGTAGTTGAGTCTGAGCTTAACGTTCATGCGCTCGCTGCCCAGAACACGAGCACAGATGTGCTTTCTGAGACTCCCTGGTGTTCCGGAATCCATACCACACTCACGGTCATTGAGTTTTCGGAAGAAGAGGAATCGCAGGAGAAAACTCAGAATTCCAGAAAACGGACCAGTTCAACCGTCCATCTTTTTCAAGCGCAAGCAACATTCTTGCTTTTTGATGCTCACCGACTTTGGCAATCGACCAAGGCGTTGAAGTATCCATCCAGATCAGATGATATTTTTCTGATGCTGCGGGATCTCCGTATTTAGACTTCTTCCGCAGGTTAGGTAAGACAGACCTGTCTTTCAACCTGACCATTGACCTAGGTATTGCCTGAAGCACAGACTTCGAGCACTACTTTCTGGTGTTTTGCGCACCGTTTTTCCAATAATCTTAAATCAAATCAATCATGAAAAAAATGAGATTCATGAACCATCCATTTTTGGCAACTGGCCTGTTGGCTCTAATTGCTCTGAGCAGCTGTCATTCCAATGATCACCACACAACCGAAAAGACAAAGTTTGTAGTAACCAGCCCCGTGCGGATGGATACCGTGACCATCCGTGAATACGTTTGTCAGATTAGTTCTGTGCAGCACATTGAATTACGGGCCTTGGAACGCGGCTATCTGCAAGATGTATTTGTGGATGAGGGTCAGTTCGTCAGGAAAGGTCAACTCATGTTCCAGATTACCCCGCTACTTTATCTGGCCGAATTGCAAAAAGCCCAGGCCGAGGCCAATTTTGTTGAGATCGAGTACCTCAATACTAAATCTTTGGCAGAAAGTAATGTGGTGTCGGAGAACGAATTGGCACTTGCCAAAGCTAAATTCGATAAGGCCAAGGCAGAGGTTTCGCTTGCACAGGTGCACTTGAATTTCACAGAGGTTCGTGCACCGTTCGATGGTATTATCGACCGTTTTCATGTGCGTTTAGGAAGCTTGTTGGAAGAAGGCGAACTGCTGACCGAACTATCGGACAATAGCGAAATGTGGGTCTATTTCAATGTGCCAGAAGCGGAGTATCTCAGTTATATGCAAAGCGCTGAATCCGAGAATGGAAAGGCCGTACGACTGATGATGGCCAACGGAGAAGAGTTCGAACACCGTGGAAAGATCACCACCATTGAGGCAGATTTCGACAATCACACTGGGAACATTGCTTTCCGAGCCACTTTTCCGAATCCCAAGCGCCTGTTGAGACATGGCGAAACCGGAAGCATTGTGATGGACACTCGGTTGAAAGATGTGCTGCTGATACCACAAAAGGCCACCTTCGAGATTATGGACCAACGGTATGTATTTGTGATTGACAAGGACAATGTGGCACATATGACGAAAATTCAGATAGATGCCGAATTGCCACACTTGTTCATTGTAGGAAGTGGTGTGACCGAACAGGACCACATATTGCTCGATGGCATTAAAAAGGTGAAAGATGGTGACACGGTATTCAACCGTTTTGTTACGCCAGATTCGGTGGTTACCCACCTGAATCTTTATGCTGAGTAATCTGAAAAAACCGCAAGACCATGTTCGCCAGATTCATCCAAAGGCCTGTATTGGCCATCGTCATATCAGTACTTATTGTGTTCACAGGGCTTCTGGCAATTCAGAAGCTACCTATATCACAGTTTCCTGATATTGCCCCTACCACCGTCAACATCTTCGTGTCCTATCCTGGTTCGAGTGCCGATGTTTTGACCAAATCAACCATTATTCCGCTCGAAGCCGCCATAAACGGTGTTCAGGGCATGCGCTACATAGCATCTGACGCTACCAGTGCAGGTGAAGGAACCATCAGGGTCATCTTTGAACCAGGCACCGACCCTAGTCAGGCGGTTGTTTACGTAAAGACACGGGTCGATCAGGTAATGCCCAATCTACCCGAACTGGTTCAGCGCGAAGGCGTCATCATTACGCCTGTTGTACCGAGTATGTTGATGTATGTCAACCTTCATGGAACAGACCATTCTCAGGATGAGAAGTTCCTTTACAATTATGCCTACACGAAGATGATCCCAGAGATACAGCGTATCAATGGAATTGCTCAGGCTCAGATACTTGGTAGCCGTATTTACGCGATGCGTGTTTGGCTTAAACCAGATAGGATGAGGGCTTACAATATATCTGCTGAGGAAGTTCTGGAAGCCATGATGGAGCAGAGTATTTTGGCCCGTCCGGGACGTTTGGGCCAAAGCTCTGGAATGGAAGCGCAATCCTTGGAGTATGTTCTGGTGTACCAGGATCGTTACAACGAACCCGAACAATATGAGAACGTGATCATCAAGGCTACCGAAAAGGGCGAGATGGTTAAATTGAAAGACATTGCCGATGTGAATCTGGGCAGTGCATTTTTCGATATCTACTCAAACCTTGACGGACATCCGTCCGCTTCTATAGTGCTGAAACAAACCTATGGAAGTAACGCTAGTGATGTTATTGAACGGGTTAAGGAGAAATTAGATGAGCTTGAGAAAGACCTGCCTCCAGGTATCGAGTACGAGATCAACTATGATGTATCGCAGTTCTTGGACGCGTCCATTGAACAGGTACTTCACACCCTGCGAGATGCCTTTCTTTTGGTTGCGTTGGTGGTGTTCATCTTCTTGGGTGATTGGCGATCAACGCTGATCCCGATCATCGCTGTACCTGTTTCGCTCATCGGTTCGTTCTTCTTCATGCAGATGTTTGGGCTGTCCATCAACCTGATCACCTTGTTCGCGTTAGTGTTGGCCATCGGTATTGTGGTCGACAATGCCATTGTGGTTGTGGAGGCGGTTCACGCCAAAATGGAAAGCGATGCGCATCTGTCCTCATACAAGGCCACCACATTGGTCATGCAAGAGATCAGTGGGGCCATTATTGCCATCACGTTGGTAATGACCGCAGTATTCGTTCCGGTGGCGTTCATGAGTGGGCCAGTTGGAGTCTTTTACAGACAGTTTTCTATTACCATGGCCATGGCCATTATCATTTCTGGAGTCACTGCTTTAACGCTTACGCCTGTTCTATGTGCCATGATGCTTAAGAACAATCATGGAAAACCCAAGCGTAAAACACCCATCAGCATGTTTCTGAATGGTTTCAATCGGCTGTTCGACAAGGGAACAAACCAATACGTCAACTTGCTCAAACGAATCGTTGATAGGCGTCTTGTCACATTTGGTATTCTGCTGGCATTCTGCTTCGGAACGTTTCTGGTGAATGAAAACTTGCCTTCTGGTTTTATACCTAATGAAGACCAAGGTATGATCTACGCCATTATACAGACGCCTCCAGGCTCCACCTTGGAAAGAACCAATCAGGTGGCAAACGAACTTCAGAAGATCTGCGAGGAAATTCCTGGGGTACAGTCGGTCTCTTCATTGGCCGGTTACGAGATCATGACCGAAGGTCGTGGCTCAAATGCTGGTACGTGCCTCATTAACCTGAAGCCTTGGGGCGAGCGGGAACATACAGTGCATGAGATAATGGAACAATTGGAGGAAGAGACTCGCGATATCGGAGCTGTGATCGAGTATTTCGAACCACCGGCCGTTCCTGGGTTCGGTTCATCGGGAGGATTCTCTCTACGATTGATCGATAAGAATGATGGAACCGACTATCACGAATTCGAAAAGATCAATAACGAATTCATTGAGGCGCTGGGAAAACGTCCTGAACTGACAGGGCTCTTCACCTTCTATGCTGCCAATTTCCCACAGTATGAGCTACAGATCGATAACCAGATAGCCATGCAGAAAGGAGTGACCATTGGTAATGCCATGGAGAACCTGAATATCCTCATAGGAAGTACCTACGAACAGGGTTTTATCCGATTCGGACGCTTCTTCAAGGTGTTTACGCAGGCTGCGCCCGAATACCGAAGGTTGCCTTCCGACCTTGAAAACCTTTTCGTCAAGAATGAGGAAGGGGAGATGGTGCCGTATTCGTCATTTATGACCATCAAGAAAAGATTGGGACCAAACGAGATCACCCGATACAACATGTACAACTCGGCAGCCATCCGCGGGCTTCCCGGTAATGGATTTACAAGTGGAGATGCAGTGGATGCAATAAAGGAAGTAGCTGCGGCTACCTTGCCAAATGGGTACGATATTGCTTGGGAAGGACTTTCCTACGATGAAGCTCAACGTGGCAATGAGGCCATATACATTTTCGCCATTGTGCTCATTTTCGTGTACTTGGTGCTGGCAGCTCAGTATGAAAGTTTTACGCTGCCTTTCGTGGTACTTCTTTCCTTGCCTATTGGAGTTTTCGGGTCGTTTTTTCTATTGATGGTCACTGGGCTTGCAAATGATGTATATGCCCAGATCGCTCTTATCATGTTGGTGGGACTGTTGGGCAAGAACGCGGTGCTTATCGTAGAGTTTGCAGTGCAGAAGCAGCGCTCAGGTTCAGGTATCGTTGAGGCGGCTATCGAAGGGGCAAAGGAACGTTTCCGCCCCATCCTCATGACATCTTTCGCATTCATTGCAGGCCTTATTCCATTGATGGCCGCGCATGGTGCAGGTGCCATAGGAAACCGCACTATTGGTACCTCGGCCATGGGAGGTATGCTTATCGGAACGGTCTTCGGGGTGTTGATCATACCTGGCCTTTACTTCTTCTTTGCGGATCTTACCAAAGGCCGAAAACTTATGAAAGAAGGAATTGACGAACCGATTTCTGAAGAGATGACCCGCGAAAGTGTCGAATCTAGAAAAGCAATGAAGACAATTCAGAAACTGCGAGATAGGCTGAACAAGTTGACCGAATCACGCAAGAACAAAGACAACTAAAATGAAACGTCACTTAACATATAGGGTACTCGGAATATTGATAGTCATCATTTCGCTATCATCCTGCGTACCAAGCATGAAACTGAGGAATGAGCACAAGAACGTTCCCAATGCGTACACCAATGTGGTAGATAGCTCCAATTCGGCACTACTGAGATGGAACAGCTTTTTTACCGACCCCGATCTGATAGCGCTCATCGATACGGCACTGAGGAACAACCAGGAGCTGAACATCATGAAGATGGAGATTGACATAGCTAATAACGAGGTAAGGGCTGCCAAAGGCGAATACCTTCCTACTGTGGATCTCGGCCTAGGTGCCGGAATTGAAAAAGTGGGCAAGTATACCAGCCAAGGACAGAGCGACCTCGATCACGAATACGAGGAAGGAAAGGAGGTTCCTGAACATTTGCAAGATTACATGTTCGGATTCTTCGCCTCATGGGAGATCGATATTTGGAAGAAGCTTCGCAATAAAAAGCAAGCAGCCGTGTATCGTTACTTGGCCAGTGTAGAGGGTAGGAATTTCATGGTAACGCACCTGGTGGCAGAAATTGCAAACTCCTACTATGAACTTCTGGCTTTGGACAATCAGCTGGCCATTGTAAATCGGAACATAGACATTCAGACCGATGCCCTTAAGATCGTAAAGTTGCAGAAGCAGGCTGCCCAGGTCACCGAATTGGCCGTGAAGAAATTCGAGGCCGAGGTGCTCAAGAACAGAAGTCAGCAGTTCGATATTCAACAGGAAATAGTGGAGGTGGAGAACCGAATCAACTTCCTAGTGGGTCGCTATCCGCAGCCAGTGGCGCGTCATTCTGAAAACTTCACCGAGCTGATCCCTACGGTTGTGCAAGAAGGTATACCATCTCAGCTTTTGGAAAACCGTACTGATGTAAAACAAGCTGAACTGGAACTGACGGCTGCAAAGTTGGATGTGAAGGCTGCCAAGGCGGCCTTCTATCCTTCTTTGAGTATTAGAGCGGGAGTAGGTCTCAATGCCTTCAATATCAAGTATTTCATCACCAATCCGCAGTCAATATTGTATAATGTGGCGGCCGATCTGATGGCACCATTGGTGAACCGTAACGGAATCAAGGCCAGCTATTTCAGTGCAGGCTCGCGGCAAATGCAGGCCATATTCGACTACGAACGGACCATATTGAACGCTTTTACTGAGGTTTCCAATCAACTTTCCATGGTAGATAACCTGAACAACAGCTACGAACTAAAAACGCAGCAGGTACAGGCGCTCACGGAATCCATTGATATCTCAACCATTTTGTTCAGGTCTGCACGGGCAGATTACATGGAAGTGCTGATGACACAACGCGATGCGCTTGAAGCTAAAATGGAATTGGTGGAAACCAAGAAACGCCAGATGAATGCCATGGTGAACATTTATCAGGCATTGGGAGGGGGCTGGAGATAGCTTGTGCGTTTACGGAAACTAGCCTGGGCTTCTATGAAATGCTCGTGATCTGGTTATAGCGAAGTCTTGATGTGCAACTCAATCCTGCATGGTAATGCTCAGGATAGGAATATCGCCATGGTTTACCAGCGACTCCGTTCTGCTGCCTGCCAATATGTGAAGCAGTCCATCTCTACCGTGTGTGGCAATGGCCACAAGATCGGCATCTGTTTCTTTGGCAAACTCGCTCACGCCAGATTCGAGCGTAATGCTGTTGTAAACGTTGGTAGTGTATTCCTTCAGGCCAGTGGCCTTTGCCAAGGCATGCATTTTCTCATTTGCCGAACGGGTAGTGGAGAACTCAGCGGTGGTACACACCCGTAGCAGGTGCAGCTTGGAACCGAATAGCTCGGCAAAGCGCTCTATGTGAAAGAATGCACCTTCCACCTCGGTATCGAAATTGGAGGCAAAAACGATATTCTTGAAATCCAAACTTTTTGGAACTGATTTTACCGTAAGTACCGGGCATTTAGACCTTCTGAGGATCTTTTGGGCATTGGAACCCCAAATGATCTCTTTGATACCGCTTACACCATGCGAACCCATTACAATGAGGTCTACCTCGTTCTTAATGGCCAGTTTATTCACGTTCTCGTGTACAAGATCGAACTGAAGAGCCTCTACCACGTTCACACCTTCAAAAAATGGCTGTTCCACCATTTCTTGCATTCGTTTCCGTACCAGTTTCATGACGAACAATTGCTTCGAGATCTCTTCTTCATCTCCGTATTCCAGCAGACTTACCACATGCAGCAGATAAACGCGGGCATCGGTCTTTTTGGCAATATGAGCCGCTACTTCGGCAGCAGCATAGGCCGATTCAGAAAAATCAGTAGGTACCAGTATCTTCTTCATTCCAACATAATTTGACCGAAAGGTAGCAGCAGAGCTATGGCCTTTGGCTGACTTTGCTCAATGTGTAAAGTGACGATCATCTGAATGAGCTTAAACGCTGTTAGTCGGCAGTTATGTGCTCCATTGCGTTACTATATTCGCGTATGCTTATACAGCGCATCACCAATTTCATTTCGCTTGCCAGCATCAAATTGTTTGCCCGTGCCTTTTACACAGTCAAGCTCACGTGGCTCCACCCGCTCGATACCGACCCATGGAAGAATATCAAGCTCATTGCGTTGCTTAACCATACCAGTCTGTTCGAACCGCTGTTTCTGGGCGCAGCTCCTTGGCGACTGCTGTGGCGCATTGCGGGTCGCATCATTGCACCGGGTGCAGATGTGACCATGGACCGCCCCGTGGCTGGATGGTTCCTGAAATACATAGCTCCGAAAATGGTTCCGATATCGCGCGAGCGGGACGAGACCTGGGACCGTTTTCTGAACACCATAGAGTCCGATTCAGTGGTGATAATTGCACCTGAAGGCCGCATGAGACGCGCCAATGGGCTTGATAAGGACGGCAACCCCATGTCGGTGCGAGGCGGAGTGGCCGATATTCTGGAGGTGTTACCCCATGGTGAAATGGTGATCATTTACAGTGGCGGACTTCACCACGTGCAGGTACCTGGGCAGGGACTGCCAAAGTTATTCAAGACCATAGAGATCTGCTGCGAGAAAGTGAACCTTCAGGAATACGTCAAAAAGATGAAACAGGTGCCAGATGTTTCGTTCAGAAAGGCGGTGGTCCAAGATATGGAAGCGCGCATGGTGCGGCATGTGCCACGGCCGCAAACATGACAGGTCCAATGACCAAAATACTGCTTTGAAACATTGCCTTCATTTCTTTAGTCTCTAGCTTTTCTGAGCATGGTTGAGGTTGAGACCGTCCATTTCTGAAACGATGGATTTGACGCGATCATACATACCAGGTGATTCACGATTGCATTTTTCCTGCAGTGTCAGCAGCACTATTTATCCATTACATTTTTACTTTTCAAACATGATCTTGCCGCTGAGCAAATCGTATTTCGATGTTAAACTAATGGAGTAAAGGCCTGGAGCCAATGGCGATAGGTCGACAATAGTTGTGTTATATCCAATTTTCTGACTCAATGTTTTACTCTGTACAATCCGACCATCCATTGTAATCAGCCTAAGTTGCGCGTTTTCAGTGTTCGAAGCCTGCCAAGCAACATTGACCGAATTGCCCGATCGGCTAAGCACCAGATGCTTGCTGGATACTGTACTAGGACTTAGTACGTTTGTTACCAAAGAACCTTCGTCAAGAATGTAGGTCTGGTTGGGTACCAAGTCATACAACCACAGGTCGTTACCTGTTGGCCAAATAACATGCACTGAATCAATCTGGAATGCCTGACCGATTCCGAACATTTCTGCCGTACCATCTTGGCTGCTGAAGCTATTACCGCAACGATGGTAGCGTCTGCCAGAATTCCCAGCATAGTAGATCTCTACCCATGAACCTATGGCCTGCGTGTTCGGTGCAGAACCATGTAGCAGGAACTTCACCCAATTATTTGAGCCTCCATTGTTCTGCCACACAAATATCTTGTCTGGATTCTGAGATAGCACCACAATATCGGGGTAGACATCGTTGTTCACATCGCCAACGGCACTACCAAACGACCTGTTAATGGCGGTTTCTATTCCCGAATCAAGGATCTCGGTGAAGGTACCATCACCATTGTTTTTGAATATGACATCTGCTGCAACGGCAAAGTCACCTTCAATGGCCACAAAAAGATCAAGATGACCATCATTGTCAAAATCGGCAAAATTGCAACCCCAAGTAAGATCGAACACGCGTAAATCAAGACTTCCAGCTACTTCAGAAAAGGTTCCGTTTCCCTGATTTTGGCACAGGATGTTACCACCGAAATCCCAAGTGCTTTGGGTATCATTGGTTACATAGAGGTCTTCGAAACCGTTATTGTCATAGTCTGCTGCGGCAATGCCCATTCCGTTTATCACCATCCCTGTGGTGTTAGGGTCGCTAACGTCTTGAAAGGTGCCATTGCCTAGATTCTTATAAAGTACGTTCCGATTGGTTGGTTTATCATTGGCAATGTGAATGTCGGGCAGGCCATCTCTGTCAAAGTCAGTCCATAGTACTTGATATGTAATTCCTTGCGAGTCGGCCACCATGGCCATATCCGTTATGTCAGTAAAGGTGCCATCACCGTTATTTTCGTAAAGCAATTTGCGGTTGCCTTGGGGTCCACTAGGATTCCGGATGCCAACATATTGATCCAGATCGCCATCAAGGTCGAAATCGGCCCAAGCAGAAGAAAAGGATGTTACAGCTTCCGCGTTGTAACCGGCCATGGCGCTTACTTCATTGAATGTAGTGTTCCCGGTTCGTTCAAATAGGAGTAACGGACCATAGTCTGAATTGCAACCTAGGTCAAGGTCATTATCTCCATCATGATCAATCCACATGGCACAGGTATTATAATAAGGGTTAGCAGCTTGCAAACCGTTGCTAGCAAAGGGTTCGAATCCGTTTCCGTTGTTACGGTAGAGCAACAGT
>JBJOHR010000260.1:0-8430 GCA_046047575.1 Bacteroidota bacterium | reverse complement strand
CAAGTGCCAAGGCCTTTCTGATGACTGGTTCAGCCGATGCATCTCCAACATTGACAACCGTTACGGAACCACCTCCGGTTTCAACCAACTCTAATGCGCGAACCAGCGCATACCACTCGTCATATGGGTTAACGATCCACTGAATTCCTTCCTCATTGAACTTCGAATCTCCATCGGTAAAGGAAATCTTGGACGTAGTATCAGGCACTTTGCTGATAGGTACTAAGATCTTCATGCTGTTTATATTGAGTTACTGTTTTTTAAAGCGTGCGCAAACTTAAGGATTAACTACCTCAAATTCCACCCGACTTTGGTCAGGTTTTGGAAGCAATAAACCCTTGTCTTTTCAGTATAGGAAAAGTGCCTGCGGGCAGAACTTTCCGAATACTACTTTTGTGCTTACAGATGAAACATGCTATCCTGACCTTTTGTTTATTCATGCCCTTTGCTGTCCATGCTCAAAAGGCAGATGGAAAGGTCAGCCTAAGCGACAGTGCAGTTGGCAGTGCATTGTTCCGAGTAGAATACACGGCACAGATTCCGATCGGTGATTATGCCGATCGCTTCGGGTTTACCAATCACATCGGTGCTTCGGCCGGTTATCGCACAAGATCCAATTGGATCTTTACTGTTGGAGGTTACTACGTTTTTGGTGATAATGTGGTGGACAAGAATGCCTTGCTTCAGTCCATGACCAATTCCAGCAATCTCATCATTACTTCTGGGGGCGAACAGGCGTACGTCAATATTTCTCAGCAAGGATATATGGTCAATTTTACGGTCGGCAAAATTTTCCCGTGGGTGGCGCCCAACCCGAACTCGGGTTTCATGTTCACCGTTGGTGGAGGTTTTATGGAGCATTGGATAGGCATTAGAGCCGAAGGAAATAACGTTCCGCAGCTACTTGGCGATTACAAAAAAGGCTATGACCGCCTCACGAACGGGATCATTGTTCAAGAATTCATCGGCTACCATTTTCAAGGCAGTACACGCTTACTCAATTTCTATGGCGGATTTGAGTTCACGCAAGGGTTTACTGGCAACCGAAGAAGTTATGATATCCCTACCATGGGAGTAAAGGACGAGGATTACATTGATGTTCTATTCGGCTTCAAAGTTGGTTGGATGATGCCGTTTTACAAGCGAAACAAGGATCAATACTACTATTATTGATAGCTGATGCTGCTGTTTTACAACATCGGCATCCGATTGTATGGACTTGGAATCCGAGTTGCTGCGCTATTTGATCAGAAAGCCAAAAAGTGGGTTGTTGGGCGTAACGGTCTGCTTGATATAATAGAGAATGAAGCAAGCTCGTTTTCGGGTGAGACCCTCTGGGTGCATTGTGCCAGCTTGGGAGAGTTTGAAATGGCTCGACCTATTATCGAACGCTTGAAATCTGCTGATTCAAAACTCAGAATTGTACTCACATTCTTTTCGCCTTCCGGTTATGAGGTGAGAAAGAATTATCCGATTGCTGACCACGTATTCTATTTGCCACTCGATACACCATCAAAGGCAAAGCGTTTCGTCAAAGCCATCAAACCAAACAAGGTCATTTTTGTAAAGTATGACCTTTGGTTCCATCATCTTAACGAGGCTAGAAAGTTCGGGGCCAAACTGATGCTGATATCGGCCACGTTCAGGACTGAGCAGCAGTATTTCAAGTTCTATGGGAGTGCAGGACGCAGAGCTTTGCAACTGTTCCACCGCATTTTCCTGGCGGATAAACACTCAGAAAAACTCCTTCATGGAATCGGAATCAAGAACACGACCGTGTGTGGCGATACGCGCTACGACCGTGTGATGGAACTTGCTGAGTCTGCCGAAAACAATAAGGTCATTGAAGCATTCAAGGGCAATTCCAAACTCATTGTTTGTGGAAGCACATGGAAGGAAGATGAAGAAGTTCTTTTTGAATCCATCAACAATCTTAAAGATGTAAAGTGGGTCATCGCTCCGCACGAAGTAGGAGAGGAGAACATCCAAAGACTGCAGAATCTACTTCCTGATTCAGTTCGGTATTCGCAATACAAAGATTCAGATACGAGAATCCTGATAATTGATTCGATCGGATTGTTGAGCAAACTTTACCGATATGCCGATGCAGGTTACATCGGTGGTGGCTTCCGGACAGGCTTACACAATGTGTTGGAAGCAACAGCTTTTGGTGTTCCTGCGGTTTTCGGTCCAGACACCTCTCGTTTTCCCGATGCTGCGGAAATGGCGCAGATAGGTTTGGCATTTCGAATTCATAATGCTTATGAGTTGAAGGATGCGTTTAAACGCATTCTAAGCAATGAACCGCCAGCATTGCAGAAGGACATCGTCCAATTCATGAACTCCAGAACAGGTGCTACCCAAGCCATTTTAGAATACACCAACAAGTGTTAATAGTTCGGTTCCGCGCCTAACAATCAGGCTGTGACAGCGGCTATCTTCGCCAAGATGATCCAGCAAAACGTTTCACTCCGACCGTACAACACATTTGGGCTGCAGGCTCTGGCCAAGTTGATGGCGCGTGTTGGTTCCGTTCCCGAGTTGCAGGAAGTACTGGCCGATTCGAGCCTTCGCAAGGAGGAACGTTTCATCCTTGGTGGTGGCAGCAACATCCTTCTTACCCGCAATGTGGATGGATTGGTCATCAAAAACGAGATTGACGGAATTGAGGTCATCGCAGAAACACCCGAGCATTACCTTGTCCGTTCAGGTGCTGGCGTGGTGTGGCATGAATTGGTTTTGCATTGCATTGTCAACAACTATGCTGGCATTGAGAATCTATCGCTCATACCAGGAAATGTGGGAGCCGCTCCAATGCAGAATATCGGTGCCTACGGTGTGGAACTGAAAGATGTGTTCCATTCATTGGAAGCAGTGGAGATGAATACAGGCAGTTTGCACACCTTTTCTAATGCTGCTTGCGATTTCGGTTACCGCGAAAGCGTTTTCAAGCACAGGTTCAAAGGACAGTTTGTGATCACCTCGGTAACACTCAGGCTTTCAAAGAATCCGAACATAAATACTTCCTACGGGGCCATTGAGCAGGAATTGGAAGCTATGGGCATTACAGAACCCACCATAAAAGATGTAAGCCAGGCAGTGATCAACATCCGACAGAGCAAACTGCCAGACCCCAAGAAGTTGGGCAACTCGGGCAGTTTTTTCAAAAACCCTGTTGTTCCCAATTCTGCGTTCGAACAGTTGAAAGAAAAGCACCCGACAATTCCTGGTTACCCTGCTGGAACAGAAACCAAATTGGCAGCAGGTTGGCTTATTGAACAGTGCGGTTGGAAGGGCAAAGTGGTGGGCAATACCGGAAGTCATGCGCAGCAGGCTTTGGTGTTGGTCAATTACGGTAATGCCACGGGTGTTGAAATTTTCAATCTGTCAGCGCAGATAATGCAGTCGGTTTACGATACATTTGGCGTTCAATTAGAACGCGAGGTCAATGTCTATTAAGCCCCTACTTTTTACTGCACTCATCGCAACAATCAGTGTCTTTCAATCATCTGCTCAGTCTTCGTCTGATTGTAGCCGAGTAAACAGCGCCTACCAGAAAAAAGTCTGTAGCGGAGTTGAGAATAATAAAGCCGCATACATCAAGGAATTGATGGAGAAGAAGAGTGGTGAATACACGCTCAATAAGGTATTGGAATGGACCAAGTCGAATTACGGCTGTTTCTATTGCGAGGACGAACCTGGTTTCCGTGGAGGAACTTTGCTGCGGAAGATCGTTTTTGAGGATGCGCTCAGCGTCTGTTTTTTCTTTGTGTATGACGCCAGAGTGAACATGAACATCGTTGAACGCGATGGTCGTACGTTAATAGATTGGCTACAGGACGACACCGAGAAAGCCTTTGATGCTGCCTTTGAAACGGAGAACCCACAGGACAAGCTTTACCTGATAAAGCAGATACGAACAGGTCAGAAGTACTTCAACATTTTCCGAAACAACGGAGCCAAGTTCCGCACGGAGTTGTAGGTTTTTAGTTTTCTGGGGAATACCATATGGGCGATGACCACGCCCGTTCCTGAATGATCAGATTTGGATGTGAGCTATGGTCGAAACCGTATCTCACTTGATCCAGAAGTCGCCAGCTGGCCGTTGGTACCTCAAGCACGCGCACATAGTAGAACGAATAGAAGTTGGGATTGAAATCTTCATCAGTCCAGATTGCCTTCAGATCGTCCGAACCATGGTTTCGGTTCCACTCACCAGTATTGAGGTTTACAGCTTCAACTCCTTCAGAAAGACGATTCTCCGATAACGCAACATCAAAGATCTCTTCATAAACTCCACCTTCCTCATCCACCCAACCTTTAATGATCTGGATGCGCTCTAAACTTGCTCCGAACTCATCGCGCTTGGCCCAAACCAGGAATTGGGGTTTGTTGTCAATCGGCTTTAGGTCGCTTCCCATCGGCACACCATTCTCATAAGCTGCGCTGATCATGGCTTCATCTTTTAATGTCGGGTCAAAGGCATTTCCACCGAAGAACCGGAGTTGAATGCGGTTGCCGCTGGTGGCATACACCTCTCTATTTTCCAATGCGGTGTAAATATGCTCTCGCGTGTTGGCGGGAGCCCAAGCAGCCACCAATCCTCCTGGATTGACCACCTCTTCCACGGTCTGTGTCTGGTCCAATGGCCAGCGGTCGAACGTTCTGTTCAAGGGGTCAATGTCTATGATGCCCTTGTTGCCTATTTCCGTATCATTTTCTTCGGTGTTTCCCGGTGTGCCGTTATGGGTATCAGTGCTGCCGATCATTCCCATTTTAAATGGATTCACGCCAAGGGACCGGTTCAATCGCACCCCCTCCTTCAATCCGTAACGCACGTAATTCTGCTCAGTTGGGGTTCCCATCGTATGGTTCTCAAAGCCTGCAAATTCATCGTTCTTCCAAAATGCGGCATGCACTTCAGAATTTCCTTTTACCTGATGAACTTCCACCAACCGTTCGAAATTCTGCCTCATTTGTGCATACTCTGCCGAAATAGGATTGCCTTGCCAGTCGGTTGCCTGCCAAGCAGAACCTTCAGCCAAATTGGTATTGTGAGGAATGGCCAATAGCTTCGAGCCTGCGTCCGTTGCCTCTTGCATCCATCGCCAGAGTTCTTCTTCATTCCTTGCTTCTAGGGAACTTACCGGATAGTCTGGAACCACAAGGTCTTTGAAGATGATGTTCCGATGAAGATGAGCCTCGCCTTTGGCCAGGGTCCATTCAAATCCGGCCAAGGTGGTGAACGTGCCGGGTTGGTAGTGTTTTTCCGCAGCATCGAGCGTAATTCCCCAAGCAGTTGCGGTGGTTTCATAGCCTTTGAAAAAGAACGGGTGTGAACGGGAAGCATCTTCAGCACCCTTCATTACCCGATTGAAAATCCGCCATTGCTTTGCTGTATCCACTCCTAACGGGGAATCGGTTTTGAATATGGACCGGAAGTATTGGTTGATAAAGGAATTATATCCTGGCGCTGTGTCTACCGTTGCGGAGTACGATTCTCCCAATAATTCCGAGTGGTCTGTGATGGCGCAGAAATCCAACGGTTGGCGCAACCTTACAGCACGGCCGTATATGCTTATCTCTTCTCCTTTTGCGTACCGATATGCCTCATCGCAGGTGGTCAGTGTGCCCGAAAAGAACGCATCGAAAGACAAGCTGGTGTGCACGTGGAGGTCGCCCCAGTAGAGGTTTTTATTGGGGTTGGTTTTCAGCTGAGAGAGGTCGAATCCTTTCGAACGGGTCGCCTTGTCAGAGATTGGATTCGGAACCGGTTTCAGGTTTGGCCCACATGAAAAAAGGCCAAGAAGACAAACAGTCGAAAACGCGTAGGCGGCTTTTTTGATCATGGTAAGCAAGTTATTCATTGGCTATGAATCTGTCGGTACAAAAAAGCCCCAACCAATGCTGGTCGGGGCTTTTGATGTTTCATGGAAAGAAGAATTATTTGGTAACTTCTTGCTTTGCAGTTTCAACTACTTCTTTCACGGTCTCTGTAACTACTTCGCCAGCAGTGTTGGTCACGGTTTCGGTCGTAACAGTGGTTTCAGTTACAGTACCATCTTCTGCTGTGGTTGTTTCAACTGTCATTTCAACTGTTGGAGCATTCAGTAGTGCAGCATCATCAATAGCTGGAATCTCCAGTGCGATCGAAGGCGCGATAACCAATGCCACAACTGACATCAACTTCAGAAGGATGTTCAACGATGGGCCAGAGGTGTCTTTGAACGGGTCGCCAACGGTGTCACCCACAACAGTAGCCTTATGCGGTTCAGATCCCTTGTAGTAGGTCTTTCCGTTGATGTCCACACCTTCTTCGAACATCTTCTTGGCGTTGTCCCATGCACCACCTGCATTCGATTGGAAAATTGCCATCAACACACCAGCTGATGTTACGCCAGCCAGCAGACCACCTAACATTTCGGGTCCTCCAGCAAATCCAACGATAACAGGAACAATAACAGCCAATAGACCAGGCATTACCATCTCTTTGATTGAGGCCTTGGTGCTGATCTCCACGCACTTATCGTATTCAGCCTTGCCGTCTGCAGCATCAAAAATAGCCTTGTCTTCTGTGCTCCAAGTGTCTTCTTCCTTGCCTTCATTACGCTTCATTACTGCAAGTGCAGCGTTTAGCTCAGGAATGTCAGAAAACTGTCTGCGCACTTCTTCGATCATCGCCATGGCAGCACGGCCAACAGCGTTCATAGCCATAGCCGAGAATACAAATGGAAGCATTGCGCCAACCAGCAGACCCGCCATAACGGAAGGCTGGGCGATATCGATCGTCTTTACGTTGGCCTGCTGCATGAACGCAGCGAACAAGGCCAATGCGGTAAGTGCAGCAGAACCGATGGCAAAACCTTTACCAATGGCAGCAGTTGTGTTGCCCACTGCATCTAGTTTGTCAGTACGCTTACGAACTTCTTTCGGAAGGCCAGCCATTTCGGCAATACCGCCCGCGTTGTCAGAGATCGGTCCGTATGCATCAACAGCCAATTGGATACCAGTATTGGCAAGCATACCCACCGCTGCAATGGCTATACCGTAAAGCCCAGCGAAATGGAACGCAACAAGGATGGCAGCAGCAATCAGGATCACAGGAATGGCGGTGCTCATCATTCCCACTCCAAGGCCAGCAATGATGTTGGTAGCTGCACCCGTTAGTGATTGGCGTACAATGCTTAGTACTGGAGGTGTTCCTGTTCCTGTGTAATATTCCGTGATCTTTCCAATGCCTAGTCCGGCTGCAAGACCTGCAAGCGTTGCAAAGAATACTCCATTAGAGGTGAAGGTCTTACCGTCAAGAACCCACGACTCAGGAAGGAAATGACCGATAATGAAGTAAGAAAGAATGATCATCAGAGCGGCTGAACCGAATTCACCAATGTTCAGAGCGGTATGAGGACTTCCGCCTTCTTTCACCTTCACGAAGAATGTTCCGAAGATGGAAACTAGGATGCCAACTGCAGCCAGGGCCATCGGAAGAAGAACAGCGCCAAGGCCGTCAAACTTGTCAGCAAACTCAGGAGCGGTAACGAAAATGGCTCCAAGCACCATGGTACCCACAATTGAACCTACATACGATTCGAAAAGGTCAGCGCCCATACCCGCCACGTCACCTACGTTGTCGCCAACGTTATCGGCAATGGTTGCAGGGTTCAGTGGGTGGTCCTCTGGAATTCCAGCTTCCACTTTACCAACGAGGTCAGCACCCACGTCAGCGGCTTTCGTATAGATTCCACCACCAACACGTGCAAACAATGCGATGGAAGAAGCTCCTAGAGAGAAACCAGCAAGCACATTCAGCACTTCGGCAACGCCCCACTCAGGGCCTAGGAATTCATTGTAAAGGAGGAAGAGACCGCTTAGCCCAAGAACACCCAGGCCAACAACACCCATTCCCATTACAGAACCGCCACCAAATGCTACTTCGAGCGCTTTTCCCAAGGAAGTCCTGGCAGCATTGGTAGTACGGACGTTCGCCTTGGTGGCAACCACCATACCCAAGTATCCGGCAAGACCGGAACATAGGGCACCCATCACAAATGAGAGGGCCACGAATCCGTTTGAACTCGCCTCAGCCTGACCTTTAAAACCTAAGAGTACGGCAAGAACGGCAACGAAAATTGCCAGAATTTTGTATTCGGCCTTAAGGAAGGCCATGGCTCCCACTTGAATGTGCTTGGCAATGGTTGCCATGCGCTCGGTGCCTACTTCCTGCTTGGTGACCCATGCGCTTTTCCACATTACAAAGAGCAGTCCGACTACTCCAAACAGTGGGAGGATGTAAATAATGTTCATCTTACTGTGTATTGATTGGTTAGTTTTTGTCTTGTTTTTTCAAGCGCGCAAAGGTATAACGATCGGTTGTTTAACCAAATAGGAAAGAAACTTCGATTTTGGAAGCGCTTAAAACCGAAAATCTAC